>JAFMCG010000181.1 GCA_017857895.1 Burkholderiaceae bacterium | reverse complement strand
GGCGGGTGTAAGCAATGCTGGCCCCAGACAGATAAACCGTCTCAAAGCCGGCCTGCTGGGCCATGCGCGCAGACAACGCGTCATACACGCCCGGCGCAAGACAACCGCCGGCAGCCATTTGCTCGCGCAAAGTGGGCATGGTTACGTTACGTGGTGTCATTGAATATCCCCTTTGGTTATTTTAAAAAATATTATTGTGATCTCGTACTGGTAACGTCAAAGCAGTACAGGTCTAATCGCCAGCCATTTTTAAACAAGACAATCGCAAGAACGGCTACTCTTAAATCGAAAAAAGCATCAATCCGAGCACTTTAGCGCATTTATCACGAGCATCAAGCTGCCGTTCTAGTACGTGCAATTCAGCAGCATTTTATAGGCGGCTCTAGCACATTACCCCAAATCAATTCAAACTTAAAAGCAACCAACGACGTGGCTGATGCTTATGCCAAAGCCCAGCCCGAAACCAAGCCTGGAACCCAACCCAAAATCCACTTAGCTCTCCAAAAAAACACGTATTGCAAGACCTGTCGGTTCGACAACTGGTTAGTCATCAACGGCCTTTCCCTTTTGGTCAACCTTTTCAAAGCAAAACATATTAAATAATGATGAACGCGTCGGTGTACAGTAAATGCTTGAGCAACAGACAACAGTTTTGTCATGATGACCTGTTCGATTCCCCATAATTTGCAACAACGTGCGGTGGATTTTAAATTTTAATAACACCATTTCGCAAATTGTCTGGCCCATTTGAATAGCATCAAAAGACGTATTTGTTAATCACCAGGAGTAAGACATGGCAGAAGATCCTCGCTGCTGCGGTACCGGCACCTGCATTATTGACCCGGCGGGCCGCTGTTGGTGCGGACAGCAATGGGATGGCGAAAAGATGTGTTTTCCTGCCCTAAATACAAACGACGGCGATGGTCATCCTAGCAAGACAGATTCGACGGGTTCATCCGCGCATAACGATCAGGAACCCGATTAGATCGCACGGATTAATCAAAGTTGTAATTGGCACTTGAAGCCACATGATGAAAAAGAACCCAAAAATCGCCATCGCTGGTTTTGCGCTTGAGGCCAATAGCCTTTCACCAGTATCCATTCGGGAAGACTTTGAAAAATCCTGCTGGTACGAAGGTGAATCCATCACAGCGCTCGCGCGCCAGACAAGTAACTTACCAGCGGAAGTGACAGGGTTCTATGCACGGATGGATGAAATCGCGCCGTGGACGGCTGCGCCAACGATTGTCATTGGTGCACCGCCCGGTGGACCTGTTATTGAAGCCGTCTGGCGCGAGTTCATGCAAAAGCTTGAAGTGGGTTTGCGCGCGGCCATGCCGGTGGATGCCGTCTATGTTGCCAACCATGGCGCATCGAGTGCCGAGCATCTTGATGATACCGAAGGAGACATGATGGCGTTGATCCGCGCCATCGTTGGCCCAGAGGTCCCCGTGATTGCCACACATGATTTGCACTGCAATGTCTCTGAGCGTACGATCGATGCACTTGACGCGCTGATCAGTTACCGCACAAATCCCCACGTTGATCAGCGCGAACGGGCCGCAGAGGCAGCGGATCTGATGGTAGAAATGCTCAGTGGCCAGAAAACCACCAAGGCTTTTATTCGCATGCCAATCACACCACCCTCTGTGACACTGCTAACAGCACGCGGTCCATACGCAGATCTGATCAACATGGGCACGGCGATGATGCAGTCTGCTCTTGAGGGCCCAATCGCCAACGTGTCTGTGTCAGCGGGTTTTGTATTTTCTGATTTACCAAAATGCGGCATGACGATTGCGGTTACCTCACGCGGTGACCTCAATGCCGCACGCCGTTGTGCGCTAAAAATAGCGCGTGCCGCTTGGGCCGATCGTGGTCGCTATGTACCGGATATGCTTGAGATTGCCCAAGCGCTAGAAAAGGCAAAACAGACTAATTTGCCATTGTTATTTGCCGATGTGGCAGACAATCCTGGTGGTGGCGGACGTGGTAACACGACTTGGCTGCTGTCTGCGTTCAATGAGGCGAAGATCCCAGGTGTCTTGTTGGGTGTATTTATCGATCCTCAATTAGCCCAGCAAGCGCATGTTGCTGGTGAGGGCGGAGAGTTTGACGCGGTCTTTAACGCGACTGAAAGCCAGTTCTCAAAACGCTACTCAGCCAAAGCCCGGGTGCTTAAACTCACCGATGGTGAATGCATCGGTCGTCGCGGCATTTACAAAGGGAAGATATTCTCGCTTGGTCCCTCTGCCCTCATAGCGCTCGTTGACACTGGCATACGCGTGGTGGTCGGGGCCTTGCGCCGACAGCTTTGTGATCCTGCCATGCTTGAAGTGCACGGGATTGATATCTCTAAGGTAAGAATCTTAATTGTGAAAAGTCGCGGTCACTACCGTGCTGGCTTTGATGAGTTTTTCCCCGAGGCGCAGATCTTTGATGTGGATAGCCCTGGCTTAACCACGCCCAATCTCAAAAACGTTGATTTCAAGCGCTTACCCCGACCGGTGTTTCCAATCGATCATGACGCAACATGGACCGAGCCTGATTGGGCCAAGGATTTGCTCTGATAGCCATCCTAAGAGTCAAACCAGCCAAATTTTGAGGGGCTTTGGCTACCCTCTTTCTCACAATAGATGGCTACTTTTTGAATCTCGGCCCCCCCAACCAAGACTAGAACACAACTGGCAGATGTAACGTTTTGATGCAAGAACACACATGGCACCTGAGTCGTGACCCAAAGTTGAACTTTTACCTTGAACCCGACAAATTATTGATTCACAGGCACTACCTGAGCCTTGGGAACCGTCTGCTGAAATGAGGTGCGTTTCATCAGTCGCTCGAAGAGCTTAAGTAAGTTCGGTGCGTCTGTACGCCAGTTATAGTCTGCGTAGCGAAGATCGAGATAACCGAGTGTGCTACCAGTTGCAATCTCAGCGAGCCCAGTGTCCAAAGCGGTAAAACTTCCAGAAGGCAGCAGTTGGCGGTCCAGTTCATGAACTCCTGCTCGTATTTTTTCTGCTTGTCGACTAAGCCAGAATTGGCTGCGAGAGCCTTCGGGCCGCTGGTTTTCCAGAAAGGTCATCACTACCGCATCACAAATACCATCAGCCACAACCTCCGCGAGCCGGTGGGCTATTTTTCCATGCTTGTCTGCTGGCAGGTGCCCAGGTCTTTCGAGCTCCAAGTACTCGAAAATCACTTTGGAATCATGAATAACACGACCATCATCTAGCACCAGTGTCGGTATCTTAGCGAGCGGGTTAAGGTCTTTTATTCGACTTTCCAGCTGCCATGGATTGTCTATGATGATTTCATGCGGAATCTGCTTCTCCAGCAGAGTGATGCGCGCTTTTCGAGCGAATGGGCTGGGGGTTGCTA
>JAFMCG010000180.1 GCA_017857895.1 Burkholderiaceae bacterium | reverse complement strand
TTACCAAACTTGATGGCACTGCTAAAGGCGGCGTTATCTTTGCCCTGGCCGATACGGTTACCGTTGTAGCTGAACCAAGAACCTGCTTTGTCCACAATATTGGCCGCCACGCCGAGATCAATGACCTCGCCCTCTCGCGAAATGCCTGCACCGTACATGATGTCGAACTCAGCCTGTTTAAAGGGCGGCGCGACTTTGTTTTTCACCACTTTGACACGCGTTTCATTACCCACGACCTCATCGCCGCGCTTAATGGCACCAATGCGCCGAATATCCAAGCGAACGGAGGCGTAAAATTTCAATGCGTTACCGCCCGTTGTGGTCTCAGGATTACCAAACATCACGCCAATTTTCATGCGGATCTGATTGATAAAAATCACCGTGGTGTTGGTTCGCTTGATCGAAGCGGTAAGCTTGCGTAAGGCCTGACTCATCAAACGTGCTTGCAAGCCCGGTAACGAATCACCCATATCACCTTCGATTTCCGCCTTTGGCGTGAGCGCAGCCACCGAGTCAATCACGATCAAATCAACCGATCCAGATCGAACCAACGCATCGGTGATTTCAAGTGCCTGCTCGCCTGTGTCTGGCTGCGAAATCAAAAGGTCAGTCAAATTCACACCCAACCGTGACGCATACTGCACGTCAAGCGCGTGTTCGGCATCAATAAAAGCACAAGTGCCACCAATCATTTGCATTTCAGCCAACACTTGCAACGCTAGCGTTGTTTTGCCTGAGGATTCAGGACCGTATACTTCAATCACACGGCCTCGCGGCAAGCCACCAACACCAAGCGCAATATCCAAGCCCAATGAACCGGTGGATACCACCTGAATGTCATGCTCGACCTCATTGTCACCGTAGCGCATCACTGAACCTTTGCCAAACTGTTTCTCAATTTGGGAAAGCGCAGCGGCCAACGCTTTGCCTTTTTCTGCTGCCGCTAGCTTGGTCGATTTATCGTCCATGAATCATCCTTTTGTGGGTAACGGGGTGGCTGTCAATTCAATGCCAGAACCTAGTAAACAAAGCACTGACAGCACAGATCTGGATCATTATTACATCGGATAGTACTGTATATATACACAGCATGACGATAAGATCCATTTAAGTGCGCAAAGAAATGTCTCTTTCGGGTTGTTACCGTAGGCAATACACCACAGATGTGCCAGAATCGTAGTGTTAAAAAGATCACTTAGCCTGCATCCATGCGCATATTGATTGCTGAAGACGATAGTCTGCTGGCCGACGCCTTGACCCAGTCACTACGCCAAAATGGCTACGCCGTTGACGCTGTCAGTGATGGCGTCGCCGCCGATACGGTACTTCGTTCGCAAGAATTTGACTTACTTATCCTTGATCTTGGCCTGCCGCGTATGTCTGGCCTAGAAGTTTTACAAAGCTTGAGGCATCAAAACTCCCGCCTACCCGTCTTGATTCTGACGGCTGCTGATTCTGTCGAGCAACGCGTGCGCGGTCTTGATCTCGGGGCTGATGATTACATGGCCAAGCCATTTGCCTTAACAGAACTTGAGGCGCGCGTTCGAGCACTCACTCGGCGAGGCGCGGGCGGGGGCGCCACCATCGTCAGGCACGGACGCTTGGTGTTTGACCAAACCGGCCGCGTGGCTTTGGTCGATGATATCGCCTTGGACCTGTCAGCCCGAGAAATCAGCCTGCTGGAGATTTTACTGACCAGGGCAGGCCGGATGGTCAATAAGTCCCAAATTGTTGATCACCTATGCCAATGGGGCGAAGAAGTTAGCTCAAACGCGATCGAAGTCTACGTTCACCGACTGAGAAAGAAACTGGAACCCAGCGGGGTACGAATCGCCACTGTGCGCGGCTTGGGGTACTGCTTGCAGCGCGAAGGCATCGACACACACAACGATAGTGCGAATCCCCGTTAAGCATTTTTAGGCAAAATTTTGGCCACTGACTTACTCAAAAAAACGCTTCCCATTACCACCGCACGCCCTGCTGCCCCGACCTCACGGCGACGTTCACTGTTGGGCGAAATACTCGACTGGATGCTGGCCCCTTTGTTTTTGTTGTGGCCCATGAGCGTGGCTATCACGTATGTGGTGGCACAAGGCATTGCCAATACACCCTACGATCGTAGCCTTAGCAGCGCATTGGCGATCCTATCGCACCAAATCGAATGGGCCACCGACACTGAGCTTCCCCTATTGCAGATCAGCAGCCCCGCCCGTATTGCCCTGCGCACACGCGACAACGAAGGCGTTTTTTGGAAAGCGCAAATTGTTAACGGACCTGTCATCAGTGGTGATGACGCCTTGCCGACACCAGCGATACCTTCAGACTTGGATCTGGGCAAAATCTACTTTAGCGATCAAACGATTGGCGGATATGAGGTTCGATTGGCCTACCAATGGTTGGTCAATCCCGAGCACTCAACAAGACAACCTGACCAACAACAACGGGTATTGCTCATGGCGGCTGAAGGCCGAGAAAACCGGGTTGCGCTGGCCAGTGACATTATCAAAGGGGTCATCATTCCACAGTTTTTGGTGCTCCCTGTGGCTGCCCTTTTGATTTGGTTTGGGCTTTCACGCGGTGTAGCGCCCATCAACGCATTACAGAAGCGCTTGCGTCATCGAAAGCCCGACGATCTTTCGGCCATCGAAGATCACGCCACACCGGTCGAAATTGCACCGCTGGTTAACGCCATGAACGACTTGCTATCGCGTCTTTCAAGCAGCGTTGATGCGCAACGCCGATTTGTTGCCGACGCCGCCCATCAGCTTAAAACACCGCTTGCCGGCTTGCGCTCACAAGCCGAACTGGCTTTAAAAGCGGCACCCAATGACCCCGTGGCCGATAACCTTCGTAAAATCGTCGCTGGCACTGCCCGCGCCACACGTCTAATTAATCAGTTGCTATTGATGGCCAGCGCTGAACATCCCGATGCGATCGAGCAACCCCGTTTGAATGCCACGCAGTTGGCCCGTGAGGTCACTGAGCAATGGGTGCCAGCGGCGATGAAGCGAGGGATCGATTTGGGCTTTGAGTCAAACCAGGAGACCGCATGGATCCGTGGTCACGCGCTTTTGCTCACTGAAGCATTGAACAACCTCATCGACAATGCCTTGCGTTATGCGCCTTCTAACAGTCAAGTGACTGTTGGGGTGCATGCATCATCAAATCAAGTCACACTTAGCGTTCAGGACGACGGTCCTGGTATTGATCCTGCCGACCGGGAGCGTATTTTCGATCGTTTTTTTCGGGTACTGGGCACCCAAACGCATGGCAGCGGTTTGGGGCTTGCGATTGTGAAAGAAATCGCACAACGCCACCATGCTGAAATCACCGTACAACCGGCTCACCCCACGCAAACCCCACCTGGGACGCGCTTTGCACTGACAT
>JAFMCG010000043.1 GCA_017857895.1 Burkholderiaceae bacterium | reverse complement strand
ACCGCTGAGTTCCGACCTTCCGTCGGGCGACGGAAGGTCGGTCTGATTACTTCAATAAGGTGAGATTGGCGTCAGTAACCACCTTTTTCCAACTGGCCGTTTCGTTCTGGATCAGTTGTGTAAAGTCAGCTGGTGAACCAATGACGGCATCGAGAAATACAACACCCAGCTTTTTTTGTAAGGCAGGCATGGCCAGAACCTTTTGCGTGGCTTGGCTCAGTTTGTTGATGATTGCTGGGCTTGTCCCTTTGGGTGCAACCAGGCCATTCCAAATGTAAAAGTCAATATTGCCTAGGCCCGCCGCTTTGAAGCTTGGGATGCCGCGTTTTTTGGTGAAGCTATTATCGCTGGTGGCACCAAGCGCGCGCGCCTTGTTGCCATCGAGCAGTGGAAATGCAACACCGGGAGCCACCAGCGCAAAGTCAATTCTGCCGCTGGTGAGGTCACTGACCACAGCCGCTCCCCCTTTGTATGGGATGAGTGCAACATCAATGCCCGCCTCATTTTTAATCCATTCAACGGTGAGTTCGTTGACGTTACCCACTTGAGCAGCATTCAAAGTCCCTGGGTTTGCCTTGGCTGCTGCGACGAGGTCAGCAATGCTTTTAAAGGGGCTGTTTAGTGGCACGATCAAAATGTGTGGGTAACCCGCGACTGTTCCAACCGCAGCCATGTCTTGCTGCGTATCGTAGTCAAGCTTTTCATAACGCGCCGCAGCCACAGTCATGATGCCATTTGAAGCCAAATAAATGGTGTATCCATCAGGTTGGCTATTCATCAGGTCACGAGCAGCAACAAGGCCACCGGCACCTGGTTTGTTGGTGATCACAATCGGTTGGCCCAATTCCTGACTCAGAAATTCGCCCAGTACGCGCGCAGCAGTATCTGTTGGGCCGCCCGCAGAAAATCCAACGAGCATGTTAATCGGTCGATCAGGATAGGTAGACTGAGCCGTGGCAGTGCCAAAGCTCAGCGCCCCAACAATCGGCGCCAACATCAAGACTCGTTTGATTCGTTTGATCGCACTCCAGCTGTTTTGCATGTTATGTCTCCTTGGTTTCTGATTTTTTAGTGCCCCATCTTTTTTACAGGGCTAAAAAGTACTGCAGGACCCAACCTTTTAATGCGTTGGCTGTTTAAAATGAACCCTCAAATGTCAACGCCTTTGCGTCGCAGCGTCTCGTCGATCCAGCTTTTATCGATTGTGCCATTGGCAATGCTTAGCAATATTTTCTTTTCTTTTTCTTCTATGTCGGCGACCAAAGCACCAAGCGCGTCGAGCGTATTGGGGCGAATGGCCAAAACGCCATCGTGATCACCAACGATCAGGTCGCCGGGCATCGTCACCATACCGTCAATGCTGATGGGTACGTTAATTTCGCCAGGGCCTTCTTTGTAAGGGCCACGATGGGCGACGCCTCGGGCGAATACGCCAAAGTCACCTTTGCCAATGACTTCACTATCGCGGATGGCCCCGTCAATCACAAAGCCAGCAATACCTTTATGCGCAGCGGTGGTGGACATCAGCTCGCCCACCACAGCGCTTAGTAAGTAGCCCCCTGCGTCAACCATAATGACATCGCCAGGTTGGGCCATTTCTATCGCCTTATGGACCATCAGATTGTCACCGGGGGCTGTCTTGACAGTCAGGGCGCGACCAATCAGGCGGCCATTGCGGTGATAGGGCCGCAGATGGCTGGTGCCATTGGTACGACTCATGGCATCGCTAATATTTGCCACGGCAAAGTCACGAAAGGTCGCGATTTGCGCATCGCTCACTAGGCGAGGCGTGGGTTGAACCGAAAATCCAAGTTGAGTCATGGGATGTTTTCCTATTTTTTGTGAGAATGAAATCAGCAGGCTCTACATGCCAAAAAGGGTTTGAGTCTTGGATAGACTCGCTGAGCATTGCTTGAAAAAATTTGCTGACGTACGGCGGGTGTGCCATGTTCGGATTGGTCCACATAGCGTCGCACATCATCGAAATAATGACCCGTCGTGGGGTCTACGCCTTTAATGGCGCCAAAAATCTCTGAGCCAAATAAGATGTTTTCACTGGGTAATACTTTGAGCATTAGGTCGATTCCCGCTTGGTGATAAACGCAGGTATCGAAAAAGACATTCTTCAAGACCTTCTCGCTCAAATCGGGCAAGCCCATGTCTTGCGCCAGCCCACGGTATCGACCCCAGTGAAAAGGCACTGCACCACCACCGTGGGGGATGACGAACTTAAGCGTCGGAAAGTCCTGGAAAATCGTCGATGTTAAAAACTGCACAAAAGCGGTTGTGTCGGCATTGATGTAATGCGTGGCGGTTGTGTGAAAGTGAGGGTTGCATGAGCCAGTCACATGGATCATGGCGGGCACATCCAGTGCAACCAACTCTTCAAACAGTGGGTACCACCATGCTTTATCGCTTAAGGGTGGATCGAGCCAATAGCCACCCGATGGGTCGGGATTCAAATTGGCGGCAACACAACCCTGCTCTGTCACACAGCGGCGCAATTCTTCAATCACGGCATCGCGCGGTGGCTGTCCGCTGACTTGCGGCAGTTGGCAGGCGCCGACAAAGTGCTGAGGAAACAGTAGGCACGCCCGGTGCACCAGATCGTTACACAGCTTGGTCCAAACCACATTGGTTTGTTCATTGCCCCGGTGGTGATCCATGGCTGAGGCTTTGGGAGAAAAAACTGTTAGATCAACCCCACGCTCTTTCATTACCCGGATCTGATTGCTCTCCAAGGCATCCGTGATTTGTTTGTCACTGACTTCCGGTAAAGCAATATCTGGTGCGAGACCTGTTTTATCAAAAGTATCAATCTGCGCGTTGCGGAAGGATGAAACCGATTCCGGCAGCGTCGTGAAATGACCGTGTATGTCAATGAGCATGATCGTCTCCTCATGCGGGCGTTGTAATTCTTCCTCTCCTTTCTTATATAGCACGATAGACATCCCTTGCCTAAAGCATATATGTTGCAGTCGACGCAGCCGTTAAGACCCAGCAGGGTCGGGCACAAGTGACACTAGGAGATCGGTCACTCGTACCCATTTCGTTTTATCGGCCCTTAAAAACGGGGGTCCTTTTTTCTAAAAAAGCACTGGCGGCTTCTTTATGATCCTCAGTAGAGTACATCGCTGCCATGTGTGAGGCGGCCATTTCAAGGTGGGTTCGTATGTCGATTGCGGCAGATTGACGCACGGCGCGTTTCATCATTCGGATGGCGATGGGTGGCTGGTCAGCGATCTTACGAGCCATGGCATAAGTGGCTTCCATCAGTTGATCATCATCGACCACTTTGTTGACCATGCCCAAACGCAAAGCTTCTTCAGCATCAACAAACTCACCGGTCCAAAGCAACTCCAACGCTTTGGCTTGTCCAACCAGTCGGGGTAGGTACCAAGACCCACCATCACCGGCAAACAAGCCGACTTTGATGTAAGTTTCTGCAAAGCGTGCGCTACGGGCTGCAATCCGCATGTCACCCATGAGTGCCATGTCCATTCCAGCGCCTGTTGCCACACCATTGACTGCCACGATCATGGGTTTATCAATTTGATCCAGTAACAAAGCAATCGGGTGTACGAAGTCGGTTAAGAACTGACGACGACTGTAAGCGCTTTGTTCACTGCGATTTTTCATGTTGCCAACATCGCCGCCTGAACAAAAACCTTTGCCAGTACCCGTTAAAACGATGACATTGACCTCTGGGCTGTCTTTGCAAAAGCGTAAGGCGTCAGCCCAGGAAATCAGCATCTCCGGGGTGAACGCATTGAATTTATCAGGACGATTCAGGCGAATGGTGGCGATACCGTCCTCTACGCCAAACACCAGTTCTTCAGACATGATTGGATTTCCTTGGTTATTGAGTTGAAAGATAAAGAGAATGAGATGAATGCAAAAAATTTGGCGCCAAGCCAGCGACTCCAGTGGGATAATCCCATGATTCGTTGATTGGTGAACCTAAATGAAATCGACCAACCCTGAGCCTGGCGTGGCGTCTGTTAATCGAGCCCTGGCAATTTTGCAGGCCTTTGAAAACAGTGTCGAAGGCATGAGTCTCGCTGAAATGTCGGCGGCTACTGGTTTGTATCACAGCACGATTCTGCGGATCTGCGAATCGTTGTTGCATCACGGCTACTTGCGACGACTTGAAGATGGTCGTTTCAAATTGGGGCCGACACCGTTTTATTTGGGCATGCTCTACCAAGAGTCGTTTCGGTTGTGGGACCATGCGAGCCCTGTTTTGCGGGAGTTGGTTCGGGCAACCGGCGAGACGGCGGCAATCTACATCCGTGATGGTGATCACCGAGTTTGTCTGCACCGCATGACGCAGCCCCGATCGGTGCGCATGCATGTGCGTGAGGGGGAGCGCGTTGAGCTTGAAAAGGGCGCGGCTGGCCGCGTGATTTTGGCATTTTCTGGCAAACGCGGCCGAACCTATGATCAGATCAGGCAGGCGCACTATGCTGTCTCTTTGGCCGAACGCCGTTCTGAAACGGCAGCCATTGCATGTCCGGTGTTTGGCGTTAAACAATCACTGATCTGTAGTATTTCCTTAGGCATGCCATTGTTTCGCTTTAACAAAAAACGCTTCGATGAGTCATTGCCGCTTGTCATGCAAGCGGGTGTTACTTTGTCTGAGCGCTTGGGTGGTAATGCAGAAGGATTGATGCCACCCTACACGGCGTCGGTGATTACACCAACCATATCGTCATAAACACTGACTTGGTTAAACAGACTTAAATCACGCTTTCGTGCTTCAGTTCTGCCAAGGTCTGATCGTTCAGGCCAAGCCAGCCACCATAAATTTCTTGATTGTGCTGCCCAAGATCGGGACTGGCCACGGTCGCCACCCGATCAATGCCATGCAAAACGATCGGGCTTGCTGGCAAGACGATTCGGCCAAGTTCAGGATCATCAAACCATTCGAGTGCGCCTCTGGCATGCATGTGCGGATCATTCATGACCTCAAACAAATCGCGCACAGGTGCAGCAGGAATGGCGTGCTTTTGGCTTAGCAGTGCGAATTCGGCGCGCGTCAAGGTTTTGGTCCAAGACTGAACAAAAGCATCGGTCCGATCAATGTGCTCAACCCGAACTTTATTGCTGCTGAATCTCGGATCATCCTTCAAGGCCTCTTGACCCATTGCTTTGAGGATGTTGTGCCAATGGTGTTCGGTGGCACACACAATTGCAACATGACCGTCAGCGGCTTCATAGACGTTGTAGGGCGCAAGTGCCAGCCCACCATGGCGATTACCAACTCGGCCTGAGACTTTACCTTGTTGGCGATAGAGCAGACCAAGGTTTGAGGCAAGTGTGGGATAGGCGGTTTCAAGCATGGCTACTTCGACCAACCGGCCCTTGTTGGTTTTGGTGCGATCAAACAGCGCCATCATGATGCCACCGTAAAGGTGCACACCACTTAAAAAATCAACAATTGAAGCACCTGACCGCAGTGGTGGGCCGTCGGGGGTGCCTGTCACACTCATGATGCCAGAGGCGGCTTGAATCGTGACATCCATGGCAAGATTGTCGCGGTCAGGGCCCGACAGACCAAATCCAGTGCCCGTACCGTAAATCAACCGTGGGTTAATCACCTGTAAGACATCCCAACCAAGCCCCAACCGATCCATCACCCCTGGGGCGAAGTTTTCAACCAAGATGTCGGCCTTTGCGATCAGCTGCTTGAACAGCGCCTTGCCTTTTTCAGATTTGAGATTAAGCGTGATCCCTTTTTTATTGACATTAAGCATGGCCATGGGCAGCGAGGCACCACCACCAACTTTGGCTCGAATGCGACTCGGTTCACCCAAAAGTGGCTCAATCTTCACGACCTCAGCGCCAGCTTTGGCCATCAAAAATGTGCAGTATGGGCCTTGATAGATTTGGGTGAGATCGATAACCACGATGTCAGCCAAAGGCTGCAATGGTGGCTCGTCATGGCGAGCTGCGTCCATATTGCGTGTCTCCTGGTTGCCGGCCGCCCATGCTTAGCGTAAGAGCGGCCACCCCTGATGTCTTATCGTTTTATGACTACTGGCTTGCTACTTCTGGCTACTTGACCGTCTTGAATAAGCGTCTTGCGATTGACATGCGATGCACTTCAGAGGGGCCTTCATAGACGCGCATCACGCGCGCACGTTGTGCCATGAGGTGTAACGGTAATTCTTTGGTCACGCCCATGGCACCAAACGTTTGCATGGCGTGATCAATCACTTCAGCCGCCATTTCCGTGGCGTAGACCTTGATCATGGAGGCTTCCATACGAATGTCTTCGCCACGGTCTTGCTTGCGGGCAGCGTCGTGAACCATGAGTCGGCAAGCATGCATTTTCATGGCGGCATCAGCCACCCACCATTGAATCGCTTGTCGGTCTGCGAGCAAAGCACCAAATGTGGTGCGTTGCTTGGCGTGAGACATCATCATTTCCATGGCGCGGCGGCACATGCCTAGGCACCAGGCTCCCATTTGTAAGCGGCGAATATTTAATCGCAGTTGCATGGGTGCGAAGCCGGCACCGATCTCACCCAAGATATTCTCTGCAGGGATACGGCAATCCTCAAAAGCCAATTCATAGGTACGGTGCCCCGCGAGCATGGGGATTTCGCGCAGGATCTCAAATCCCTTGGTGCCTTTGTCGATGATAAAAGCGGTGATGCCTTCGTGACCTTTGCCACTGCCAACGCGCGCCATGGCGACAATAAAATCTGCTGCTGGTACACGACTGACCCAGATCTTGCGACCGTTAAGAACCCATTGATCGCCGTTTTTTTCAGCGCGCGTGAGCATCCCGGTAGGGTCTCCGCCAGCTTGGGGTTCAGAAATGGCGATGGCTGATTTTGCGGTGCCTTGTGCATAGGGCTCAAGGTATTTCTTGCGTTGACTCTCTGTGGCGGTGGCCATCAGCATGTGAAGATTTGGTGAATCAGGCGGGAAGGTGAACGGCGTGACAGTGCGCCCAATTTCCTCATTGATGGCCATCAACGTGACTGAGGACAGATTGATACCACCGAATTCTTCTGGGGCGTCGAGCGCCCAAAGGCCGAGTTCTTTACATTTGGCCGTGAGCGTTTTTTCTTCGTCTGACGTTAAGTGAAGGTGCTCGCCTTTGATTTCGCGTTCAAGAACGCCTGGTTCGAGAGGCATGAGCTCTTGGTCGACGAACTTGGTGACCAAGTCAACGATCATGCGGGACTCGTCATCGAAATCTGCTGCTGAATATTGGGCCTGAAGCATCTGGGTCTCAATCTCTAAATGGGGCTTTTTATAAGCTGTAAAGGAAGTGTCGTTATAGTCGCTACCGGTCTGAACTGAACCATAACCCCTTGGCGGGGTTCGTGTCTTAGTGGTTGTGTTCACGCTGTTGGTTTGGTGCACCAAACCAAGTCACAACACAGTTGTGCTAGTCAATATCCATTCAGTCCGGTAAGTCTTATCTTACCCAAAAGTCGATTGGTTTTGAAGAGAAATAGACACGACGTCTGTTTTGCGTTTATCTTTATTCATTCGTCAATAAAAAGACACAAGCTTGGCTTTAATCTTGCCTGTATTGACAAGACGTGGCTCGATCTCTGGAGACAAACCACCATGACCCAAAGACCAATCGGTCTTGATCATTCAAATGATGATCAACCCGCAACGGATTCACGCCCTGCACTGACCGTGGCCTTGGCGGGTTGGGTTCACTCGTTAGAGATTGAAAATTTGCCACCCGCTGTGATTCATCAAGTCAAGCGGGTCGTGCTTGATTACCACTGCGCGGTCATAGCCGGCTGTACGGCACCCACGAGCCGTGCTGTTCAAAATTACTTTGCACAAACCGAGTCGGGTTCAGCGGCTGGGGTCGTGGGCAGCGAGCAGCGGTTTGCGGCTCACACGGCAGCCTTTATCAATGGAACGGCAGCGCACGGTTTAGAGATTGACGACGGTTACACGCCAGGTTCTTATCACCCGGGTGCTTGCGCCATGCCAGCAATCATGGCGCAGGCGCAAGCGTCCAAATCCAGTGCGCAAGAGGTGACGCTTGCCGTCGTTGCAGCCTACGAGGTGAGTTGCCGTTTGGCCAGGGCTGGCCATCCGCACACTTTGCAAAATGGATTTCACAACACCGGTATCAACGGTGTCTTTGCAAGCGCGGTGGGGGTGGGTAAGTTGCTGGGCTTGTCCGTTGAGGAACTGTCATGGACGCTAGGCATGGCCGGGTCTTTTTCCAGTGGACTGTTTGAGTTTTTGGCCCAAGGCTCGGAAACCAAGCGCATACATCCTGGCAAAAGTGCGCGCGACGGTTTGATTGTGGCCCAACTGGCACGCGCGGGTGTTGATGGTCCCCTAACCGGCATTGAAGGTGAAAACGGTTACTTCAAAGCCTATGCGGGTGGCAAAGCGGATCTCAACTCAGTGTTGCAAGGATTGGGCACAACTTATGAAATGCTCAACACTTATGTCAAACCATATCCTTGCTGTCGTCACCTGCATGCGCCAATTGATGCCGTACTGGCCATGAAAAGCCAAAGTTCGGTTGAAGCGGGCGAGGTGGTGCGAGTCGTGGTTCAAACCCATCGTGGTGCTGCCAAACACGATCACCAGCACTACGACGGTTTGTTGGATGCGCAGATGTCGATCCCGTACGCAGTAGCCGCCGCACTGGTTTACGACCAAGTCGATCTAATGGCATTTGGTAGCCAAGCCAGGGCCAACCCCGAAATTGCCCGATTGGCTGCAAGTGTCAGCGTTGAAGTGTCTGAGACGATACAAGCGGTTTATCCCGCCAAACGATCAGCAAGTGTGACGCTTGAATTACGCGATGGCCGTTGCCTGAAACACCTACAACCCCAGCCTTATGGTGAACCTGACAACCCGTTGGATGATGCGGCGCTAACCCAAAAATTTCACGCCATTTGTGACCCAGTGGTTGGCCACGAGCGGGCGCTAGCGATTGTTCAAGCCTGCTGGAGCCTCGATCTCGATGCGATTTATCAGTCGTGTACCATGAGTGCCCAAGAGATTTCGGATGCGGTGATCTAGGACCTAGTGGGATCGGATCAAAAGGGTTTGAGTGATTGCTCAAAGTAGGTTCGTACAGCGGCAGGAATTTCAGTGGGGCGCCGGCTTTCTTTGTTGGTGCACACTGTCGTGAATGTTCCCAAGGCTGCCGCTGTTGGACCGGTGGCTGTCGTAAAAATAGCGATTTCATAAGTCAAGCTGGTTTTACCCAGGCGTGCGAGTTTGACGCCTAACACCACATCGCCAGGATAAGAGATCTCTTGAAAATAGCGACAGCTTGAAGCCACCACTGGCGTGAATACCTCACCAGCTAACACGCCTCTCAGTGCTGTGGCTCTTAAAAAACCCTCAACAGCCGTGTCAAAATACGAGTAGTAATGGGCGTTATTAACATGCCCGTTCACATCGTTGTCTGCATAGCGCAACGTGATTGTTTCAAAGTACGTGAAGTCTTCACGTGACGGTGCTACTGGGTGTGGTCCGGCTGAATGACTCATTGCTGATACCTGCCATTAAATTAACGTTACCTTTCATCCTAACAAATGGCTGGGGTGAAAGGAGTCGACCCGTACGCCAGGCCGCTATTTGTTCGCCGGGCTTGAGTCGCTCAGTACGATCAGCACCGGTTGGTGATCTGACGCTTGCGTCAGGGTATCCACAACGACTGATTGAACGCGCGAGGTGAGTGACTCGCTCACAAAGACGAAATCACAACTCACCGCATCAGGGCCATAGGTGTCGTCAAAGAGCCGAAAAGTGGGTGGGTGGGGCTGACCAGCTTGGGCAATGGTCCAGCTGTCAGACATGGCATGCGCGTTGGTGGGGTCAGTGAGGCAACGGTACTCGTCACTGTCTGATTCAAAATTAAAGTCACCGCAAAGAATGGCGTCCATTGTTTGTGGTTTGGTCTGATAAGGGGTGCCTACTTCATCATCAGACATGGGTCGGCAATTGAGGGCTTGTGCGCACGATTCCGCGTGCCAAAGTCTAAGCGCTCGTGCCTGTGCCAGTCTTTGGTGCTGGCTGTGATACTCGAGGTGCGTGGTCATGACACGAACAGGGCCCCATGGTGCGGCGACGGTGCAGACTGTGCAAACACGTGGCATCCAAGCATGAGAGGCGCCAGTTTCGCAAGGCGAGGGCAACATCCATTTTTGTACTTGCAAGATGGGTAGTCGAGAGGCAATCAGCGTGCCAAACTGCTGCGGCCAGCCGTTTGGCCGCTCATCAATGGCTGCCCCAAAAACAACTTCGAAGCCTGGCAAAAGTGAGGCGATGGCCTGTGGTTGATCCAGCGGGCTGTCACCGGTTAGGGAAGGGTAATTGACAGCGATTTCTTGAAGACAGAGCACGTCAAAATCCGCCAACTGGCGAGCCTCTTCAACAATGCGTTTTGGGCTCACAAGGCCGTCTAAACCTTTGCACCACTGCGTGTTCCAAGTGACGAGTTTCATGATTGTGTGGGCACCTAGGTTGGGGGCAGTTCAAATCAAAATTGACTTTTAGCACTTTTAAATTACAAATAAATTGTCGCTCAACCCATTGCTTTGCCCAGTCGTCAGATCAACCCTCTGGGTAAGCCTGACAGGTCTAAAGGTTGAGTGCCGCACGCACTGTCTTTGAGCCGTTTTGAATCAAATGGGCACGCCCCAGACCTGGTATCAAAACCATGTCACCGTAGAGCAAGGCCGCGTGTTTTTTGGTATTGGCGAAGTCTGCATCAATGGCGTTGGGCTGCGCCTCACAGGCCAATACACTGCGTGCGAGCATCCAGCCACCCAGGACATCACCGGCTAGCATCAGAAGTGGTACCGAGCCAAAATAGGCACCCGCGAGTTCGCTTTTGTCCTGAGCCACTGCCCAGTCAACCACCTGGCGCAGTGAGCGTGCGCCTTCATTGAGTTGTTGCCCCAGGCGTTGTAAGTCAGCATCACCATGCCCCATCAAGGTGTGGCTGGTTTGGTTGATGTCGTCGATTAACAAGCCAATGGCGCGCCCTTCATCTCGCAAAATCTTGCGCCCCAGAAAGTCGTTGGCTTGGATGGCGGTGGTGCCTTCGTAGATGGTGGTGATGCGCGCGTCGCGCAGGTGCTGGGCAGCGCCTGTTTCTTCAACGTAGCCCATGCCACCATGAATTTGAATGCCCATGGACGCAATGTCAATCGATTGCTCTGTAGACCAGCCTTTAACCACAGGAATCATTAGGTCGACCCGTGCTTGCGAGTGCCCTGCTAGCACAGGGTCAGCGTGGTGGGTGGCGATGTCAAGTTGTGCGGCCGCCTCATACGCCAAAGCCCGCATGGCTTGTGTACGGCATTGCATGCTAGCCAACAAGCGCCGCACGTCTGGATGAAAAGCAATGGGGCTGGGGGTTTGTTCGGACTCAAGGAGGGTTTTGCCTTGAACGCGGTCATAGGCATACCAAATGGCTTGTTGAAGCGCGCGTTCAGCCACAGCCACGCCTTGTAAACCCACATTCAGACGGGCATGGTTCATCATGGTGAACATATACGACAAGCCTTCATTGGGTTGTCCCACCAAGTAGCCAATCGCACCTTCTTTCTCGCCATAGCTCATCACAGCAGTCGGGCTGCCATGAATCCCGAGCTTGTGTTCAAGCGAAAGGCATTTGACGTCGTTGCGCGCACCTAGGCTGCCATCAGCGTTGACAATGTGTTTGGGCACGATGAAGAGTGATATGCCTTTGACGCCCTTGGGTGCATCCGGTAAGCGTGCCAACACCAAATGGATAATGTTCTGGGTTAAATCGTGTTCGCCATAGGTGATGTAGATCTTTACCCCTGAGAGCCGGTAGTGCTCGCCGTCGGGTTGTGCTTTGGTGGTGACGGCAGCCAGATCAGAGCCGGCTTGTGGTTCAGTCAGGTTCATGGTGCCAGCCCACTCACCGGACACCAGCTTGGGTAGAAAAATGGCCTTTTGATGTTCGTTGCCGTGATGTTCGATGGCGTGAATGGCACCGGCAGTTAGCATTGGGCAAAGGGCAAAAGACATACTGGCGCTGTGCCACATTTCGTTGGTGGCCGTGGCTAGAAGCTCAGGAAGGCCTTGGCCTTCGAATTCGGGGCTGCCTGATAGGCTGTTCCAGCCAGCTTCAACATACTGTGTGTAAGCCGCTGTAAAGCCCGGTGACGTCGTTACACGGTGATCGTTGCTCAGTGCTGGCGGCTTGTTATCAGAGACTGTGTTCAAGGGCGAAATCACCCCGTTGGCAAACTTGCCTGCTTCGTCCAAGATGGCGTCAATCACGTCTTCTGAACACTCTTCGTAGCCTGGCAGTGCAGTGATGGTCGGTAAATCGACGACGTGCTTTATCAAAAAAGCCATGTCTTTGGTTGGTGCTTGGTAATCAACAGCCATGTGATCCTCACGAGCGTATTATTTTGGTGTGGCAGCGTTTTAATGCCAGTTGGGAGGGCGTTTGTCTATAAACGCCTGAACACCTTCAAGTGCCGATTCATCCATCATATTGCAGGCCATGGTTTGAGCCGCTAATTCATAGGCTTGCGAAATGTTGGCTTCGATTTGTTGGTAAAACAATTTTTTACCCATCTGCAAAGCAGGTGATGGTTTGGCTAGTATTTTTTGAGCCAGTGCGAGGGTGGCAACATCCAGTTGATCGCTCGGCACCACTTCATTGATTAGGCCCCAGTCTTGGGCTTGCTGCGCACTGATGAACTCGCCCGTCAGCAACATATACATGGCTTGTTTGCGCGAAATATTTCGGCTCAAGGCCACGGATGGGGTGGCACAAAAGAGTCCCAAGTTGACCCCTGACACCGCAAATCGTGCTTCATCAGCGGCTATCGCCAAATCGCACATGGCAACCAGTTGACAACCTGCGGCTGTCGCCACGCCTTGAACTTGTGCAATCACGGGTTGAGGCAAACGCTGCACCGCCAGCATAACCTCACTGCACTGTGCAAAGAGTTTTTGATAGTAGTTCAGGCTGGGCTGGGCACGCATCTCTTTGAGATCGTGTCCAGCGCAATACGCTTTGCCTTGCGCGGCCAAAATCACGACCCGGGTGTCACGGTCTTGGGCAATCTGTTCTAAGCGCTCTTTAAGCGCGGCCAGTAACGACTCAGATAAGGCGTTAAACGCCAACGGCCGGTTTAAGGTCAGTTTGAGCAAACCGGCCTGGGGGACCGATTGGGTCAGTAGGTCTTCCATGATGTGATCTCGCCGGTTGCTGTGCTGGACGTGGAATCGTTGTGGCTTAAGTTGTACTCGCTTGTTTTCTGAGTTCAAACTTCTGAATCTTGCCAGTAGACGTTTTAGGGACGTCACCGAAAATCACGGTCCTTGGCACTTTGAAGTGGGCCATGTGCAATTTACAAAAGTCGATGATCTCTTCTGGCGTTACTTTAGCCCCTGGTTTGAGTTCCAGAAAGGCGCAAGGTGTTTCGCCCCACTTTGGGTCTGGTTTGGCAACAACAGCGGCCGCGAGAACGGCGGGATGGCGGTAGAGCACATCTTCGACTTCGATCGATGAGATGTTTTCACCGCCAGAAATGATGATGTCTTTGCTGCGGTCTTTGATTTTGACGTAACCGTCGGGGTACTGAACAGCCAGATCTCCCGAGTGAAACCAACCGCCCGCAAAAGCGGCTTCTGTGGCCTTAGGGTTCTTTAAATAGCCTTTCATGGTGATGTTGCCGCGGAACATGATCTCGCCCATGGTCTCACCGTCCCAAGGCACGGGCGCCATGGTTTCAGGGTCAAGTACTTGAACGTCAGCTTGCAAGTGGTAACGCACACCTTGACGTGAGTTCAAGCGAGCGCGTTCTGAAATGTCGAGCTTGTCCCAGTCCTCATGCTTGACGCAAACCGCGGCTGGGCCATAAACCTCAGTTAAGCCATAAACATGGGTTAATTCAAAACCCATGGTTTCCATGCCCTCAATCATGGCCGCTGGCGGCGCAGCACCTGCGACCATCCCTTTTACGCCTTGAGGCAGATTGGTTTTCATGGCATCAGGGGCATTGACCAATAAGCCGTGGACAATCGGCGCGGCACAATAATGTGTGACCCCATGTTCACGGATCAAGTCGAAAATGGTTTGGGCATCGATTTTGCGCAGGCAAACATTGACCCCCGCGCGCGCTGCGACTGCCCACGGAAAACACCAGCCGTTACAGTGAAACAGCGGTAACGTCCAGAGGTAGACGGGGTGCTTGGGCATATCCCACTCTAGGATGTTCGAGATCGCATTCATGGCGGCACCGCGGTGGCTGTAAACCACGCCCTTGGGGTCGCCCGTGGTGCCAGAGGTGTAGTTCAAGCAAATCGATTGCCATTCATCAGCAGGTAACACCACCTCAAAACTCGGGTCGCCACTGGCCACAAGTGCCTCATAGGTGCGTTGGGTGATGGTCTGGTCGGGCGCGACAAATGGCTCGTCTAGGGCCTCAAAAACTATCGGCTCGCGGCCATGATCGCGCTTTAAGATGGCCAGTGCCTCTTTCATGGCTGGGGCAAATTCGCTATCAAAAATCACGAGTTTTGCTTCACCATGATTGAGCATGAAAGCAATGCTGGCCGCATCAAGACGGGTGTTCAAGCAGTTCAGTATGGCGCCAGACATCGGCACACCGAAGTGAGCTTCGACCATGGGGGGTGTATTTGGCAGCATGACAGCCACCGTATCACCAGTTTTTATGCCCAGTGCTTGCAAACCGCTGGCGAGCTGGCGTGAGCGGGTCAGCGTATCCAACCAGTTTTGTTGCAGTGCGCCATGGATGATGGCTGTCTTTTTGGGAAACACCAGCGCACTGCGCTCTAGAAACGAAATCGGTGAAAACGCGACATGATTCGCTGGGGTCTTATCAAGCCCTTTGACGAAGCTGTGATCGGCAGGCAGGCCTGCGATGGTGTTAACCGACTGCATCGTGACATCTCCAAAAGTTGTTTCTATTCTTTTATGAGAATGTACACGGTAAGAGACCGTTTTTTAAGCCCGTTGAGGTGATTAGATCGACTTTTAGTGGGGCTTGCTTATGGACCGAGATAAAGCCACTAAGAAGAGTACCGGTTGGCAATGATCATCTGGCTCGGTACGGGATGACGATGGTAGTCAGGGTTATGGACCCGTTCTGGCAAAATAACCGTGGGGTGTTCGACCTCTTGGTAAGGGATCTGCTCAAGCAGATGGGCCATGCAATTTAAGCGGGCTCTTTTCTTGTCATTGCCTTCAACGATCCACCAAGGGGCTTCGGCGATGTTGCTGCGTTCAAGCATCGTTTCTTTGGCAACGGTGTAGTTCTCCCAGCGCCGACGAGACTCCAGATCCATGGGGCTTAACTTCCACTGCTTTAGCGGATCTTTGATGCGCATCGTGAAGCGAAGATGTTGCTCTTCGTCTGTAATAGAAAACCAATACTTAATCAAAATGATGCCTGAGCGGACCAGCATTTTTTCAAACTCAGGGACTGTTCGAAAAAAATCTTCGTAGTCATCGTCGCTACAAAAACCCATGACGCGTTCGACGCCCGCTCGGTTGTACCAGCTGCGGTCAAACAAAACCATTTCCCCACCAGCCGGTAGGTGGCTAACGTAGCGCTGAAAATACCACTGTGTTTTTTCTCGTTCGCTTGGTGCGGGTAGCGCCGCCACACGGCAAACGCGTGGATTCAGGCGCTGGGTGATACGTTTGATGGCTCCGCCTTTGCCTGCCGCATCACGACCTTCAAACAAGACCACCACTTTAAGCTTTTTGTGAATAACCCAATCTTGAAGCTTGACAAGCTCGCCTTGCAGGCGAAACAGCTCCTTGAAGTACAAACGGCGATCAATGCCATGTTCGTTTTCTGCGCCTTGCGCAGGCACGGCCAAGAGTAATTCATCAAGCCGATCGTCGTCGTGCTCCATTTCGAGCTCTTCGTCATAGCTGTCTATCAAATCAGCATGGGCTTTTTTCTGAAAATCTGACGGATTTGAAGTGTTCGGCATGGTGCGGGACAGTTGAGCTAGTAAAAAATGGACATACCGAAGTATTTTATGTCTTAGCCGTGACAGTCTAATGACAGTCCATTCACAGATTTTGTGCCATGTTACGTTATCGCCTTATTTGAAACGATATGATGCGTTGCAGTGTTGTGCCAACAAGGGAAGTGAAATGCAATCTAATAAGAATCCTGACGTGATGCGTTACGTGCTTTCTATCGCCGTGGTCGCCGCACTTGCCTTTCTGTCGGGCTGGGTGTTGTTGCCATTTATGGCCGCAGGCGTATGGTCGGTGTTGATTGTCGTGGCGACATGGCCCTTACTTATTGGTCTGCAAAAAGCCTTTGGTGGGCGTCGCGCTTTGGCCGCGTTGGTGATGACACTAGGCATCCTGTTCTTGTTGATTCTGCCATTGTTTCTTCTGATTTCGACCACAGTCCAGCACAGTGATACTTTGGTGCATATGGTGAAAGGGCTGGCTGGCGGGTCTCTGCCGTTGGCGCCAGCCTGGCTCAATGATGTCCCGCTGGTCGGTACACCCTTGACCCAATTTTGGAACGGTATCGCGGCCAGTGGTACGGCGGACTTGCTAAAGCAGTACGCCTTGCCGTATTTAAGCCAAGCCGGGCAGTGGTTGTTTGGCTCATTGTCAGGCGTGGGTGGTCTGATCTTACAGTTCGTGTTGATGACTTTGATATCAGCGGTGATTTATCTGCAAGGTGAAAAAGCGGCAGTCTTTGCGCGCCAGTTTGGACGGCGCTTGGGTGGCGAACGCGGTGAGTCGGCGATTTTGTTGACGGCGCAAGCGATTCGAAGCGTCGCTTTGGGTGTTGGCGTGACCGCGCTCTTGCAGACGCTCTTAGGCACCATCGGACTCGCGCTCGCTGGGATCCCTTACGCCGTATTGTTGGGCGGCGTGATGCTGTTGCTGTGCATTGCTCAAGTCGGGCCGTCGCCCGTTCTTGTGCCCGCTGTCATTTGGATGTTTTGGCAGGGGGAATCCACTGGATGGGCCATTTTCTTGGCCGTTTGGAGCCTGATCGTGATTACCATGGATAACTTTATAAGGCCTTGGTTGATCCGTCGTGGCGCTGACCTGCCGTTGATGCTGATACTCATTGGCGTGATTGGCGGGTTACTGACGTTCGGACTTATTGGCATTTTTATCGGGCCGGTGGTTCTGGCCGTGACCTACACCTTGCTGATCGCTTGGCTCAATGAATCCATTGAGACGCAGGCGCCTGTGTCAGATCAAGAACAAGGTCGCTAAACCCAAAAAGATAAAAAACCCGAGTGAGTCGGTGGCAAACGTCAATAAAACCGACGAGCCGAGCGCAGGGTCCTTGCCGAGCCTTGAGCGCACCAAGGGTACGAGCACACCCACCATGGCGCCGACCAGCATATTGCAAATCATCGCCACGACCATGACCAAGGCGATGGGGATAGAGTCAGAAATCCACCACGCGAAGCCGCCAGCAACGGCGCTACCCAAAAGGGATACCGAAAGTGTCACCAACAGTTCGCGTTTGATCAGTTGCCAGGCGTTCTGTGTGGTCACTCGACCGACAGCCAAGGCGCGAATAATCATCGTCATGGTCTGATTACCAGAGTTGCCGCCGAGTCCTGCCACAATCGACATCAAGAATGCCAACACCACGATGTGGCTAACCGTGGCCTCAAACCGTGACGCCACGAAGGCGGCGATGCCAGCCGTGCAAAGGTTTAGCATCAGCCAAGGGGCTCGGTTTCGGATGGCCATAGTGACTGGACCAAAGATATCTTCTTCTTGCATACCGGCTCGGGACAGTGCCTGCTCGTCTGAGTCCTCTCTGATCACATCAACGACATCAGCGATTGTGACGCGACCGATTAATCGCCCACGGTCATCAATCACTGGCGATGAAACCAAGTCGTACCGTTCGAAGGCGCTGGCGGCTTCAGCATCTTGATCAAGGGGGTTCAGCGTCAGGTAGTCGGTGCTCATGACATCGTGCACGACGACTTCGGGATCGTTGACTAGCAACGCTGATAGCGACAAAACGCCCAACAATCGGTCAGCACGGTCAACCACAAATATTTGGTCAGTGTGGTCTGGCAGTTCAGGCTGCCGTCTTAAGTAGCGCAGCACCACTTCGAGGGTGACGTCATCGCGGACCCGAACCATTTCAAAATCCATGATGCCACCAACACTGCCTTCGGGGTAGCCCATGGCCTCGATCAGTTGGGCGCGCTCTTTGACCGTCAGGCCTTTTTGGACCTCGGCG
>JAFMCG010000179.1 GCA_017857895.1 Burkholderiaceae bacterium | reverse complement strand
CCCATGACACCGGCCGAGTTTTCTAAGTTCATGGATGACAACTTCAGCCAGTGGAAAAAACTGGCTGCTGACACAGGAATGGTCGTCAAAAAGTAACCCTAATGCCGACGACTCGTTCGCTAAGCCAAGTGGTCGCTCATTGCGTGACCACTTGGCTCGTTTTGATTTGATTAACCGTTTCAAAGGGAGCGCTCATGACAGCGCACGTGGTCGCAGTCATTGATGATTTTCAACAAAAGTCCCTCGACACAATATCAGCGTGTCTGCCAGAGGGCTGGACTTTAACGATCACAGCATCAAACGCAGCCAAGGACGTGCAAACAGCGATGGCTGATGCAGACGTCATTTTTTTGATGGGCAAAGCCGTGACTGCACCCATGGTCCAAGCCTCGCAGAAGCTGCGCTTTATCCAAAAACTTGGTGCGGGCGTGGACAATATTGATTTGCAAGCCTGCCAAGCGCAAGGCGTGACCGTGGCCAAACTGCATGGTGGCAATGCCGTGCCGGTAGCTGAACACACACTTTTGATGACCCTAGCTACCCTGCGTCGTCTACCCCAGCTCGACCGGGACACACGCAATGGACTGTGGGTTCGTGAACAGGCCAGAACCGTGAGCCGGCAGCTTTCAGGCAAAACAGTCGGTATTGTCGGGTTCGGTGCGATTGGTCGTGCCTACGCGCAACTACTTCGGGGTTTTAATGCCAAGGTGAATTATTTCGATATCGTACAAGCGCCCCCAGCATTGTGCCGCGAGCTCAACGCAACCTATACGGATTTCGATACGTTACTGAGCACCTCAGACATTATCTCGGTGCACACCCCACTGAATGACACCACGCGTCACCGCTTTGGCGCGCGTGAATTTGCCTTGATGAGGCCTTCTGCGGTTTTCATCAATTGCGCACGTGGGGGCATTGTGGACGAAGCCGCCTTGCTCGATGCACTCAAGCGAAACGCCATTCATGGCGCGGGTATCGATGTTTTTGCGCAAGAACCCACACCCCCATCGAATGAATTCTTCACGCTCGATAACTGTGTGGTCACCCCCCACACGGCCGGTGGCACGGTCGACAACTTTGAATATGTGGTTAAGCGCGCGATCGATAACGTGCAACGACTTGACCAGGGTCAGGCATTACCGGAAGGTGATTGGGTGGTTTAGAAATACCATTAGACGCATTTGCAGTTCATTAACGATGTCACGGAGAGCTAGGTGAAAACGACAGTTGAGTTGATGGCCGAATCATTTAAGGCCTTGGGAACCCCCTTTATTGTTGGTCATCCCGGCGGTGAATCAGTCGAATTAATGGAAGCAGCACGGCTGCGCGACATGCGTTTTATTCTCATGAAGCAAGAGGTCGCTGGTGCCATGCTGGCCAGTACTTGGGGAGAAATCACTGGCTCTCCCGGCGTCTGCTTATCGACCCGTGGTCCAGGGGCGGCCAACATGGTCAATGGCATTGCCCACGCCATGCTCGATCGTGCCCCACTCATTGCATTAACGGACCGCTACTCAGTGGGTGCTCACGAGGTGGGCTTGCGCCAACGCATCGATCAGAAGGCCATGATTGCCCCCTTGGTCAAGTGGAGCACGACACTTGAGGCATCAGTGGTCGGCCATCAGCTCAAGCGCGCTGCGCGCACCGCTTTGGCACACGCCCCAGGCCCTGTTCACATCGACATTCCCCAAAGCGAAACCACCAAGCCAGCGGGCGGTGACACCGACGTTCAAGCGCTTTTGATCAATCAACCCGTCATCGTGCCCGATCGCGAATGTCTATCGGCTTTGACCGCAAAAATTGACGCTGCCAGTAGGCCGGTTTTACTGGTTGGCTTGGGCGTGCTGTGGGACAAAGCCAGCCAAGAGCTGGTGCAGCTCGCCGAGCATCTTGGGGCGCCTGTGCTAACCACCTCAAAAACCAAGGGTGCCGTTCCTGAGGATCACCCCTTACGCGCGGGTTGCATCATTGGTGGCTTAATCGAACGCAAGCTGGTGTTGCAGTCCGATCTCATCATCACCATCGGCGTTGATGCTGTCGAATTGCAACCCAAGCCCTGGCCATACACCATCCCAACGGTCTCGTTAGCTAGCATTGAATCGACCGATGGCTTCATACCCGCCGAAATTGAAATGGTCAGTAACCTCAGGGTCTTGATGCAGGCAGTGGTTGAATATTCCCGCAGCAAGCCCTCTTGGGGTGAGGCAGCCGCCAAAGCGTTTCGTCAAGATGTGCGCGTGGCGCTTGACACACCGTCAACGGGATTACCGCCACAGCGCCTGATGGAAGTCGCTCGGGCGGTCTTGCCAAGACAGACCATCGCCACTTGCGACGCCGGTGCAAGTCGACTATTGGTGGTGCAAAAGTGGGAGTCCTATGGGCCACGCGAATTCCTGACCTCCAATGGTCTGGGTTCCATGGGGTTTGCCATTCCCGGTGCGATGGCGGCGAAGTTGGCCCACCCCGATCGACCCGTGGTTGCTTTCACCGGTGATGGAGGCGCCATGATGGCCATCGCTGAAATCCAGACTGCTGTCAAAGAGGACCTGCCCATCATTGTTGTCGTGCTAGACGATCAGGAAATTGGACTGATCCGCGTCAAGCAAGAACTCAAAGGCATCACCCGTCACGGTGTGGCCATTGGTGGAATTGACTGGGGCACCTTGGCGCGCGGCATGGGTGCCGAAGGAACCACGGTTTCAACCGAAAACGAATTGCAAGACGCGTTGCAAGTGGCGCTTAAATCAAACCGCACCACGGTGATCGGAGCGCGCATTGATCCATCGGGCTATGTGGCGCAATTCAATGCGTTACGTGAACTCTAAGCGATCAGAGGAGCAAAGCCCGTGAATGCACAGTTCGTCGCCCTGGTGTCAGACGTTGATTTAAGGACCGACAGCGGACCGGCATTGGGGCATCGCTTAAATGATTTGTTGTCGGCGTGTGGCGTGGTGGTCATAAAAAACCAATCACTCACGCCACCGCTATTCATGCGCGCCATTGAGCACTTTGGTGAGCTGATGCCTCAGCAAATCAAAAAGTTCACCCTACCAGATTACCCTTTGGTTGGCTTTAATTCCAGCAATGACTTGCCGCGTAAAGACGGCAAGCTTCAAGTTCGCGGCGAGAATTATCACACCGACCATTCCAATGAACTGACGCCACCACGCGCAACCGCCTTACACGCCGTCCAGGTTCCGGCCACGGGTGGCGATACGCAGTTTGTCGATGTGCGAGCGGCCTATGATGATCTGCCAGACGATGTGAAGTGCAAAATCGATGGCTTGTTTTCTTTGCATGTGCACCAGAGCTCAAAGAGCCCTAGGTCATTGGCCAAATTGACCGCCGAACAACTGGCCCTGATTCCTCAAACACGCCAACCGCTGGCGATCAAACACCCGACTTCAGGGCGGCCA
>JAFMCG010000178.1 GCA_017857895.1 Burkholderiaceae bacterium | reverse complement strand
ACCGATTTCAAAACCTTCCAGACAGACCCTGTGACGTCAGATAGCAATTCAACCTGTGGCATATAAGCTCCTCTTTAAAATTAAAAACCACAATTCCAACTTTATATTTATTGAACAGGAAATTTTTCAATAGTAGTAGACCCAAAATCACTTAAAAGCAAGGGAGTTTTGATCTAGAGATTTTTAACAGACTGAACCGACTCGTTAGTATGCATTTGTCAGATAGTACGCAGAATCCAAACCGTGAATTTGGGCCTGCCTTTGCTCAAATGCCAGGAACTCAGCACTCACATTACTGCCTCGCAAACCGCCTCTTAACGTATTGGCCTCAGTCTGCTTCGCCTGCACGATCCAGGAATCAGGAATCGCAGGGCAATTGGGAATACACAGCCATAGCCGCAGTAAGTGGCGCTTCAAGTCGGGATCCTCGTGATCTTCGAATTCTGTGCGTGAGTGAATCACGTGATAGTTGTTCACCATCTGCAAATCACCCGGTTCGAGTTCCATCGCGTAACAATAAGTGGGGTCTGGAAACAAAGACTCTAGCAAGTCGATCATCCGTAGTTGGTCGTCTGTCAATCGAGGGATCTCAGCAAAATCCCGTTGTGCGGCCACGATGTTTTTTAGGTTGAATCGAAACGCAAAGTAATCGTCTTTGAAGTCAACTACAGGACAATGGAAATACGGGCCATCGTCGCGGGCCATTGTTCCCTGCCAACTGAAACCGATGCTTTGTCTGAGTGTTTGGACCAACGACGGGTCAAGGCGTTTAACCGCTTGATAAACTGCCTTTGAACTGGTGATCTTGCTCTGCCCGCCTTGCTTTGCCGTTCGCCGGCACATCAATCCAACCACGTCACCGGAATCAATATGAAAATCCAACTTTGCACGGGTGTTGTAGCCGCGCCCACCTTTGACCAGGTAACTGCCACCAGCATCGCGCACATCGGTCAAATAATCGCTGTTAATGTTTTGTGGGCGAGCCACACCGAGATGTAATCCCATACCCCAATAGGCCAGGCGTGTTTGCTCTTCTGTCCACTCGTCAACAGGGAAGCCTTTGATTAAAGCGAATCCCCAGGGACCCTGCGTGATGGACCGGGCTTCAGTCAAGACCCGTGCACATTCGTTAGACAGGGGAAAGTCAGCCGGTGTCATTTGCAGTAATGGCTTATCAACCACTACAGCATGGTCAAGAGCCGCTTTAAACCCCGCGACTTGAGTCGGCGTCAGCCTCAATTGCCAAGAAAGATCCGACCGCACGTTTTCAGCGAGCCAGCCGGTTTCAATATCGACGCTTGTTTGCATGACCACATCTCCAAGGACGATCATCGATCACCCAATTGAGTTTATGCTAACCCACCGAGGGTTCAGATGGAGAATACCGATTGACTTAACCCGTCTTGTGACGATAGATTTGCCGACGCAATTGCTGCACTTCCTCCACCAAGTCGGCCACCAGTGCGGCCAACTGAGGATCGGCGTCGTAAGTCTGTTCGATTTTGGCGACTTGTTGCACACGAATCACGGTCGCACTCGATAGGTAATAGGTTCCTTCGCGGTGCACCGCGTGGATCACCTCTTGTTCGATGCGCTCGTGCAGCCAATCGGTGGTAACGCAACACAACCTTGCCATCTCTTCCACACGAAGGACTTCGCCCTCTAAAAGCTGGGGTTGCAAAGGATCAAATGTTCGTTCTTGGATCATGTTGGCGTTTCCCATTTCAACGTTCGCGGGGTTCAAACCCCGGGTATGCTTGGGCCAGTGCCCGCCAAGCTTGCTGCTGCTGCTCGGTTACTGCGCTGGGTACAGCAATCTTTAGTTCGATGTACAAATCCCCTGCCGTACCTGTGCCACGGCCCGCTGGGATACCTTTGCCTCTAAGCCGCAGACGACGCCCAGCTATCGAACCCGCCGGCACATTCACCACGAGAGGTCCCGCCAAGGTTTTTATCTCGACCTCACCGCCCATAGCGGCTTCCCAAGGCGCCACGAAAACTGGCATGGTGATGTCGCGACCGTCAACGTGATAGCCCTCAGCCGGCTCAATGTGCACTCTTAAATAAAGATCACCAGAGTTACCGCCACCAAATCCAGCCCCACCCTGACCAGAAAGACGAATCAACTGCCCTTGTGCCACGCCGGCAGGAATAGAAACTTCAAGCGTTCGATTCTGCGGTAACACCTCGCCATTGGCATTGATCTCATAGCCACCCAGTTGCAAAGCCCGCTTGGCGCCATTAAATGCTTCAGTCAGTGTTAAGGAAATGTCAGCGTGTTGGTCTTGGCCGTCCCAGCGCCCAGGGCCTTGGCCCGACCGATGGGACTGATGACGGGATCTTTCCTGCGCAGCGCGCCCAAACATTTCTTCAAAAAACTCGCTGCGATCTTGCCCAAAACCTGACTGGGCGCCAGCACCATCAAACCCCGGATTCCACCCCGGTGGTGGCCTGATATCGTCCACGCTACGTGCACCCTTGGCCCAAGCCTCGTGTCCAATTTGGTCATAGACTTTGCGTTTCTCTGGGTCAGACAGCACATCATTGGCCTCGTTAAGCGCCGTCATTTTCGAGGCAGCATCTGGCTTTTTACTGACATCAGGGTGATATTTTCGGGCGAGACGACGGAAAGCCTTCTTCAAGTCTTCAGGACTGGTGGCTTTATCGACACCCAAGGTGGCATAGTAATCAGGCAACTTCATCACGTGTCCTTGCTCAGCGATTTAAACCATTCTATCGCCAAGTAAACGAAATCAACATACTCATAAAAAAGCACTAGAACACCAAGATCGGGACCAATCGTTTATAGGCACTAACGATTAAAAACCTCGCCCTGATTGCGCAAACCCTCTGAGTTTCGGCCAATTCTCGCATCAGAGAAGCCGAGCGCCTCGCATGACCATCTTAGGCTAGCGCCCTATGTGCATGTCGCACTTCGTACTTCATTCAAATCATACCTGCCTCACTCTAGCACTGCGTGTGCCAATATGCCATGGCACCAAGGCGTTTCAATCCTTGGTAACTAAGCAACTGGGTTTTTATTTTTTTTTGCAAACGTTTGCAAATTTCTTTAAACTTCGCTAATCTTTCTAAAGAAAACTTGGCGCAACCGCCGATTGCAACAAAACCGGCATCATCATTTGAGGCAAAACCATGGCAATTCGTTACCTGAAGAAAGGGCAAGATCAAGACACGATTGACACCATCGATCAAAAAGTCAGTGCGACGGTAAGCCAGATCATTGAAGACGTTCAAAAACACGGTGACAGCGCCGTGCGGGCGTGGTCTGAAAAGTTTGATGGTTGGACACCTGAAAAATTTGAACTTAACCAACACGATATTGATGCAGCATTGCAGCAACTGACCGCCCAGGAATTGAAAGACATTGCGTTTGCACAAACGCAAATCCGTAACTTTGCACAACGCCAACGC
>JAFMCG010000177.1 GCA_017857895.1 Burkholderiaceae bacterium | reverse complement strand
TAAACGCCGAGCACCCCAAAAAATACCGCAAAACCACCCCAGGCCGGCCAATCCATGTACAACACAAAGAGCCAACTGATGATGGCCAGTAACAGCAACAAAACAATCACGAGTAGCGCCTGAAGGATCGTTCTCATGGATTCAACATCTGTTTTATATAGTTAATCTTGAGTGACAAGTCATAATTGAACAACAGGCCTAGTACGAGAAGGGCCGCAATGGGCAGTGCCACACCGAGCAACCAAAGGCGCCGACCACTAGACTGTAGACGGCGCTTTTGGCCGACATCCGATGTCACTCGGTAAGCTTCTGGAAACAACTGTTTGTCTAAGGCGCCTTCGACAAAGACACTTTGCGGGCGCAATAGCTTGTAGTTGTCCAATCGCAACTGAACCAAAGCGGGGTCGTTCGGGTTTTGTGCAAAGCGGCCCAGAAAATTCATGCAGAGACACATTACGAAAATTTCTCTGAGGTCGTTATCTTCAGGTGCCAATGCCTGTAACCGCTCGAAAAATTTCACCCCCGCCACTGTTGTGGCGAATAATTTGCGAGTCAGCATAAATGCTCGCCAGTCGTGCGTTTCACGCCATGCGGCTAAATTGGCCAACCTCTCATCACTCCAAGCCACAACCGGAAACAAGGCATCATTAAAACGCTCATGTGCGACCTCGTTGATCAACGCTTGCTCTCGGGCGCCTTGAATCAGCAATTGCAATTGATCATGCACTTGCTGAGCGTCAGGATTTGGCTGACGCTCAATGCTTTTGACATACGCCATGAAAGGTATAAAAAGGGGTGACAATCCCATGACTAGCCTCTAGTAACCACGATTAGTACCCGCAAATCATCGGGGGCGTCAGTCCAATACATGGCCATCCCACCCTCTGACTCAACCTGTTCCCATTCCGCACTGATTTGCTCGATACGGAAGTATTTGGCGTCGGCTCGTTTGGGTAGCCCCTGCGGTGGTCCAGAGAGCGCTATCAACCCAAGGCCTGGTAATGCGTGGTCTATCAGCTGTGGCAATACAGTTGTTGCGGCCAAGCGAGAAGTTGCCTGAAACTCGGCGTCATCTAAATCGCGGATAGTCGCCGACTGCAGGACCAAAAAGAATCGATTGCGTGTCGCAAAAAACTCTTTTGGAATGTTGCCAGAAAAAACATCCCCGTTTTGCACCATGACCACCCGCAGTTCGGGACCCACTGCCACATCTGACAACATCTGCGATAGCAGTGATTTGGCTTTACCAAAACAATGACCCAAATCGCGGTGGTCGTAGCTCGGCAACCCATCTTCTTGATCTGCACGCCGCCCATATAAATCCAAACGCTGCGAAAACGTACTCATTTCGCCCACACATACTCTCAACACACCGAAGACATCCCAAGGGTGAACGTTTTCTGCTTCGAGAATGTGCGTCAACATCGGTACTTGTCGGTTCAAGACCTGAACGGCTTGCATCATCATCAGAAAATTAGCGTCAGGGGTGTCCTGATTGTTATTGATCGGTGATTTGTATTCCTCCAATTGCCGAACACGTCCGAGCATGTCATCGCGAATATCGCGCACCACTGTTTTTAAGTAGTTCGATGCATTCAGTGCGTAGACCGCTGGCACTTGATCCACGACAACCCGCGCTTGGTCACCATTACGTTCTAACTTGGCCACAAAAAACAAGTCATAATCATCAAGCTTGGCAAGCTCACTTTCAAAAAAGACCTTGGTCACATGGATGATCGTTGGGATCGATGCATTGGCACTGTTGCTGTACGCATCGCGCGACTCGTCTGGATTTGAGAGTGATGCAAATCTTGTTTGTACCGATTCGAATTCACCCTGTGAATCGACAACAGTGACGTTCGGTACGGCGGGTGAAAACCGCCGAATACCCACGTAAACATTCAATGGCTCATCAACGTCCGTCCACACGCTATCGAAAGATCTCGGAGTGTGGATAGCGTTACCCGGAAACTCAAGGTAAGTCTGATCAGGCAACAAAAGTTTGAATTGCCTGATATCAACCACACGATTGCTTAGGGCTTGTTCAGAAATTTGCAGCTCACCCAAACCCCAAGGGTAGGGGCTAGTCATTCTCATGATGGGCTCGCGACAAAACTGCTGATACATTTCCATATGTTGAAAATGTTGCGGCTGTAAAAACAACCCTTGGTGCCAGAAAATACTTTGTCTTGTATCCATTATCTTGAGACCCTCATTGCCCTAACTTAATCACTGCGCTCGATTCTTGCGCCACTTGGTTCAATACCTCTGGAGACAACTCGACTTCCAACTTCTCATTACTTAAGGGTACTGTTTCGAGCACCACTTTTTTGTCAGCGTCGTAAGTCAGACTCTTTGCGTTAATGATTCGCTGGCTTCCCAACACCATTTGTAAAGCCAAAATGGCAGGTTCGGCTGTGTAATCTTTCGAAATCAAACCAGTCGATTGAATATTCAAAGGAATCCGGTAATATCGAGCTGATCGAGCAGGGTCAAAAACGTAATAACCCGCCACAATACCAACATATTTTGCGTCTTGTACCCGGTCAATCTTCAACAGCGTTCGCGTATCAGGCTGGATGACGTAACGGTCCAACTGCAAGACCGCTTTGGGCAGCGTTCCCGTTGCCAACGCATGGCTTATCGCATTAGGATCACCCATGAGTTTGACAAAAACCTTTTCGTCGTCGACTTGCCAAACCCCAAGCACCAGCGAATGTGAACGATTGGCATAGAAATTAAGGTCTGTTTGCGCTGCCAACTCGAGCCAAATACCTTCTTTCTCAAAAGACCAACTGACTTTGGCTTTTGCCTGATCTGTTTTTTCTTCCGTGGATTTTCCACCCAACGAAGAACAGCCACCGATGGATATCGCCATGGCAAACACAACAAGTAAACGGCTGATTAAATGCATACTTTCAAACCACCACAGTAAAGCACAAGGTTGTATTATCAAGTGAAAACCAGTTCGGTCGGCATAAATATTCTTGCGAGCTTTTCAATGCCTTCATTGTTCCAGAATCCCCATTTTACGATTTGCGTCGCATTGTTAGTCTGTGCGGCACCACTGCCGGCTTATTCACAAGCACCTGTCGGTCGTGTGGTGTCTGTTACTCAGGAAATCTTCACCCAACAATCTCGTCCAAAGGTCTGCTGGCAGACCATCGTTACCGCACGCGACAAAGCACTTCGCGAACAAAAAAACACACCTTGGCTAACCAAGTACTGGCAACCTATCTTAGGTGCCGCAATGGGCGCACCCATTGCCTACTCACTGACCAGCCACTATGGCGCCGACAGCCAAAAATGGATCTGGCCCACTGTTGCCGGCGGTGCCATCGTTGGCGCTGCTGCTGGCCCTGGCGCCACTGCCGGCGGCTACGGGCTCGCAAGCCTTGCCTACGCCATTTGGCCAACATCACTGGCCCTCACCA
>JAFMCG010000042.1 GCA_017857895.1 Burkholderiaceae bacterium | reverse complement strand
CGGATCGTCGCCATTGACATGAATGACAGGGGCTTCAATCATTTTCGCGACATCAGTGCAATAAATTGTCGAGCGTGTGTCACGAGGATCTGACGTGGTAAAGCCGATTTGGTTGTTGATGACAACGTGTACCGTGCCACCGGTGCCGTAGCCTCGGGTCATGGCAAGGTTCAACGTCTCCATCACCACGCCTTGACCAGCAAAAGCGGCGTCACCGTGGACTAAGATTGGCAACACCTGCTTACCGTGTTCATCACCGCGCCGCTCTTGACGAGCACGGACACTGCCCTCAACCACTGGGTTAACAATCTCAAGATGTGACGGATTGAAAGCCAACGACAAGTGCACCGGACCACCGCGGGTCGACAGATCACTTGAAAACCCATTGTGATATTTCACGTCACCGTCAGTCAAACCCTCGGCGTGCTTACCCTCAAACTCAGCAAACAACTCACCGGGCATTTTGCCCATGATGTTCACCAAAACGTTCAAGCGTCCACGGTGCGCCATGCCCACCACGATTTCCTGAATACCACTGACACCGCCATGGTTCACCAATTCGTCCATCGCGGCGATAAAGCTCTCACCGCCTTCGAGCGAGAATCGTTTTTGTCCGACGTATTTGGTGTGTAGAAAACGCTCTAGACCTTCAGACTCGGTTAACTGCTGCAGAATGTTACGTTTTTCTTCGTTGGTATATGACGGGGCGCTACGAATGGATTCAAGGCGTTGCTGAATCCAGCGTTTGACCACAGGGTCTGAACAATGCATGAACTCTACGCCGATTGAACGGCAATATGTGTCACGAAGCGCTATGATAATCTGACGCAGTGTCATCGTGCTGTCAGCCGTGAAATACGTATTGGTCGCTGAGAACTCTTGCTCCATGTCGATTTCACTGAGTCCATAAAACGCTGGATCCAGCTCTGGAATATCATCACGGTCGTGCTGCTTAAGCGGATCAAGATCTGCCCAGCGCGAACCCAAGGACCGATAAGCAGCAATCAAAGATTGAACGTGCAGCTGTTTTGAAGCAACTGTCAAATCGAGTTGTTGAGCTGCCTTTGCAAAACCACCTTGCTTGGCGCGCTGAACAAATGCGTCGACGATGGGTGCATGCGGCTGATCACGCGTCAGCTCTTGACCATCCGTGGCAGGCTGATGCTGCAAATGATCAAAATAGCTGCGCCAATTATCAGGCACTGATCCGGGATTGTTTAGATAGGATTCGTAGAGCTCTTCTACGTAAGGGGCGTTGCCGCCAAAAAGATATGAGTTTTCTAACGCTTCGTTATGCGAGGACATTGAATGCTTCACCTAGACGGGTGTTTCACCCGATATGATGCAGGGAACCTTCCACTTACACGGCCTAACCGGTTTGCGGATAGCGGGGCAGAAGGCACTTGGATAGCCTAAATAGCCATAAGAAAAATTGTAACGCAAGGCTGTCCCTGGCAGTCAGCAAAGGCAAATATATTTCCAATAAGTCGTGCCTTTTAATGCTGCGCCGCCGCAAACTGACGCAATCAGGGCCTCAGAATTGCCAATCTGTTTGCTAAAAATTGGCTTTGATTGATCGGTCAAAACCACAAAGACAAATTCCTTCCCTTTGAATTTAAGCCAGTGATTGAATTTTTTCTTAACTAACCCTAAGCACAAGGCAGAACCCTGCCCCAGAGATGTTTTAAGGATTCACGACCATTTTTTGATTTTGTTTTTCAGCGAGCAACCTGATGCACTAAATGCTTGACTCACCGTTTTGCTCAATACAGCATCGTCTGCTCAATGCGTTGCACTCAAAACCTTGCGAGCTGACCTTAAACGGTGTTGGGTTTAGACAACACCCCCACACTGCGCATCCTTATTAACGAGCCCAAAGAGCAGCCGATCTGATAACTAAAGTGAGAAAACCAAACAGCAAAGCCACCTTGGAGGTGGCTTTGCTGTTTGACATAATTCGGTAACAAGCCGTGGCCTATCCCCAAAACATGAACAATTTTTACGATTTACTTCTTTTTGTACGCGCGTGCCGACTCACCGCTATAAAGCTGGCGTGGACGACCAATCTTGTACTCTGGATCGGACAGCATTTCGTTCCATTGAGCAATCCACCCCACCGTACGAGCCAGCGCAAAAATAGCGGTGAACAATGCCGTTGGAATACCAATCGCGCGCTGCACAATGCCCGAGTAGAAGTCCACATTTGGATAGAGCTTACGTTCCACGAAGAATGGGTCCTCAAGGGCAATTCGCTCGAGCTCCATGGCTAATTTAAAAAGAGGGTCGTTTTCTAAGCCAAGCGCAGCCAACACTTCTTTGCAAGTCTGTTGCATGAGTTTGGCGCGAGGGTCATAGTTTTTATAGACACGATGACCAAAACCCATCAGACGAACGCCTGAGTTCTTGTCCTTGACTTGTTCCATGAACTCACCAACTTTCGCCATGCCACCGTTGGCCTGAATTTCTTCCAACATATTCAAGCACGCCTCATTTGCGCCACCATGCGCAGGGCCCCAGAGGCAAGCCACACCAGCGGCAATTGCTGCAAATGGGTTGGTGCCCGAAGAACCACACAAACGGACAGTTGAAGTCGACGCGTTTTGCTCATGGTCTGCGTGCAGAATAAAAATGCGATCCAAAGCACGCTCAACCACGGGATTGACAACGTAATCTTCGCATGGGTTTGCAAACATCATGCGCAAAAAGTTACCGGTATAACTCAGGTTGTTTTGCGGGTAGATGTAGGGCTGACCGATCGTGTATTTGTAAGCCATGGCCACAAGCGTCGGCATCTTGGCGATCAAACGAATGGCTGAAATGTGACGATGCGTTGGATTCGTGATGTCAGTGGAGTCATGATAGAACGCTGAAAGGCCACCCACCAAACCGGTCAAAACGGCCATTGGGTGTGCATCACGGCGAAAGCCGCGCATAAAGAAGTGCATCTGCTCATTGACCATCGTGTGACGCGTCACTTGATTGTCGAAATCTTTTTTCTGCTCGCCATCGGGCAAATCCCCATTGAGAATGAGGTAGCAGATATCCATGAAATCACAGTTAACAGCCAATTGTTCGATGGGATAGCCACGATAAAGCAACTCACCCTTATCACCGTCAATGTAGGTGATTGATGACTGGCATGCCGCGGTAGACATGAACCCAGGATCGTAAGTAAACAGCCCTGTCTGACCGTATAACTTACGGATGTCGATGACATCGGGACCAATGCTTCCGGAGTAGACCGGAAGTTCCATTGAAGGTGTGCCGTTAGAAAACGACAGCGTGGCTTTGGTATCAGACAGTTTCATCAGATATTTCCTCGTTTGAAACGAGGCTCACGCTGCGCGAAGTCGTCTCAGCACATCGTGAACCTCTGGACTGTCTAGCTCGCCTTCAGGCTCAGAGCGAGACAGCAACATTTGCAATAAATCGTTATCGCCCAGCGCCATAATCTTAACCAAACCGTCAATATCGCGGTCGGTTAATTCTTCTTCGTGGGCGTCCAAAAAACGGGTAATGATCAGGTCGTTTTCCAAGAGACCACGACGAGAACGCCACCGAAGTCGCGTTCTCTCAAGTTTTGTTAAATCACCCATACCCGTTTGTCGCTCCACTATACCGTACGGCGAACCAGCATTTCTTTGATCTTGCCAATCGCTTTTGTTGGATTCAAACCTTTTGGACAAACATCCACACAGTTCATGATGGTGTGGCAGCGGAACAAACGATAGGGGTCTTCCAAGTTATCAAGGCGCTCAGCGGTTGCCTGGTCACGACTGTCTGCAATAAAGCGATAAGCCTGCAACAAACCCGCTGGGCCCACAAACTTGTCTGGATTCCACCAGAACGATGGGCATGACGTCGAGCAGCAGGCACAGAGAATGCATTCGTAAAGACCATCGAGCTCTTCACGGGCTTCTGGCGATTGCAAACGCTCTTTCTCAGGCGGTGGCGTGTCATTGATCAAGTAAGGTTTGATCGAGTGATACTGATTAAAGAAGTGCGTCATGTCGACGATCAAGTCGCGAATCACTGGCAGACCTGGCAGCGGACGCAAAACGATGGGCTGCTTGAGCTCATTTAAGTTGGTGGTGCAAGCCAAGCCGTTCTTACCATTAATATTCATGGCGTCTGAGCCACAAACGCCCTCACGGCATGAACGTCTGAGCGCCAGACTGTCATCGACGTCCAATTTGATGCGCAGGAGCGCGTCAAGCAACATCTTGTCAGTTGGCTCTAGCTCGACTTCGAGCTTCTGCATGTAAGGACGATCGTCTTTGTCAGGATCGTAGCGATAGATTTCGAACTTGATTACTCTTTTGGTGCTCATTATTTATCCCCGTTTCTGATCAGAACGTACGCGTTTTGGGTGGGAAGCTCTCAACTGTCAATGGCGTCAACTGCACTGGCTTGTAATCCAACGAATTGCCGTTAGTGTTCCAAAGCGTGTGCTTCATCCAAGTCTCATCGTTGCGCTCCGGAAAGTCGTCCAGGGCATGTGCGCCACGGCTTTCGTGTCTGGCAGCCGCTGAGTGGATGGTTGCCCTCGCCACATCGATCATGTTTTCCAATTCGAGGGCTTCAATCCGGGCCGTGTTAAATACCTTTGACTTGTCCTTGTAGGCAACATTGGCCACACGCTTTGCCAAGTCGTCAATCATGTCACAACCCTCTTGCAACATCGCCAGTGTCCGGAAAACGCCACAGTGTTTTTGCATGGTGTCGCGAATGGCTTGACCCACTTCTTGGGTGCGCTCACCCGCGGTGCGCGCTTCAAGCTCATTAAAACGATCCAACGACTTTTGCACCGATTCAACCGGCAAGTCTTGGTGTGCGTGCTGGCGCTCAGGGTGTGAAGCAACAATGTGATTGCCCGCTGCACGACCAAACACAATCAAATCGAGCAATGAGTTGGTGCCCAAACGGTTAGCACCGTGCACCGAGACCGCAGCCACCTCACCAATGGCGTACAAACCATTGACAACCTTGGACTCACCATTTTCCCAACTGACGACCTGGCCATGAAAATTGGCAGGAATGCCGCCCATTTGATAGTGAATGGTTGGAATCACAGGAATCGGATCACGGATCGGATCAACGTTGGCAAACTTGATCGCGATTTCACGAATCGATGGCAAGCGCTTGTTGATCGTGTCAGCACCAAGGTGATCCAGTTTGAGCTCAATGTAGTCGCCATTCGGGCCACAGCCACGACCTTCCTTGATTTCTTGGTCCATACAACGTGACACGAAGTCACGGGGTGCCAAGTCTTTCATGGTTGGCGCGTAACGCTCCATGAATCGCTCGCCCTCTTTGTTTAGCAAGATACCGCCCTCACCACGAACGCCTTCGGTCACCAACACGCCTGCACCAGCAACGCCAGTGGGGTGAAACTGCCAGAATTCCATGTCTTGGAGGTCGACACCTGCGCGTGCGGCCATGCCCATGCCGTCGCCAGTGTTGATAAAGGCATTGGTCGATGCGGCCCAAATGCGCCCGGCACCACCTGTTGCAATCACAGTTGTTTTGGCTTCGAGGATGTAAATATCGCCCGTTTCCATTTCCAATGCGGTGACACCAAGCACGTCACCATCATCGTTGCGAATGAGATCTAGCGCCATCCACTCAACGAAGAATTGCGTGCGAGCAGCGACGTTACGCTGATAAAGCGTGTGCAGCAAAGCATGACCTGTCCGGTCAGCAGCTGCACAGGCACGCTGCACAGGCTTTTCACCAAAGTTGGCAGAATGTCCGCCAAACGGGCGCTGGTAAATGGTGCCATCGGGATTGCGGTCAAATGGCATGCCAAAGTGCTCAAGTTCGTACACTGCATTTGGCGCTTCACGACACATAAACTCAATGGCGTCTTGGTCGCCAAGCCAGTCAGAACCTTTGACCGTGTCGTACATATGCCAATACCAGTGATCCTCACTCATGTTTCCCAGTGACGCACCGATACCGCCTTGAGCGGCAACGGTGTGTGAACGGGTTGGAAACACTTTTGAAAGAACGGCCACTGACAAACCGGCGTTAGCCAGTTGCAAGGAGCAACGCATACCGGATCCACCGGCACCCACGACCACAACATCAAACTGACGGCGAGGTAATGATTTCATATCAGCAACCACGGTTTAAGCTCCCCAGAGAATGACGACAAAATAAACAACCGAACCCGCCAACCATAAAACAGTTAGCACCTGCAATCCCAGCCGGATACCAGTGGGCTTTACATAATCCATCCAAATGTCCCGTACGCCAATGTAGGCGTGCCAACCCAGCGAGAAAAACGCCAATGTGGCTAACAACTGACCCAGTGGGAAACCCCCGATGCTAAAGGTAAAAACACCGCGCCAGGCCTCGTAGGTGAATCCTGGCATCATCAAAATACCTACAAAAAGCACCACGGTATAGGTCGCAAGAATCACAGCAGTTACTCGCTGGATCATGAAGTCGCCAATGCCGTAATGCGCGCCAACCACAAGTCGCTTGGCGCCAATTCTTTCTGATGGTCCCATGATCAAAATGCTCCAAAAAGTTTGAGGCCAAAAACCAGAGTCAAAGCAAGACTGACCCCAAACACAACCCCTGCGCTTTTCTTGGCAGAGTGTTTGTCAAGACCGTGATGTAAATCAAGGGCTAGATAACGAATGCCAGCACAGAAATGATGCAAAAACCCCCAGAGCAATACCAAAAGGACCAACTTGGTAATTATCATCCCAGTCACTGCGCCCAAGGCCGCAAAACCCTGCTCAGACGTAAAGCTCATGGCGAATAGTGGAAGGATGACTGTTGGTAACGCCAAAAAAAGTAGAGCGCCGCTGATTCGATGGAGAATCGACAATATGCCAGCCAAGGGCAAACGGTAATTAACAAGTTGCCACACGTTGATATTACGAAATTGTGGGCGCCGCTTTGCAGCACGTTCAGACATAAAGGCCTCTACTGGTAGTCAAAATTGATTTATCCAAACAAGTTTATTGCATTAATCACTGCTGTGGGTATTTTCGCTTTCTGGCGCCATTGACTAAAATTATAAAAATGACTATTTAAATCAATGTATTACGATAAAAATACTCGTCAGTCAGATAATGACCATTGCGTAATTCTACCGCACGATCGCCGTAAGTATAAGAAGCCCTATCGACTCTGAGCAACGGATAACCATTCGTGATGTTCAGTAAGTCAGCCACATCCTCAGGCGCCGGTACTGCTCGCACCTTTTCATCGGCGCGAACCATGCTCACGCCAAACTTAGACTCAAACAAACCGTATAGAGGGCCCGGGTTTTCTTGCAAAACCGCCATAGAAAGCCCCTTGAACGAGGCCGCTGGCAGGTAGATGTCGTCAATCAGCGTTGGTTTGCCTTCGAATGACAGCAGGCGACGAATGTAAATGAGCGCATCGCCAGTCCTAAGTTCGAGTGCTTTCGCTGAATCGGCGCTGGCCCTGACCTTTCGGCACCAAAGGATCTCACTCTTGCCAGGAACTGCTTCACCCTCGATGGGATTTAAGCGCAAAAACCGGAACCGCACGATGGGCTCATGGTGCGTGGCAACAAAAGTGCCTTTGCCCTGGCGACGGATCAAAATGTGTTCGGCGGAAAGTTCATCGATGGCTTTACGCACCGTCCCTTGACTGACGTGATAGCGCCCAGCCAGCTCAAACTCACTCGGAATAGCCTCACCGGGCTTCCACTCGCCACGCTCAAGCGACTGCAAAAGCAGTTGTCGTATTTGTTGATATAGCGGACTGAAGGCCGCAGGCGCCTCACGTCGCGGGCTAGCGGTATCCAACGGCTCGGTCCCAGATTGACCCATCGATAAATGCCTAAGATGAATGAAACGAATGCCAAATTGTCCCACAGCCGGCTCAAAAATGCCACGATCTTATGTCTTATATAAGATATAAGACTATTGACCAACAAGTTCTGCATCGTCTAAAATACTTGTCATTCATCTGTCGAGCCCCAGTGATCAAAAGGGCTAAACTGAACTGGTTATATTTTCTGTCAGACGACACTTTTTACTACCTTACTCGGAGACCGATATGTCAAAACCTGCAATGCGTGTTGCGGTTACAGGCGCCGCCGGCCAAATTGGTTATGCGTTGCTGTTTAGAATTGCGTCCGGCGAAATGCTGGGCAAAGACCAACCCGTGATCCTACAACTGCTCGAAATTCCTGATGAAAAGGCGCAAAAAGCGCTTAAAGGCGTCATGATGGAGCTAGACGATTGCGCATTTCCACTGCTGCAGTCGATGACAGCCCATAGCGACCCCAAGGAAGCCTTCAAAGATGTCGAGGTGGCCCTTTTGGTTGGCTCACGTCCACGCGGCCCAGGCATGGAGCGTAAAGATCTGCTGACAATCAATGCACAGATCTTCACCGTCCAAGGTCAAGCGTTAAATGCCGTTGCCAATCGCAACGTGCGTGTCTTGGTTGTCGGCAACCCTGCCAACACCAACGCCTACATCGCCATGAAGTCGGCACCTGATCTGCCAGCCGGTAACTTCACCGCCATGCTTCGCTTAGACCACAACCGTGCCTTGTCACAGTTGGCAGCAAAGCTTGGCCGCCCTGTGGCTGACATTCAGAAACTCGCCGTCTGGGGCAACCACTCACCCACCATGTACCCCGATTATCGCTTTGCGACTGTCGGTGGTCAAAGCGTGGCTAAGATCATCAATGACGATGTCTGGAATCGCGACACTTTCTTACCAACCGTTGGCAAGCGCGGCGCCGCCATCATCGAGGCGCGTGGCCTGTCTTCAGCGGCATCGGCTGCCAACGCGGCCATTGATCATATTCGCGACTGGGTCATGGGCACTAACGGCAAGTGGGTCACGATGGGCATCCCTTCAGACGGTACCTACGGCATCCCTGAAGGCATCATGTATGGCGTGCCTGTGACTTGCGAAGCCGGCCAATACCATCGCGTGAAAGATCTTGAAATCGATGCGTTCTCTCGCGAGCGCATGGACTTAACGCTCAAAGAGCTCTTAGAAGAGCGCGACGGCGTTGCTGACTTACTGAAGTAACTTAAAAAAGGCCTGCCCTCGGCGGGCCTTTTTTTAAACTTCGCAAGCGTAAGCTCGCTTAACCACCCGACAGCGACACTGACTACGGAGACCTCACATGACCTCAATGACCAGCGCAGGTGCTAAATTTCGCACTGCCATAAAAGACGAATCCCCCTTACAAATCATTGGCGCCATTAACGCTAATCATGCTCTCTTGGCCAAACGCGCTGGCTACAAAGCCATATACCTCTCGGGTGGTGGCGTTGCGGCCGGATCGCTTGGCTTGCCTGATTTGGGCATCAACACCTTAGATGACGTTTTGACAGACGTGCGACGTATTACCGATGTGTGCGATCTGCCATTACTTGTCGATATCGACACAGGCTTTGGGCCTTCTGCGTTCAATATCGCGCGAACAATCAAAAGCTTGATCAAGTTTGGTGCGGCGGCCTGTCACATTGAAGACCAAGTCGGTGCCAAACGTTGCGGCCACCGTCCGGGCAAAGAGATTGTTTCGACCGAGGAAATGAGTGACCGCGTGAAAGCGGCTGCTGATGCCAGAACCGATGAAAACTTTTTTATCATCGCGCGCACCGATGCCATCGCATCGCACGGTGTTGACGCCGCCATCGAGCGCTCTATTGCTTGCGCTGAGGCAGGCGCTGATGCCATTTTTGCGGAAGCCGCCTACGACCTCGCCACTTACGAAAAATTTGTCAAAGCACTCAACGTCCCTGTTTTGGCAAACATCACTGAGTTTGGGAAGACACCGCTGTTTACTGTCGAAGAACTGAAATCTGTTGGTGTTGGCATGGTGCTGTATCCGCTTTCAGCCTTCAGAGCCATGAACAAGGCGGCAGAAATGGTGTACGAAACCATTCGCCGTGATGGCCACCAAAAGAACATCGTTGACATGATGCAAACCCGCGATGAGCTTTATGACCGTATCGGTTACCACGTCTACGAGCAACAGCTCGACCAATTATTTGAACAAGGCAAGTCCTGATTTCTGAAGGAGTTACACATGGCTATTTCCAAAAAAAGCACCGTATCAAAAACCAAGGTCGCTGCTGAACCCGTGGTGCCCAAGCCCAAGAAATCGGTCGCCCTGTCTGGCGTTGTGGCTGGCAACACCGCCCTTTGCACCGTTGGACGCACTGGCAACGATCTGCACTACCGCGGCTACGATATTCTCGACTTCGCCGACGTTTGCGAATTCGAAGAAGTGGCTCACTTGCTTATTCATGGCACATTGCCCAACAAGGTTGAGCTTGCGGCTTACAAAGAAAAACTGCGCTCATTGCGTGGCTTGCCTGCACAAGTGCAAGCCGCCCTGGAGACGCTGCCAGCGGCCAGCCATCCAATGGATGTCATGCGAACAGCCACTTCTGTTCTGGGTTGCGTATTGCCAGAAAAAGACGACCACAACATGCCTGGCGCCAAAGACATCGCCGATCGCTTGATGGCCTGCCTGGGTTCTGCCCTGCTTTACTGGTACCACTACAGTCATAACGGTCGCATAGTCGACGTTCAAACCGACGATGACAGCATCGGCGGGCATTTCCTGCATCTGTTGCACGGCAAACAACCCGACCAGTCATGGGTGCGTGCCATGCACACGTCACTGATTTTGTATGCTGAGCACGAGTTCAATGCGTCAACCTTTACCAGTCGCGTTATTGCCGGTACCGGCTCAGACATGTATTCAGCGATCACTGGTGGTATCGGCGCTTTGCGTGGGCCTAAGCACGGTGGCGCCAACGAAGTGGCTTTTGAAGTGCAAAAGCGTTACGAGACGCCTGACGAGGCGGAAGCCGATATTCGTCGCCGTGTCGAAAACAGAGAAGTCGTGATTGGCTTTGGGCACCCCGTCTACACCATCTCTGATCCTCGCAACGAGGTTATCAAAGCGGTGGCCCAGCGCCTGTCGAAAAAAGCTGGTAACACCAAAATGTACGACATCGCCGAACGGCTTGAAACGGTGATGTGGGATGCCAAGAAAATGTTTCCTAATTTGGACTGGTTTTCTGCCGTTTCGTATCACATGATGGGTGTGCCGACGTCAATGTTTACACCATTGTTTGTGATCGCCCGCACCGCTGGTTGGGCGGCCCACGTGATTGAGCAGCGCATTGACAACAAAATCATCCGCCCAACGGCCAACTACATGGGGCCTGAGAACCTGAAGTTCGTGCCGATCGGCCGGCGCAAGTAAACCCGCAATACCATCGCGGGGATCGTCCCCCGCGATGCGCAATGACCCCGTCGTTTTGATTCGCCCTTTTTTCTGCCGAGACTGCCATGAACACTGCATATCGCAAACCACTACCCGGAACCAAGCTGGATTTCTTTGATGCCCGCGAGGCCATCAATACGATCCAGCCTGGTGCCTATGACACCCTGCCATACACGTCTCGAGTTCATGCAGAAAACTTGGTTCGTCGTTGCGACCCAGGAATGCTAACTGATGCACTGAAGCAACTGATTGAACGCAAGCGCGATCTTGACTTCCCATGGTTTCCAGCACGTGTGGTCTGTCACGACATTCTTGGTCAAACAGCCTTGGTTGATTTGGCGGGATTGAGAGATGCGATTGCCGCCAGGGGCGGTGACCCCGCGTTGGTGAATCCAGTGGTGCCGACGCAACTGATCGTTGATCATTCATTGGCCGTCGAAAGCGGCGGCGATGACCCGCTGGCTTTTGAAAAAAATCGGGCCATCGAAGACCGACGCAACGAAGATCGTTTTCACTTCATCAACTGGACCAAAAAAGCTTTTAAGAATGTTGATGTGATTCCACCCGGTAACGGCATCATGCACCAGATCAACCTAGAGCGCATGTCGCCAGTTGTACATGCGCGTGACGGTGTTGCCTTTCCTGACACCTTGGTTGGCACTGACAGTCACACCCCTCACGTGGACGCGCTTGGCGTTATCGCCATCGGCGTGGGCGGCTTGGAAGCCGAGAGCGTGATGCTTGGTCGCGCATCGTGGATGCGCTTGCCCGATATCATCGGGGTGAAGCTCACCGGTCGGTTGCAGTCCGGCATCACGGCCACCGACATGGTGTTGGCGCTAACCGAGTTCTTACGCAATCAAAAAGTCGTCTCGTCTTATCTTGAGTTCTTCGGCGATGGGGCCTCGCACCTCACCCTTGGTGACCGCGCCACTATTTCGAACATGACGCCTGAATATGGCGCCACAGCGGCCATGTTTTACATCGACCAACAAACCATTGATTACCTGCGTCTGACTGGTCGTGAAGAGCCTCAAATCAAACTCGTTGAAACCTATGCCAAAGAAACGGGGCTCTGGGCCGACAGCATGGCCACTGCCGAATACGAGCGTGTGATCGAATTTGACTTGTCCTCAGTGCAGCGAAATATTGCAGGTCCTTCGAACCCTCACCGTCGTGTGGCGACCAGCGACCTGGCAGCCAACGGCATTTCTGGCACGGTCGAAAACGAAGCTGGCCTGATGCCTGACGGCGCGGTCATCATCGCCGCCATCACCAGCTGCACCAACACCAGCAATCCGCATAACGTGATCTCGGCGGGCTTGCTCGCTCGCAACGCCAATGCGCGCGGTTTGACCCGCAAACCTTGGGTCAAAAGCTCACTGGCGCCTGGCTCAAAAACGGTTGAGCTTTACCTCAAAGACGCCAAGCTGCTCACTGAACTTGAAAAGTTAGGTTTTGGTATTGTGGCCTTTGCCTGCACCACCTGTAATGGCATGAGTGGTGCGCTCGATCCCAAAATCCAGCAAGAAATCATCGATCGCGACTTGTATGCCACGGCTGTTTTATCAGGTAACCGTAACTTTGATGGCCGCATCCATCCCTATGCCAAGCAAGCCTTTTTGGCGTCACCCGCGCTGGTGGTGGCCTATGCCATTGCCGGTACCATTCGCTTTGATATTGAAAAAGATGTTCTGGGCCATGACCCGCATGGCAATCCCGTCACGCTAAAAGACATCTGGCCAACCGACGCTGAGATCGCTGCTGTTGTGGCCGCGAGCGTTAAGCCAGAGCAGTTTCGTAAAGTCTACGAACCCATGTTTGCAGCTAGCGTCCAAAGTGGCGAATCTGTGAGCCCTCTGTATGCGTGGCGGCCCCAAAGCACTTACATCCGACGCCCACCTTATTGGGAAGGTGCCTTGGCGGGCCATCGGGCGCTGACTGGTATGCGTCCTCTGGCTGTTCTCGGGGACAACATCACAACCGATCACTTGTCACCTTCGAACGCCATTATGCTCAACAGCGCTGCTGGCGAATATTTGGCCAAGATGGGCTTACCCGAGGAAGATTTCAACTCATACGCCACCCACCGTGGCGATCATTTAACGGCGCAGCGGGCAACATTTGCCAACCCGAAGTTGCTCAACGAGATGGTGCTCGAAGACGGTAAAGTGAAGCAAGGCTCCTTGGCTCGCATTGAGCCTGAAGGCCAAGTCACTCGCATGTGGGAGGCGATTGAGACCTACATCAACCGCAAGCAACCGCTCATCATCATTGCCGGTGCTGATTACGGTCAAGGCTCATCGCGAGACTGGGCAGCCAAGGGCGTTCGTTTGGCGGGCGTCGAAGCGATTGCCGCTGAGGGGTTTGAACGCATTCACCGCACCAACCTAGTGGGCATGGGCGTGTTACCGCTGGAATTCAAAGCCGGCACTGACCGCAAAACGCTGGCCATTGATGGCACCGAAACCTATGATGTGATTGGTGTACCTACGCCACGCGCCACGCTAACGCTGGTCATCAATCGCATGAATGGTGAGAAAATTGAAGTGCCCGTGACTTGCCGGCTAGACACCGCTGAAGAAGTTTCAATTTATAAGGCCGGTGGGGTTTTACAACGCTTTGCTGAGGATTTCTTGGAGTCTGCTGCTGCCTCTTGAGGCCAAGCTGCCTGCCCGAGCCAAACCAAAACCATTAACGGAATCTTTGCCATGACTCACGCTCCTCAGATCAAAGTACCTGCGACCTACATGCGCGGAGGCACCAGTAAGGGTGTTTTCTTTCGCCTTGAAGATTTACCAACAGCAGCACAAACACCAGGCGCGGCCAGAGATGCGCTCTTGATGCGCGTTATTGGTAGCCCCGACCCTTATGAGAAGCAAATCGACGGCATGGGTGGCGCAACGTCAAGCACAAGCAAGACCGTCATTCTGTCCAAAAGCAGCCGTCCTGATCATGACATTGATTATTTATTTGGCCAAGTGTCCATTGACACAGCCTTTGTCGATTGGAGTGGAAACTGTGGCAACTTATCAGCCGCTGTTGGCCCTTTTGGCATTGCCAACGGCTTGGTCGACGCCAGCCGAATCCCACAAAACGGCGTGGCTGTCGTGCGCATCTGGCAGGTCAATATTGGCAAGACCATCATTGCTCATGTGCCGATGACCAATGGGCAGGTCCAGGAAACCGGTGATTTTGAGTTAGATGGGGTGACTTTTCCAGCTGCAGAGGTGGCGCTAGAGTTTATGGATCCGGCTGCTGAAGAGGAAGGCGCAGCCGGCGCCCTATTTCCCACTGGTAACCTAGTCGATGATTTAGAGGTACCCGGTGTGGGCACACTGAAGGCCACCTTGATCAATGCAGGCATCCCGACGATTTTTCTAAATGCCGAAGCGATTGGTTATAAAGGGGTCGAATTGCAAGGTGACATCAACAGCGATGCCCGTGCGTTGGCTATGTTTGAGACCATTCGAGCTCACGGTGCGGTGCGGATGGGCTTGATTAAGCATATCGACGAGGCAGCCAGGCGCCAACACACGCCTAAAGTGGCGTTTGTTGCCAAACCCTTGGACTACACCTCATCGAGCGCCAAGACTATCAAAGCGCAGGACATTAACCTGTTGGTGCGCGCCATGTCGATGGGTAAGCTGCATCACGCCATGATGGGAACGGCGGCAGTAGCCATTGGCACAGCCGCCGCGATCCCTGGCACGCTGGTTAACTTAGCGGCAGGTGGTGGCCAGCTTGAAGCGGTACGTTTTGGGCACCCTTCTGGGACGCTGCGCGTGGGTGCAACCGCTGGTCAAATCAACGGTCAGTGGTCTGTCAAGAAAGTGATGATGAGTCGCAGCGCCCGCGTTTTGATGGAAGGTCAGGTTCGCGTGCCAAGCGATACCTTCTAGAAACTCACCACTTGAGCGGCACATCAAACGCAGCAAAAATCACGAATTGGAGTTGCCATGACGCATGACATCAGACACGAAACAAATCACCCCCGGTTCAGTACCTCGGTTGACGGGCATTTGTGTGTGCTGGATTACCAACTTGATGACGCGGTGATGACCATCACCCACACTGGCGTGCCCACTGCAGTCGGCGGCAAAGGAATTGCGGCCGCACTGACACAAGTGGCACTGGACACGGCTCGGCAAAACCAGTGGCGCGTGGTGCCAACATGCTCATATGCCGCTGTTTACATTAAGCGTCACCCTGAATATACCGATCTACTAAACCAAGGAAAAACCTAAGTCTTATATAAGATATAAGACAGTTGCTTCCGGTTATTCATGGGCTTAAAATAAGGTACTAACAAGCCCGTTTATTTTTTTTCTTTCTTCAAAAGGCCAACCCGATGCTAGAAGCCTACCGTGATCACGTTGCCGAGCGCGCTGCGCTTGGAATTCCTCCTCTGCCATTGACCGCCGCGCAAGTCGCTGAGTTGATCGAGCTGATCAAATCGCCACCGAAGGGCGAAGAAGATTTTCTGGTTGACCTTCTGGTGAACCGTGTGCCTGCTGGCGTCGATGACGCCGCCAAGGTCAAAGCGTCTTACTTGGCCGCCATTGCCCATGGCACAGAAAAGTGCCCTGTGATTTCGCGTGAACGCGCCACTGAACTCTTGGGTACGATGCTAGGTGGTTACAACATCGTTGCGATGGTTGAGTTGCTTGACGATGCTGTCGTGGGACCAATCGCCGCCGAAGGGTTGAAGAAAACCCTATTGATGTTTGATGCCTTCCATGACGTCAAAGAAAAAGCCGACAAAGGCAGCGCCAACGCCAAAGGCGTGATGCAAAGCTGGGCTGATGCAGAGTGGTTCACCAGCCGCCCTGAGTTTCCACAAAGCGTGAAACTGACGGTTTTGAAAGTCACCGGCGAAACCAATACCGATGACCTGTCGCCAGCGCCTGATGCTTGGACACGTCCCGACATTCCTTTGCATGCTTTGGCCATGCTCAAAAACCCCCGTCCTGGCATTGAACCCGACGACGCCGGCAAGATTGGACCGATCAAACTGATCGACGAGCTCAAGGCCAAGGGCCATCTCATCGCTTATGTTGGCGACGTTGTGGGTACAGGTTCATCACGCAAATCAGCCACCAACTCTGTGCTTTGGTTCACGGGACAAGATATCCCGTTCGTACCCAACAAACGATTTGGCGGCGTGTGTTTGGGTAGCAAGATTGCACCCATTTTCTACAACACCATGGAAGATGCAGGCGCACTACCCATCGAGCTTGACGTCTCGCAGATGAACATGGGCGACGTGATTGAATTGCGCCCTTACGAAGGCAAAGCCCTCAAAGACGGCAAAGTCATTGCTGAGTTTGAAGTCAAATCGGACGTACTCTTTGATGAAGTTCGCGCGGGCGGTCGCATCCCTTTGATCGTTGGTCGTGGTCTCACAACCAAGGCGCGTGAAGCCTTGGGCTTGCCTCCTTCAACGGTTTTCCGTTTGCCACACAACCCTGCTGACACTGGCAAGGGTTTCACGCTGGCACAGAAAATGGTGGGTCGCGCTTGCGGTCTACCAGAAGGCATGGGCGTGCGCCCCGGCACCTACTGTGAACCACGCATGACCTCAGTGGGCAGCCAAGACACCACTGGCCCCATGACGCGTGATGAACTCAAAGACTTGGCTTGCTTGGGCTTCTCAGCTGACTTGGTCATGCAGTCGTTTTGCCACACCGCAGCCTATCCTAAGCCTGTTGATGTCAAAACTCACCACACATTGCCACACTTCATCAGCACCCGTGGCGGCATTTCCTTGCGTCCTGGCGATGGCGTGATTCACTCTTGGCTTAACCGCATGTTGCTACCAGATACGGTCGGTACTGGCGGTGATTCGCACACCCGCTTTCCGATTGGCATCAGCTTTCCTGCTGGCTCGGGCTTGGTGGCGTTTGCAGCTGCCACTGGCGTGATGCCCTTGGACATGCCTGAATCGGTATTGGTACGTTTTAAGGGCAAAATGCAGCCCGGCGTGACCTTGCGTGATCTGGTCAATGCGATTCCGCTGTATGCCATCAAGAGCGGACTGTTAACGGTAGAAAAACAAGGTAAGAAAAATATCTTTTCTGGTCGCGTGCTAGAAATCGAAGGGTTGCCTGACTTGAAAGTCGAACAAGCCTTCGAGCTGTCAGATGCCTCAGCAGAGCGTTCAGCCGCCGGTTGTACGGTACACCTGAACAAAGAGCCCATCATCGAGTACCTGCAGAGCAACATTGTGATGCTGAAGTGGATGATCGCCAATGGCTACGAAGACGAGCGCAGCATGGCGCGTCGCATCAATGCCATGCAAGCCTGGCTTGACGATCCTAAGCTGCTCAAAGCCGACGCCGATGCGCAATACACCGCGGTCATCGAAATCGACATGAATGAAATCATTGAGCCAATCTTAGCTTGCCCCAACGATCCCGATGATGTCAAAACCCTGTCCGATGTGGCGGGTGCCAAAATCGACGAAGTCTTTATTGGCAGTTGTATGACCAACATTGGTCACTTCCGTGCGGCCTCAAAGTTACTTGAAGGCAAACGCGACATCCCTGTCAAGCTTTGGGTTGCACCCCCCACCAAGATGGACGCCCAACAATTGACTGAAGAAGGCCACTATGGTGTCTTTGGTAGCGCTGGTGCCCGAACAGAAATGCCAGGCTGCTCGCTTTGCATGGGTAACCAAGCACAAGTGCGTGAAGGTGCGACGGTGATGTCAACTAGCACCCGCAACTTCCCCAACCGTTTGGGCAAGAACACCAATGTTTACTTGGGCTCTGCTGAGCTTGCGGCCATTTGCTCACGCTTGGGGCGTATTCCAACGCGTGAGGAGTACATGACAGACATGGGCGTCATCAACAGCAACGGCGAAGAAATCTATCAATACCTTAACTTTGATCAGATCGCCGATTACAAAGATGTGGCTGACACGATCGAAACCTAACTAATCGCTTCAATACACCAACGCACAGCCATTTGGTGCGTATCCAACCCACCGGTTTAACACCCGGTGGGTTTTTTGTTGTGTGACGCTTTAACTATTGATTTCGGGCCGAGTTTTGCAGTCAAAAGCGCTGCTGCCCAGAAATAGGACGGCTTGAACAAAAGTCCCTTAGCCCCAAATACACCAGTCCCCTTATCGCGAGACACCACAGAAATGGCTTGGTGATATATGCTGAGGGTATCAACAGAAGGAGTGACACGACATGAGACACGATCCTTTCAAAGCCCTGAAGTCTTTCAAAATTGGCCATCAAAAAGGCCATTTCTATTCTCTGCCTGCGCTGGGCAAATCACT
>JAFMCG010000176.1 GCA_017857895.1 Burkholderiaceae bacterium | reverse complement strand
GACGCGGTTCTTTTTGTGGCGTCTATTGGCGTTTTTTGCTATTTCGCTTTTAATTCTTTTCGCATTATTTCTGAAGGGTGGGAGTTTATGTCGCCCCCAACCGCTGTGGCGGTATCCATCGTCGGTTGGGTGTTGTTGCTTGAAGCCACCCGTCGTTCGGGCGGCACAGCAGTGTTTGTGGTTGTCGGCCTGATTTCGCTGTATCCGGTATACGCGGAGCTTATGCCAGGGCCTATTGCTGGGCTCGGCCAAGACTTTTACACCACAATGGCCTACCATTTCACGAGCAGCGAGAGCGTTTTGGGTATACCCATGCGTGCCTTTGGTGAGTTGGTGATCGGGTTTGTTATGTTTGGTGCGGTTTTGCAGTTCACCGGCGCCTCCGAATTTTTTAACAACCTTGCTTTTGCCATGTTTGGACGAGTTCGTGGTGGTCCAGCCAAGGTGTCTATTTTTGCTAGCGGTTTGATGGGATCAGTATCCGGCAGTGTGGTGTCGAATGTGCTGACCACAGGCGTGGTCACCATACCAGCGATGAAGCGAACGGGGTTTGCCGCTAAGTACGCCGCTGGTGTCGAAGCGTGTGCATCAACGGGTGGGGTGTTGATGCCGCCCATCATGGGTGCAACGGCTTTTGTGATGGCGGCTTTTCTTGGGCTGCCTTACAGCCAAATTGCCTTGGCTGCAGCCGTGCCTTCTATTTTGTTTTACTTTGCGCTTTTCATGCAAATTGACGGTTATGCCGCGCGCCATGGTTTGAAAGGATTACCAGCTGACGAATTGCCATCACTGACTCAAACCTTCAAGGAAGGTTGGCAGTACATCATCGTATTTGTGGTGTTGATTTATTTGCTGCTGGTGGCACAAGTCGAGTCAATGGCACCGTTCTATGCGACTGGGCTTTTGCTGGTGATCAACCAATTCAGTCCCAAGCATCGGCTAAGTCTCGATAAACTCGGACGTTTGCTCACGGGTGTAACCGCATCCTTAGCTGAACTAGCTGCGCTACTTGCGGGTGTTGGTTTGATCATTGGGGCCATGTCAGTGACTGGCTTGGCAGGTACGCTAGCCAATGACTTAATCTACCTAGCGGGCAATAACGTTTATGTGTTGCTGGTCATGGGTGCTATCACCAGCTTTATTTTTGGTATGGGCATGACCATCACCGCCTGTTATATCTTTTTGGCGATTGTGTTGGCACCTCCTTTGATCAAGGCTGGGTTTGATCCCTTAGCCGTCCACTTATTCATGATGTATTGGGGCATGGTGTCATTCATCACGCCACCGGTTTCGCTCGCCGCATTTGTGGCTGCTGGCATATCTGGATCCAGACCGATCGATGTGGGTTTTCAGTCGATGCGGTTGGGAAGTGCCATGTATTTCGTACCGTTTTTCTTCGTACTCAACCCGGCTCTGATTTTGCGTGGTGATCCTGTAGATATCGTGTCAGTTATCTGTACGGCTTTCATTGGGATTGCGTTAATAGCTTCTGCTCTTGAGGGCTACTTGGTTCGGGTTGGAACCATGCACACGGGTGTTTTGGGGTTGTTAGCTCGTTTGGTGCTGGCGCTTGGTGGCTTGGCAATGGCCATTCCCGGTGGCGGTGATTTAAACCTTAGCCATCTTGATCTCAGTTTGATTGGGTTAGGGCTCTTATTTGTGGCCGTGGTGCTGGCTAAATTTTCGCAAAAGGTGCATGGTGGGACTGCAACTGCTTAATGCCAATCGGTAAAGAGACATCACCGCCTTGATGATGTCTCTTTTTTTAATCAGTCGAGGAATTGGGTGAAACCTGATACCGATTCTCGTTCGCTGATTAATGTGTTTTCTATTTTGCTGTGGTCAGCGACTCCAAGCGCCAAACAACACATCACAATTTCGCTCTCTGGTATACCCGTGTGCTGTCGAATAATGGGGTGAAATCGATTAAAGGCAGCCTGCGGGCAGGTGTCGAGATCGCGACCGCGAGCGGCAATCATCAGGTTTTGTAAAAAACAACCAAAATCCAACCAAGAGCCCTGGTTCATGGTTCGGTCAACGGTAAAGACCATGCCCACGGGGGCGTCAAAAAACTTAAAGTTTCTGGCGTGTTGGTCACGCATGCCATCTTTGTCTGCCTTTCCAAGGCCCAAAAGTTGATACAAGTCGAGACCGACTTTTCGTCTTCGGTCGATATAAGGCGCCTCCCAGATGTCGGGATAGTAGCGATATTCTTCTTTAAATGCTGACGTTTTTTCGGGGTCGAGAAACGCCTGTACGATATCAGCTGACATGGCTTTCAAACGATTGCCTGTTAAAACGTAAGCTTTCCAAGGCTGCGTGTTTGAACCCGATGGTGCCCGTGCAGCGACGGCCAACATTTGTTCGATGTCTTCGCGCACCACCGGTGTTGGTAAGAAAGCGCGTATGGAATGTCGAGAAGTGATTGCTGCGTCGACGATGCGTTGCTGGTCGGATTCAATCATGTGCCTGAACCTATTATTCGTTGGAAGAAGAACATTGCGAAGCCTACAATAACCAATATAACGACTTGGCGATGAGTTGTTGACTGATCTATTTGGCTCTCTAGGAAAAAAGTTTTGCATCCCTTTGGTTCCGGATTACAAGGTAATGCTCGCGATTACCGGATAGCCATTCAAGCGTTACACGACTGTGAGCTGCAAGCGGCATTGGCGCAGTGGTTGGTTGGCTTAGACCCCAGTTGTTACAAGACTGTGGTTGTGATTGCACCCGTTGGCAGCTTGCCCGACGTTTGGCCTGAATCATTGCGGGTAATCCACACAAAAAGTGACGAATTGGCGAGTTCGGACGCCTGTCTATGTTGCGCCATGAGCAACGAGATCAGTGACGCTTTACGGCAATTGTTTTTTGCTGTTTTGCGTAAGCAACAGCCAGCTGTTGATTTGATTGTGCTTGCCACATCAGCCAGTAGCATCGAACCTTTGGCGTTGGCTTTGAAGCACGCACCGTTTTTGGGGCAGCGATACCGGCTCGCTGAGGCTGGATCGGTATAAGTGTTTTCCCTAGCGGCTGTTGAGTGGTTGTTTGCCGTTGGCTCGCGCTTGTTATACACTATCATCATCAGAGGCCAAGCCCGACCGCGCCACTTGAAAAAAAGACAGTCAAGTTAGCCCAAAAAGCCGTAAACGAAGTGTGATTTAACGGTGTTGCCCCCAAAGCGTTCAATGAAAGTTTTCACCTAACGGGTGTCTGCGCTGAACCCTTTTAAAGAATTCACGTTTAAAAGCGACCGTCATTGGTGTGCGTTGGCGCTCGATTGAACGGTATGCGGCTTGTTTGGGTTTTGTCATGGTCGATTCAATATTAAAAGGATCGTGACAAAAAAAGGGCCAACAATTAAGTTGACCCTTCGAAAATCTGGTTGCGGGGGCAGGATTTGAACCTACGACCTTCGGGTTATGAGCCCGACGAGCTGCCAGACTGCTCCACCCCGCGTCTGA
>JAFMCG010000041.1 GCA_017857895.1 Burkholderiaceae bacterium | reverse complement strand
CCAAGTTTTTTAAGGGCCTGAAAAAAACGATCGGGCACGCCAATGCCGGCGATGGCGGCTGTGCGAGCGGTGCTGGTTTGGGTGGCCTTTAGTTCTTCAATCATCTCGGTGATCGACAGTTTTTGGCCAGAGGCAGGGCAATAGAAAAACGCCAAGGTCACATCGAAACCAAACATCGGCACGGTGCGGTTTGGGACTGCCTGGCCGCTGACCGTTGCATCGGTGTTGCTGGCACGCCGCAAAATGGCGTCCACGCTGTCGCGGGCTCGCCTGTGTTCTCGCAGCGGTCCGCCGGGCAGTGTGGCGCCATTGCCCACACCACGGTCGTCTTCAACCAAGATCTCAATATCTCGGGCCAGCCGCTGATGTTGCAAGCCGTCATCACTGATGATGACGTTCACCTCGGGGAAACGTTTGAGCAACTGGCAGCCGGCTAAAAAGCGGTTGGCATGCACACTCACGGGTATTCCTGTTCGTTTTGCAATCAAGGCTGGCTCATCGCCAAATGTTTGCCAGTCAAGCGTTGCCCCTTGGCCGGTGACAGGTGTGGGCTTACGAGAGCTGCCGTAGCCGCGACTGATAAGGCCAGGCTTGAATCCTTGTGCGGTTAGTGCCGTGGCCAGTGCGATGGCGACAGGTGTCTTGCCGGTGCCACCGATGTACAAATTGCCCACCACAATGACAGGTACTGACAATTGGTCGCGATGCCTGAATTGGCGGTCATAAAGCCAGCGGTTAAGTGCAACGATTCTTGAGTACAGCCAGGACGCGGGTTGCATCAACCAATACCATACTCCGCGAGTAAGCCACTGTCCTGTGAGCCATGCGACGGCAGGTTGTGGCCATTGCACGATCAGTCCGCAACCTGGGCGGCCAAACTGATTTTGTTAAGGCCAGCGAGCCGTGCGGCTTGCATGGCAGTGACCACGGCTTGGTGAGTGGCATTGGCATCTGCGCGGATCACCACAATTTTTTCAGGGCCAGAACCTTCTTGTGCCGCTGCGGCAGTCAATGCCGCAACAATGGCTGAGACGTCTGTGTTTTCTAGCACGCGTTGGTCCACGGCAACTTGTCCGTCAGCGGCGATGGTGATGCTAATCGAGGCTGGAATCTCCAAGGCAGATTGAGCTTGAGGCAGCGACACATCCAACGCGCGTTCCTGAGTAAAAGTGGTTGAAACAGCCAGAAAGATCACAATGACCAGTAACACATCAATCAAAGGAATGAAATTGATGTCGGGTGAGTCGTCGGCGTACTTGGCGCGCAGGTGCATGGCTGGTTTCTTGAGTTAAGGGTGAATCTGCTGGATAAGAGAGCGGGCAGATTGCTCAATTTTGACCAGCAAGTTATTGACGTGTACCCGAAGCAGTCTGTGCGCGATGGCCGCTGGCACGGCGATGAGAATACCAAAGCCTGTGTTGTAGAGCGCAATCGAGATCCCTCGGGCAAGTTGGCCTGGATCCGTGCCGCCGGGTTGGTAGGCGGCAAAGATTTCAATCATGCCGACAACAGTACCGAACAAACCCATCAATGGTGCGATTGTGGCAATCATGCTCAGAGCTGGTAAAAACCGCTGCATTTCATGGGCAACATCAGCCCCCGTTTCTTCAGCACGCAACCGAATTTCATTGATGGGTTGTTGTTTATTGGCCAAGATTGTCGACAACACTTTTCCACTAAGACTTGATTGTGCCAATTTATCGAGCGATTCTTCGGTCACACCCTTGCCTCTGAGTAGTCTCGAGGCCTCAGTCGCGACTTCGGCTGGGCAAACACGGCTAAGACGTAGCGCCATTAGGCGCTCAAAAATGATGGCCAGAGCCACCACAGAGATGAACAATAATGGCCCAATGGGCCAGCCGGCTTCGGCAATGATTGACTGCAAGATGAATTCGCCTTGATAAAGTGTGACGGTCTTAAAAACCCTATGGTACGGTTTAGTCCTGACCAGTGGCAAGCGAAGTCAAGCGCAAGAAGCATTTCAATCTATCCACAGTTTCTGTGGATAACTTTCGCCTAAACCAAATCGCATGCCTGAAACAGTCGCTCGAGGTACTTTGCGCAAAAAATGATCACTCTGCAATGTTAAATATACAAGTGTTTTCTTTTCAATTGGTTAAGTTAATAACATGATGTTTTACATGAATAAATTTACGGAACTTCAAGCAACATTTCGTTTCACAAAACACCAAATCTATTGTTGGCGGGCTCTGTGGACAGATTGTGGGCTGAGTCGCACATGACAATTGAAAGTCGTGTCACAGATGACACAACCACGCCAGATATTCTGACGGTCAGTGAACTCAACCGACAGGTTGCCCAATCGCTTGAAAACGAGTTCGGTTTGGTCTGGCTGACAGGTGAGGTCTCGACATTCACCCGCGCATCCTCAGGCCATCTTTACTTAACGCTTAAAGATGCCTCAGCCAGTGTGCGCGCAGTGATGTTCAGGGGGCGGCTGGCTTATTGTGAGTTTCAGCCGTCGGTTGGCGATCAAGTGCAAATCAAGGCGCGAGTTGGGTTGTATGAGCCTCGGGGTGACTTTCAGCTCAATATTCAAACGCTGCGACGGGCAGGGCGAGGCACGCTTTATGAGCAGTTTTTACTGTTAAAGGAACGCTTACAAGCCGAAGGCCTTTTTGATCTCGCCAACAAGCGTCCTTTATCCGAGCATCCCAGAGCGATTGGTGTCATCACCTCTTTAGGGGCAGCGGCTTTGCATGATGTTTTAACCACATTGGCGCGGCGTGCGCCACACGTGCCCGTCATTATTTATCCCAGTTTGGTTCAAGGCTTATCAGCGCCACTTGAGTTGCGGCGGGCTTTGGCCGCGGCCAACAGTCGGCAAGAGGTGGACACGCTGTTGCTCGTACGCGGTGGTGGCAGCTTGGAGGACCTATGGGCCTTTAATGATGAGGGCTTGGCGCGTGACATCGCTTCAAGCGCCTTGCCAGTTGTTGCAGGCGTTGGGCACGAGTCTGATGTCTCGATTGCTGATTTTGTGGCTGACTTGCGAGCACCCACACCGACTGCGGCGGCTGAACTGGCCTGTCTGCCCCGTCAGGCGCTTTTGGATCAAATCAAGGGGTTAAGTCTGACTTCGCAACAAATCGTGATGCGCAAATTAGAGCGACTGGCCCAGCGACTTGATCGCACGGGTTACGGTTTGGTTTCTCCATCCCAGCGCCTTGAGCAGCGATGGCAGGCACTCGCGCTTCTTAGTAAACGCCTTGAGCACGTCGTGCCTGACATTGAGCGTTTGGAAGACCAATTAAAACGGCAATCCCAATCGTTAACACGGCTGATGTCTGATGCCTTGACGAGTCAGCGTAATCGATTGGCGTTGCAGCACTCACAGCTTGAAACCTTGGCGCCCGCGGCAACGCTTGCGCGCGGGTTTGCGATTGTGCGTGGACCTGATGGGATTATCTTGACTGATGCGTCACAAGTCAAAAGCGCAGATTTATTGTCAATTGACTTGGCCAAAGGCCAGCTTAAAGCCACGGTTGTTAGCAAAACGCCTTGATTTTGTGTCAATTGTCCCAGTTAACTGAAAAACCATCCCATTTGGCGGGGTTGTGGCATGAACAGGTGAGCCTTGGCTACAATCCCGCCTAGGATGTCGCGCTAAACCATCTGAATGGTTTATGCGTGAAAGCCAACACCGTACACTAGTGAAATAAACGGCAAACCAAAAGGACACTGATTCCATGACACACACTTTACCTGCGCTTCCATACGCAATCGATGCCTTGGCTCCTCTCATCTCTCAAGAGACACTGGAATATCACTACGGCAAGCACCATCAAACCTACGTGACAAATCTGAATAATCTGCTGCCTGGCACAGCGTTTGAGTCGGCCTCACTGGAAGAAATCGTTAAGAAGTCTAGCGGCGGCATTTTTAATAACGCAGCCCAAGTTTGGAATCACACGTTTTATTGGAACAGCTTGTCACCTAACGGCGGCGGCGAGCCCAGTGGTAAGTTGGCTGAAGCAATCGCAGCCAAATGGGGCAGTGTTGAAGCCTTCAAGGACGCTTTCAATAAGTCGGCCGCGGGTAATTTTGGTTCGGGCTGGACATGGTTGGTTAAGAAATCAGACGGCAGCGTCGACATTGTCAATACCAGCAATGCAGCCACGCCCGTGACCACTGACGACACACCGCTTTTGACCTGTGACGTTTGGGAGCATGCCTACTACGTCGATTACCGTAATGCCCGCCCAAAGTATTTGGAGACGTTTTGGAAACTGGCGAACTGGTCGTTTGCCGAAAAGAACTTTGCTTAAACACCACATAAGCAGAGATAAAATATGAGTATCAAAAGCGTCGGCATTAGCCGGCGCTTTTGTTTTATGATCGTCAATTGAGACAACAAAAAAGGGGATAGACATGGCAGCAATAGATGCTTTCATATGTGACGCCATCCGGACACCGATTGGCCGTTACGGTGGCGCACTGTCGAGCGTTCGAACCGACGATTTGGGTGCATTACCGATCAAAGCATTGATGGCGCGTAATGCCAATGTTGATTGGTCCCGCGTTGATGAGGTTCTTTATGGTTGCGCAAACCAAGCTGGTGAAGACAATCGCAACGTCGCACGCATGGCGGGTCTTTTGGCAGGCTTGCCGTCTGAGGTGCCTGGCGCCACGATTAACCGTTTGTGTGGTTCAGGCATGGATGCAGTTGGTACGGCCGCGCGCGCCATTCGCGCAGGCGAAGCCTCGTTGATCATTGCCGGTGGCGTTGAAAGCATGAGCCGAGCCCCGTTTGTGATGGGTAAGGCAGAAACCGCGTTTGCGAGGGCCGCGTCGATTTATGACACTACCATTGGCTGGCGATTTGTGAATAAGCTGATGAAGGCAAAACACGGTGTGGATTCGATGCCCGAAACCGCTGAAAACGTGGCAGACCAATTTGGCGTGTCGCGTGAAGATCAAGACAAATTCGCGATGGCGAGTCAAGAAAAGGCCGCTGCGGCTCAAGCTGCTGGCTATTTCGACGAGGAAATCACACCCGTGCATATTCCGCAACGCAAGGGCGAAGCCCTAATTGTGGCGCGTGACGAGCATCCTCGCCAAACCAGCATAGAAGCGCTGGCTAAGCTCAAAGGTGTGGTTCGTGAGGGTGGCTCGGTCTCAGCTGGTAATGCCTCGGGGGTCAATGACGGTTCAGTGGCACTCTTGATAGCCAATGAGCAGGCTATCAAAGACCATCAACTGGTCCCGCGTGCACGTGTTATTGCCATGGCAACGGCTGGCGTTGAGCCCCGGATCATGGGCATTGGTCCGGCACCCGCATCGATAAAAGTACTCGCCTTGGCGGGTTTGACCATTGATCAGATGGATGTGATAGAGCTCAACGAGGCTTTCGCTGCGCAAGGCTTGGCTACGCTTCGTTTGCTGGGTGTGGCGGACAATGATCCTCGCGTCAATCCCAATGGGGGCGCGATTGCGCTAGGTCACCCCTTGGGTGCCAGTGGCGCCCGTTTGGTGATGACAGCCGTACACCAGTTACACAAAACCCAAGGCCGGTATGCGCTTTGCACCATGTGTATTGGTGTGGGGCAGGGAATCGCGATGATTGTTGAGCGCGTCTGATGTTGACAAGATGCCGGCGATTAAAGGCACAGCTCTTTATTCGCCGGCTTTGAAAAGAAAGCAGCAAAGCATCACTTCAAACTAGGCAAGCCTCGAACGGTCATGCCAGAGGAAATATTTCTTTTGGCGAACCAACCTTGATTGACTTCAAGTGCAAGCCTCACAGGTTCAGTTGAACAGTGGCTGTCGTCTTTTAAGGGTTGCATGTGCTCGATGTTGACTATCGAACCGTCGTCGCGCAAAAAGGCAATTGATAAAGGAATCAGTGTGTTTCTCATCCAAAAGCACTGAACACCAGGTCGGTCAAAGACAAATAACATGCCACGCATCTCGGGCAAAGAGGGGCGGCCCATTAAGCCTTGTGCTCGTTCGTTGGCTTTAACCGCAAGCTCGGTTTGTACGCGGTGCATCCCGACATACAGGTCTATCGTGGGAAGCGGTGTGTGCTGGGCTTGGGCGGCCCCTATCAAAAAAAAAGCACACAGGGCTAGGCCTGAAATTTTAAAAGACGACAAGAAATTCTCGATCGCCTTTTGGGATCGATTGGTGTTTAAAACAAGCATGGACATGGAGGGGTTTTTAACCCCGTTGGGTTAGCCAGCCGTTATATTAATCGCTTGATTGCCTTTTGGGCCTTTTGTGATTTCGAAGTTGACTCGCTGTCCCTCTTTGAGGGTTTTAAAGCCGTTCATCTGTATCGACGAAAAGTGAGCGAATAGGTCTTCACTGCCGTCATCGGGTGTGACAAATCCAAAGCCTTTGGCATCGTTAAACCATTTGACGACGCCAGTGGCGGTGGGGTTTCCTTGAGAGTCGGGGGCATTGGTCGGATCGGACATCTGAACGGCCTCTAGTGTTGTTATGAACAGAAACGAGCTGGGCCGCTTGACTAAACAGCCCAGTACCGGCAATCAAGCATGACGAGGTTTATGTCGTTATATTTGACTGCTAAGCTCATTTTTGGGCACATTTATGACAACAGTCAAGCCCTTAGCGGGTTTTCTATTAGTTGTAAGCTACCCTAAACTCAAACGAAAGCATCTTGTGGTCTTAAAAAAGAATTATGCCAAATCGAACTCAATCGTCGGGAATTGTCTTGGTGGATCGGCAAACCGCCAAAACCAAGCCCCCACCCATGTATCAGGTCATTCTTTTGAATGACGATTACACACCGATGGAGTTTGTTGTTTTGGTGCTGCAGAAATATTTCGGTAAAGGCCAAGAAGAGGCCATGCAGATCATGCTAGCTGTGCACAACACGGGCCGTGGGGTGTGTGGGGTTTACCCTAAAGATGTAGCCGCAACGCGAATTACCCGCGTACTTCAGTTTGCCAGATCTCGGCAACATCCCCTTCAGTGTGTCATGGAACCTGTAGGGGATTAGAGGGTTTTGTGATGATAAGCATAGAATCGAATTAAGCTAGTTTTTTATGCATTTTAAGCAGTCGGTTTTAAAAGTCCTTTATGCGGCAAAACCGATCGAATCAGAAGCAACGGGAGGAAATGTGATTTCCCAAGAACTCGAAGTTAGTTTGCACATGGCATTCGTTGAAGCGCGTTCTGCGCGGCACGAATTCATCACCGTCGAGCACCTGCTTCTCGCCCTGCTTGATAATGCAGCAGCGGTTGAAGTGTTGAAAGCTTGCGCGGCCAACACCGATGAATTGCGCCAACATTTGCGCAAGTTCGTCTCTGACAACACGCCTGTTATTCCTGAAGGCGGCGAGGTGGATACGCAACCCACGCTTGGCTTTCAGCGGGTGATTCAACGAGCCATCATGCATGTCTCCGCCGGTGGTACGTCAAAAAAACCGGTCACAGGTGCCAACGTGTTGGTGGCCATTTTTGGTGAGAAAGACTCACACGCCGTGTACTACTTGCAACAGCAAGGTATTTCACGCTTGGATGTCGTTAATTTCTTGTCTCATGGCATCACCAAAAATCAACAGGCCGAAGCCCCTGCCACTGAGCGCCAGGGGCCTGCCAGTGGGGAAGAGACGCCTGATTCTCGGCAGACACCCCTGGATCAATACGCACAAGACTTAAACGCCGCTGCAATCGCTGGGCGAATTGATCCGCTGATTGGGCGTGATCAAGAAGTTGAGCGCGTCATTCAGATTTTGTGCCGGCGTCGCAAGAACAATCCACTCTTGGTGGGTGAGGCAGGTGTGGGTAAGACTGCGATTGCTGAGGGTTTGGCCTATCGAATCACCCAAGAAGAAGTACCAGAAATTCTGCAAGACGCCTGTGTTTATTCGTTAGACATGGGTGCCTTATTGGCTGGCACAAAATACCGTGGTGATTTTGAGCAACGCCTCAAAGCGGTTCTCAAGCAACTCAAGAGCAACCCTCAGGCTATTTTGTTTATCGACGAAATCCACACGTTAATCGGTGCTGGTTCTGCTTCAGGGGGCACGCTTGATGCCTCAAACTTGTTAAAGCCAGCGCTGTCATCAGGTCAGTTGCGATGTATCGGTGCAACGACTTATACCGAATATCGTGGCATCTTTGAAAAAGATGCGGCCTTGTCGCGACGCTTCCAGAAGGTTGATGTGCCAGAGCCATCCGTTGAACAGACGGTGCAGATTTTGCGCGGCTTAAAGCAACGATTTGAAGAGCACCACAACGTTAAGTATTCATCAGCGGCGTTAACGGCTGCTGCTGAGCTCGCGGCACGACACATCAATGATCGTCACTTGCCTGACAAAGCCATTGATGTGATTGACGAAGCGGGCGCAGCACAAAAACTATTGCCCAAGTCTAAGCAAAAGAAGGTGATTGGTAAGCACGAAATCGAAACCATCATTTGCAAGATTGCGCGTATTCCACCCCAGACCGTGTCAACTGACGACCGTAGCCGATTGGCCACACTTGAGCGTGACTTAAAGACAGTTGTTTTTGGTCAGGAAGCATCAATTGAAGCGTTGGCGGCCGCCATTAAGATGGCTCGGTCAGGGCTTGGTAAACCAGAAAAGCCCATCGGTTCATTCTTGTTCTCTGGCCCAACGGGTGTCGGTAAAACCGAAGTCGCGCGGCAGTTGGCTTTCACACTGGGCATCGATCTTTTGCGTTTCGACATGTCAGAGTACATGGAGCGGCACACTGTCTCACGTTTGATCGGTGCGCCCCCAGGTTACGTTGGCTATGATCAAGGCGGCTTGTTGACTGAGGCCATCAACAAGCAACCCCATTGCGTATTGTTGCTCGATGAGATTGAGAAAGCACACCCTGATGTGTTCAACATTTTGTTGCAGGTCATGGATCATGGCACGCTGACCGATAACAACGGTCGTAAGGCAGATTTCCGCAATGTGATCATCATCATGACGACCAATGCTGGTGCCGAAGCGCTTAGCAGACCCTCTATTGGGTTTTCGAACTCGAGGGCTAGCGGTGACGAAATGGCTGACATCAAAAAGCTGTTTTCGCCAGAATTCCGTAACCGCCTAGATGCGATCGTGCACTTTAGTGCCTTGAGCAAGGAAGTCATTTTGCGCGTCGTTGATAAGTTCTTGATGGAGCTTGAAGATCAGCTGCATGAGAAGCGGGTTGAAACGACTTTCACGCAGCGACTTAGGGATTACTTGGCGGAGCATGGCTTTGACCCACTGATGGGCGCTAGGCCAATGCAGCGGTTGATTCAGGACATGTTGCGTCGAGCTTTGGCCGATGAGTTGCTGTTTGGTCGTTTGGTCAACGGTGGTGGGGTGACCTTAGACATTGATGAAGAAGGTAAGGTTCAACTCGAGTTTGATCCTGCGCCGACTTCAGCGGCTGACAAAAAGCGTGATGGCAATAAAAATGCCAAGGATGCTAAGGATGCCAAGGACACCCCAGCATTGGCGGTCGAGTAACTGTGTAAGCCGCCAGCGACTTGGGTTTAAGTCAGTTAGGGTTGGTTTGGGTTCGGTGGTTTTGGCTAGTGCTTTCCAGTGCTACCAAACCCGCCAGCCGCCCGCTCAGTGACCGCTTCAAAAGCATCGACCAGCTTGAACTCGGCCTGCACGACAGGCACGATAACCAGTTGTGCCAAACGTTCTAATGGCTCTAATGTGAAAGGCTTTTGGCCACGGTTCCAAGTCGACACCATCAGTGGGCCTTGGTAGTCGGAATCAATTAATCCCACCAAATTTCCCAACACAATACCGTTTTTATGGCCCATGCCTGAGCGGGGCAATATCATGGCCGCATAACCTGGGTTTTTGATGTGAATGGAAATGCCGGTTGGCACCAGAATGGTCTCACCAGGGGCAATCACGGTTGCTTCATCCAAGCATGCCCTCAAATCAACTCCGGCAGAGCCAGGCGTGCCGTACGAAGGCAGCAGGTCATTGATCCGTGGATCCAATATTTTTAAGTCGATGGCTAACATCAAGTGATCTCCTTGTGACGATCTTTATGCTCACGTCCCTTGCCGCGTGCTTGAGCTGTTTTGCGTTGACGGGTAAGTAGGTAAAGCAGCAACACGCCAATGACGATGGTTAGGCCGCCCCCTACATAGAGCATCAATTGACTGGCGTGTTTGGCCAAATAAATGCTCTTTGCTGCCAAGTACCCGGGTAGCAGCATGAGTGGTACCCAAACAATCGCGGAAAGGACATTGGCCAGTTGAAAACGCCATTGCGACATGCCCATCACGCCGGCAACCGTTGGGATCGTACTTCGAATTGGGCCTAAAAATCGACCGACAAAGATCGACAGAAATCCGTATCTGTAAAAAAAAAGACGTGCGCGGGCAACGGTTGGTCGGTGGCGCTTGACCAAACGCCAACGCAATATGGTCGGTCCTACCCACCGGCCCATCCAAAAAGAGACCGCATCACCGGCGACTGCGCCCGCAATGCCCCACAGCAGCACTGTCATCGGTGAAACAAGGCCTGAGCCGACCAGACCGCCAGTGAACAGCAGTAGGGCGGTGGCAGGCATCAAAATACCCAACACCAGCAGTGACTCACCGAAGGCGAGTAGAAAAACAACAGGTCCTGCCCATGCTTGGTTTATTTCTATAAAGAGACCAATCTGATCGAGATATGCCTGCATTGGCTCGCTGCTTATCCTGTGGGTTGACCCCGAGGGTGTGGTTTATTGTTGCGTAAAGCGCTTGGCAATCTCGGCCACGATTTGGCGAGCAACCCATTGTTTGCTGCCACGCTCAAGTACCTGTCGACCCGATGCGCTGTAAAGCTCCACCGTGGTGTGATCAACATCCATGACTTCTTGCGCTAAGTTTCCGATCAGCAGAGGCACACCCTTGCGCTGGCGCTTGCGCTCTACTTCATCTGGGTTGAGCGTGGTTTCAGCGGCGAATCCAACGCACCAAGGCGCATTGGGCATGGCTGCAACGCCTGCCAAGATGTCAGGGTTCAGCACGAAGGAAAGATCAGGCGGTGATAAGCCATCATTCTTTTTGAGTTTTTCGCTTGATGGATTGTCAATACGCCAATCAGCGACTGCTGCCACAGCAATAAAGATGTCATAACCGGCGACCATTGACATGACGCACTCGTGCATTTGGAGGGCTGTCTGAACGTCTATTCGAGTCACGTCAACCGGGCAAGGCAAGCTGGTCGGACCCGATACCAAGGTCACTCGAGCGCCCGCTTGCGCGGCAGCTTGCGCGATGGCGTAGCCCGTTTTACCTGATGATCGATTGGTCAAAACGCGCACGGGATCAATCGGCTCACAGGTTGGACCGGCTGTGATGAGTACGTTCAGTCCAGCCATTATTTTGGGTTCGAAGTGACTGACGATGGCAGCCAACAGGTCGTTGGGTTCGACCATGCGACCATCACCGGTTTCACCGCAGGCTTGAATGCCACTGGCCGGACCGACAAGGATCACGCCATCGTCTCTCAGCTGATTGGCGTTTCGTTGCGTGGGCCGTGCTTGCCACATTTCTTTGTTCATCGCTGGCGCAATCATCAGGGGAATGGCGCGAGCCAGGCACAGCGTGGACAACAAGTCGTCGGCTGAACCGTGCGCGAGTTTGGTCATGAAGTTGGCCGTGGCGGGTGCCACAACGATGAGGTCTGCGCTTCGCGTTAAGTTGATGTGGGCCATGTTGTTGTCTGGCCGACTATCCCAAAGATCGGTGAAGACAGGGCGCCCTGAAAGTGCCTGAAAGGTCAGTGGCGTGATGAATTCACTGGCTGATGCGGTCATGACAACGTCGACAGTTGCACCAAGGTCCATCAATCGGCGTAGCAGTTCGGCAGACTTATAACAAGCAATGCCGCCTGTCAGTCCCAACACAATTCGCTTGCCGCTGAGCGGATTCATGACGATTCTTCCTTTCTTCGCAAGGCGGTTGCCAGACGCCACCGCCGCCACTCATCAAAGACCAGTAAAACGGCACCAACAGAGATGGCAATGTCGGCGATATTGAAGGCTGGAAAATACCAGCTATGTCGGTAAAACAAAAGAAAATCTATCACATGACCCAACAAAACACGATCAATTAAATTGCCAATAGCGCCACTCAAAATGAGTGTCAGAGACAGCGCAGTAAGTGCGCGTTTGTGTTCGTGTTTTAAAAGCCACGAAATAAAAATAATGGCCACAATGGCGATGGCAATCAATACCCATCGCTGCCAGCCTGAACCAGACGCTAAGAAACTGAATGCTGCGCCCGTGTTGTAAACCAGCGTTAAATCAAACATCGGAAAAATATTAACGCGCTCGCCATAGGTGAACGTGTTTTCAGCAAGCCACTTGGTGAGTTGGTCCATTGCAACCAATATAACAACCAACCAGCACCATTTAGCCACTGCTTGCCTCTGCTAGGTTGGTGACACAACGCCCGCAAATCTCCGGACGGGTGGTGTCAGCGCCAATGTCTTCAGCATAATGCCAGCAGCGGGCGCATTTTTGTTTGTTAGAGGCCTGCACTTTGATTTGTAGCTCGCCGGTAGTCGCGTGGACATCGGCACGCGAAACAATCAAGACAAACTTTAGCTGCTCGCGGATGCTTTCTAAAAAGCTTAAATCTTGCTTGCTCGCAAAAAGATCAACCTCAGCTTGTAGTGATGAACCGATCGCGCCATCTGTTCTTAAAACTTCAAGCTCACGTAACACCTCAGCGCGAATATCACGAACACGCCGCCATTTGGTTGCCAAGCAATGCTGATTGGCAATCACAGGCAGCGAGTGATAAGTCTGCGTAAAGATTGACTGTTCAGCGTCTGGCGAGACCGGTGCCAAGGTGGTTTCATTTAAAACCTGCCAAGTCTCCTCTGCTGTGAATGACAAGACAGGTGCTAGCAGCTTAACCAATGACAGGCTGATGTGAAGTAGGGCAGTCTGAGCGCTTCGACGCGCATGGCTGTTGGGTGCGCTGGTGTAAAGCCGATCTTTTAATATGTCGAGGTAAAAAGCCCCCAAGTCTTCAGAGCAAAACGTCTGTAAGCGCGCCATGGCAGGGTGGAACTCATACTTTTCGAAATGAGCCAATACCTCTTTTTGGACTGAGTCAGTCATCATCAGGGCGTACTGATCGATCTCCAGCATCGCCTCAGGGGCAATGCTGTCGCGCGTTTCGTTAAAGTCCGATAGATTGGCCAGTAAAAATCGAAGCGTATTGCGCGTGCGACGGTAGCTCTCAACGACTCGCTTTAAGATTTCGTCTGAGATCGAGAGTTCACCGGCATAGTCGGTAGAGGCGACCCAGAGTCGAAGGATTTCGGCGCCCAGTGAATCCGACACCGATTGAGGGGCAATCACATTACCCATCGACTTACTCATTTTGCGGCCCTGACCATCCACCACAAAACCGTGTGTCAGCAACCCCTTGTAAGGCGCATGACCGTAGAGCATGCAGCCAGTCAGTAACGAAGAATGAAACCAACCGCGATGCTGGTCAGAACCTTCGAGATACAAATCGGCTGGCCAAGACAACAGGTCGCCATGGGTGCCTTGATCAACATTATCTTTGCCCCCGAGCACGGTGGCGTGCGTTGAGCCTGAATCAAACCACACGTCGAGTGTGTCGCGATTCTTTTCGTATTGCATGGCCTCTTGCGCACTCAGCAGGTCGGCGGGCTCCAGGGTTTGCCAGGCCTCAATGCCTTGGACCTCAATGAGCTTAGCGACTTCTTCGATCAGTCGAGGGGTCTCTGGGTGAAGCGCACCGGTTTCTTTGTGGACAAAGAAAGCCATTGGCACGCCCCACTGTCGCTGACGCGAAAGTGTCCAATCCGGTCGATTGGCGATCATGTTGTGCAACCTAGCACGGCCCCACGCGGGGTAGAAGTCTGTTTGTGCGATAGCAGCAAGCGCAGACTCTCTGAGCGAGGGCTGGCCGTCATTGGGCGCAATATCCATACCGGCGAACCATTGACTGGTGGCTCGGTAAATGATTGGGGTTTTATGGCGCCAGCAGTGCATGTAGCTGTGTTGGTGCTTTTGAACGTTGACCAAGGTGCCAGCATCCGTGAGGGCTTGAACGATTTTTGGGTTAGCTTCCCAAATCGTTAGGCCGCCAAATAATGCAAGGCTTTGCGCATAACGACCGTCACCCAAAACCGGATTCAGGATGTCAGCGTCAGCAAGACCATGAGCCTTGCATGACACAAAGTCTTCGATACCGTAGGCTGGTGCTGAATGCACGACACCAGTTCCGGTTTCTAGGGTGACATAGTCACCAAGGTAGATGGGTGACTGTCGATCAAAGGCGGCCTCTACTTTAGCCAGTGGGTGGTGAAACGAAATGCCGTTTAGGGCTTCACCGGTCGCAATGGCAATGATTTGGCCACTAAGACCCCAAGCCTCTAAGCATGCTTTGAATCGATCTTTTGCCAAAATAAGCGTTGGGCCAGTCGCACGAGGATTATCGAGCGCCACCAGCGCGTATTCGATTTCGGGGTGCACGTTCAATGCTTGGTTGGCAGGAATGGTCCACGGCGTCGTGGTCCAAATGACGATGGCGCCATCGTCGACTTGATCAACATTAAAAGCGCGCGCCAGGGCTGCGTGGTTGGCATAAGGAAAGGCCACGTCCACAGCAGAGTCTGTGCGGTCGGCGTATTCGACCTCCGCTTCCGCTAAGGCAGATCCGCAGTCAAAACACCAGTTCACGGGTTTTAGACCTCGGTACACATAGCCTTTTTTAAGGATGTTACCCAAAACACGAAGCTCGTTAGCCTCGGTTTTAAAATCCATGGTCAGGTAAGGCTGCTCCCAAAGCCCCAGCACACCGAGCCGTTCGAAGTCGGTTTTTTGAGTACTGATTTGCTCAAGCGCGTATGCCCGAGCCCGGGATTGCACTTGAGCCACGGGTAGAGACTTACCGTATTTTTTTTCGATTTGAATTTCAATCGGCATGCCATGGCAATCCCAACCGGGCACGTAGTGCGCGTCAAAACCAGCCAAGTTGCGATTTTTGACAATCACGTCTTTTAGAATTTTGTTGACGGCATGACCAATGTGAATAGCACCATTGGCATAGGGCGGGCCATCGTGCAAAATAAATTTCGGGCGTCCCGCACTGGCCCGTCGAATGGCTTCGTAGACGCCTTTCTCTTGCCATTGGGCAACCCAGAGCGGCTCCCGCTTCGGCAGATTGCCCCGCATGGGGAATGGCGTGTCAGTCAGGTTTAAGGTTGTCTTGTAGTCCATGATGCGCAAAATAGTCGATCGCATGCTGCCGGTCTTGCTGCATGGCGATGGTCAGGGTCGATAAATCAGAAAACTTCTTTTCATCCCGCACGTGCTGCAGGATCTCTACACAGACGAGTTTACCGTAGGCATCGACGTTGGCATCAAGAAGGTGGGTTTCGAGTAGCACATCGGCGCTTTCACCGACTGTTGGCCGCAAGCCCAAACTGGCGATACCCGGCATCGGTTGATCGGCTAGGCCGTGGACTCGCACAACATAAATACCAAATCGGGCGGCAGTACCCGGACTGACTCGAACGTTTAACGTCGGAAAGCCAAGGGTACGGCCTAATTTTTTGCCGTGGATGACGTGGCCACTGACGCGATAGGCGCGCCCCATTAATTGGGCAACAGTGGGCATATCACCGGCGGCAAGCGCGCTTCTGACCGACGAACTCGAAATTCGAGCGCCCTGTGTGTCCGTGATGTCTTGTAAAACAGTGAGTTCAAATCCGTGGTGGCTTGCGGCTTTCTTTAGCAGATCGACATCGCCACCACGGCGATGCCCAAATCTAAAATCAGCACCAACAAGCAACCACCGCGTCTTGATGCTCTTAATCAGAAGTCGTTCGATAAAGTCGTCAGCCGAAAGATTCGCCATGGCATCGTTAAAAGGTAATAAAAAAACCTGTTCCATGCCGGCCTCGGCTAGCAAAACCGTTTTGTCCCGTAGTCCGTTGATTTGTCCTGGTGCCATTGCAGGCTTGCCTTGACGCTGCGAGAAGTAAGCTTTTGGGTGCGGGCTAAACGTCAGCACTGATGGGCAAAGCCCTAGTCTTGAGCCTGCAGCCCTTACCTTTTCAAGCATGGACAAGTGGCCTAAGTGAACACCATCGAAATTACCGATTGTGAGGGCACTTGGACCAATGGGTGCCTGGCTTGGCAGGCTTCGTATGAGTCGTAACGGTTTCATCTCGAGTGGCAGTTTACAATCTTGCCACCATTGATGTTGCCAAAGTGATCATGTTTGTTACCGATTCTTCCCTGAACCAGACCAATAAGCCCGAAAAAAAGCGTTTTGTGATCCTTATTTCGGGCTTAGGCAGTAACATGCAACAAATTGCTCAGTTGGCCAATGACTTTTCAAGCCGTGTCTCTATTCAGGCTGTGGTGTCAAACAAAGCCAGCGCTGCCGGCCTTGATTGGGCCGCCGAGCGAGGCATCGAGACGGCGGTGGTTGACCACCGTCTGTTTTCAGACAGAGAAAAATTTGACCAAGCCCTCGCTAGGGTTGTGGTGAAATTTGAACCAGATTACGTGCTGTTAGCGGGCTTCATGCGCATTTTGACACCTGGCTTTGTGAATCAATTTAAAGGTCGGCTCATCAATATTCACCCCTCGTTGCTACCGGCCTTCCCAGGGCTGCACACACATGCCAGAGCCATTGAGGCGGGCGTTCAGCGGCATGGGTGTAGCGTTCACTTCGTCACCGATGAGCTAGATCACGGTCCCGTCATTGCGCAGGCTGCCCTAGAAGTTTCAACCACCGAGACGCCTGAGCAATTGGCTCAACGCGTGTTGGTTCTCGAGCATCAGCTCTACCCGGAAGTTGTTCAGTGGCTGTCCCGCGACCAAGTCACGCTAGACGACAACGGAAAAGTCACCTTACACGGCGTCAGTTATCGCCATATTGGAACGTCAGAATGAACTCAACACCCCGCCGCAACTCGCGCCCAACGGCCAAAGCAGTCAATCCAAGAGGTGGTAAAGCGCACCGCGGCGTCTCACTAGAAACGGGGGCTGTGAAGGCTCGGGTTGGCGCACGGTCCGAGCCCATTGTGTTGAGCAACCGGGTTGAACAAGTCGTCGCTGTGTTGAAGATCATGTTGCGCTGGCAGTGGCCATCGGATCAGGTTTTGTCGCAGTTTTTTAAAGAAAACCGCTACCTCGGTTCGCGCGAGCGGGCCCAAATCGCCCAGGCGGCTTTTCATGTGCTGCGCAACTTGAGACGTTTCAGGCGCGAGGCCCAAAGTGCGCCCGTGACACTTGAGTATGCATTGGCTGTGCGAGGCTTGGCAGCAACACTTGACGCAGAGGCGGCAAGCAAATGGTTAACCGATGAGCATCGCGAGTGGGTTAACCGATGCGAACAAATTGCACTTGAAACCATGCCTTTTGAGATTCGATACAGCTTACCGGACTGGGTGGCAACGGCCATCACTAAGTTGCCAGACTCAGCGGCGTTGGCTGAAGCGTTGTTACAAAGTGCACCGCTGGATCTGCGCGTCAACACCCTCAAAACCACACACAGCGCTGCACTGGCGGAAATCCAGACTTTGCTCCAAGACAGTCCATTCAGTGCAACTGCCACGCCATACGCCACCAATGGCGTTCGACTCAGCGGTCATCCGCCGCTGAATCGCTGGGCGCTGTTTGAGAAAGGGTTTGTTGAGGTGCAAGATGAGGGCAGCCAGCTGTTGGCCGAGTTGGTGGCGCCGCGGCGTGGCGAAATGGTGGTGGATTTTTGTGCGGGTGCGGGCGGGAAAACCTTGGCGCTTGCCGCCATGATGCGTTCAGCCGGGCGTTTGTATGCTTTTGATATTTCGGCTGCGCGACTCGCGCGAGCCAAACCACGTTTTGCCAGAAGTGGCTTAAGCAATGTCTATCCCGTGACCATCCGCGGTGAGCATGACGATCGAGTGGCACGATTGGCTGGTAAGGCCCACCGGGTTTTGGTCGATGCACCTTGCACGGGTTTGGGTACGTTGCGACGCAACCCAGATCTAAAATGGCGTCAAACGCCTGATGAATTGGCCCGGCTGCAGCCACAACAAGCCAGTATCTTGCAGCAAGCCAGTCGGCTGGTGCGACCAGGTGGGCGGCTGGTTTATGCCACCTGCAGCTTTTTGCCGGAGGAAAATGAAGATCAGGTGAATGCTTTTTTGGAAAAAAACACTGAGTTTGTCTTATTGCCGGCAGCCGAATGTCTTGCCGACACATTAAGCAACAGTGTTGGTGCTGACGGCATGATGCGCTTGAGACCCGATCTTCACCAAACCGATGGTTTTTTTGCGGCTGTTTTGCAAAGAAAGGCGCCGCCTGCCAAGATTTTGGTCGAAGAAGAGCCGGTGGCTGTTTAATTGAAGGGGTTTTGTGGCAGATTTACGACTGTTCATGAGGCCATTTGATTGGCTTGTCGACGGCCCATGGGCTGCCCAAGGGCGTGATACCAAAAAAAAGCCTAAATATTTGATTTTACTCAACAATAAGCACAATGCAGACCCTATCCAATAATGGCTCACTGGGCTACACTTAAGAAGTTATCTAAACACGCAGGATTTTGAGACTCAATGGATACAATTATTTCGTTTGCAGCAGCTGGTATCACTCAAGCGAGTTGGTGGGAGGTTGTCCTCTTCACATTGGCCGTGACGCACATTACCATCGTTGCCGTTACGCTCTTTTTGCATCGTTCGCAAGCGCACCGCGGTGTTGACTTGCATCCTGCGATATCGCATTTCTT
>JAFMCG010000175.1 GCA_017857895.1 Burkholderiaceae bacterium | reverse complement strand
ACCTAAAAGCGCTAACGGCATTATCTCGCTTGGCAGCTAAGACTTGGCGTAATTCGCTTAAGGCAGGCGCTAGATTCATGCGTTTGGCTGCGTCAACGGGAGGGATTTAGGAGGCATACCGTCTGAAATGGTTAGAACTTCAACACCCGTGTCAGTGACCAAGACGGTGTGTTCCCATTGAGCCGATAAGCTGTGATCTCGTGTCACCACCGTCCAGCCGTCTGACAGTTGACGGATTTCACGCCGACCCGCGTTAATCATTGGTTCGATGGTAAAAATCAGACCAGGTTCTAGAACTTGACCCGATTTGGGGCGCCCGTAATGCAGTATTTGGGGATCTTGATGAAATTTCGTGCCGATGCCATGGCCGCAGAATTCACGCACCACCGAGTAGCCCTTGGACTCAGCATGCTGTTGAATCGCATGACCGATATCGCCGAGCGTTTGGCCTGGTTTGACTTGTTCAATGCCAAGCCACATGCACTCAAAGGTGGTTTCGGTGAGCCGCTTGGCTTGAATGGAAGGCTCACCCACAAAATACATACGGCTGGTATCGCCAAACCAACCGTCTTTGATGATCGTCACGTCAATATTGACGATGTCACCAGTTTTTAAAACTTTTTCACCAGGAATACCGTGGCAAACCTGATGATTGACAGAAGTGCAAATGGCACCAGGAAATGGTGGGTAGCCTGGCGGGGCATAGCCCACCGTTGCTGACTCAACCTTTAGAACATCGGTAATAAAAGCCAGCGTTAAACGGTCAAGATCCCCAGTAGATACACCTGGTTTGACAAAAGGCGTGAGGTAATCAAGCACTTTCGCAGCGTCGCGGCAAGCAGCGCGCATTTTATCGAGGTCATGGGGGTCTGTAACAAGAGGCATTGGCGAGGATCAATCAGAGTGGTTTAGGGTTCGGCGAAGGTTTAAGCGGCAAAATGAGATGCCACTTGAGCCTTTGCCCAGAAAACAGTTAGAATTATAGGCTTTCCCACAAAATTGGTCTCAAAAACTGGGCTAATGCCGTGGGATTAGCGGTGGTTCCGTGCGTTTTTGGACATTACCTTGTTGTTGCTTATAAGAGCACATCATGGCCGATGATACAAGAAGCATGGCGCTACCAAATCGCGCGCTGTTGAACCAGGGTGCTGGCCATTGGCCAGTGCAACAACAGTGCTAGAACCAACCCTTGGAGATTTAAATGTCATTAATGCGTGAAATGTTAGAAGCGGGTGTGCACTTTGGCCACCAAACGCGGTATTGGAACCCCAAAATGGCACCTTACATTTTTGGGCACCGCAACAAAATCCACATCATTAACTTAGAGCAGACTGTCGTTAAATACACGGAAGCCGTTAAATTCGTGCGTTCAATTTCAGCTAAAAATGGCAACGTGTTGTTCGTCGGCACCAAGCGTGCAGCACGCGACATCATTGCTGAGCAAGCGCAACGCTGTGGCATGCCTTACGTTGACAGTCGTTGGCTCGGTGGCATGTTGACCAACTTTAAAACGGTCAAAAGCTCAATCAAGCGCCTTAAAGACATGGAAGTGATGGCCGCTGACGGCGCCTTAGAGCGTATGTCGAAAAAAGAAGGCTTGATGTTTGAGCGCGAAATGACAAAGCTCAACAAGTCAATTGGTGGCATCAAAGACATGAACGGTTTGCCCGCCGCTATCTTTATGGTCGATGTGGGTTACCACAAAATTGCCGTTGCAGAGGCGCAGACACTGGGAATCCCAGTGATTGCCATTGTTGATACCAACCACTCACCTGACGGGATTGATTTTGTTATTCCCGGCAACGATGACTCGGCAAAAGCCATTACCTTGTACGCCAGCGGTATGGCTGATGCTGTCCTAGAAGGACGTCAACAAAGCCTTAATGGCTTGGTTGAAAGCATCACAGAAGGCGAAGAGTTCGTTGAGCTGCAAGAAGACGCCAGCGAAGAGCAGGCCTAAGTCGATGACTATCCCGTGCTTGATAGCACGGGATTAGCGAATTACTTAGGGTAAAGCACCCAATCTGGTGTTTTGCGCGACTTGTTAATAAACACGGAGCAAATATGGCTGAAATTACCGCCGCAATGGTCAAAGCATTGCGTGAGAAAACAGACGCACCCATGATGGAGTGCAAAAAAGCATTAACCGAGGCTGATGGCGATCTGGCACGGGCTGAAGAAGTGCTACGCGTCAAGCTAGGCGGCAAAGCGAGTAAAGCCGCCTCACGCGTAACCGCCGAAGGACTGATTGGTTTAACGATTGATGCAGCTTGCAAAACTGGCGCCATCGTTGAGATCAACTGCGAGACCGACTTCGTTGCCAAGAACGACGATTTCATCGGTTTTGCTCAAGCAATTGCCCAATTGGTTATGACACAAAACCCCAGCGATGTGGCTGCACTTTCGGCGCTACCAATGGGTGACGGTACCGTTGAGTCAACACGGACAGCGCTTGTTGGCAAAATTGGGGAGAACATCGCTATTCGCCGATTTAAGCGCATGGCCACAGAGAACTCGCTTGCAAGCTACGTTCACGGCGGCAAAATCGGTGTAATGGTTGAGTTTGCTGGAAGTGAGGATGTGGGTAAAGATCTTGCCATGCACATCGCTGCCACAAAACCCCGCGCCATCGACGAAACGGGTGTGCCTGAGGCCGACAAGGAAGCCGAGCGTTCAGTGGCTCGCCAAAAGGCCGCCGAGTCAGGAAAGCCCGCGGAAATCGTCGAGAAAATGGTCGAAGGCTCGGTTCAGAAATACCTGAAAGAAGTGGCTTTGTTGTCGCAGCTGTTTGTCAAAAATGACAAACAAAGCATCGCTCAAATGTTGAAAGAGAAGGGCGCTTCGGTACAGGCTTTTGAAATGTTTATCGTGGGCGAAGGCATTGAGAAAAAAGTGTCGGATTTTGCTGCTGAGGTCGCTGCGGCTGCTTCTGGCAACGCTTGACTTTACGCACGCCCCGTTAGCTTAAATATGATTGCCTAGCTTATTTCTCTTTTTAAGACCTAACGGACTGCAACGACCTCGGTGTCTAGCAGTCCGTTTTTTATGTAGCACCCCGTGTTTCGTCATAAACGTTCGCCGATATGGCGAACGTTTCGTATAAACTGATTGAAATAAATTAGCCTCAAAGGTTTCGAATATGTCAGGCCATCGTCATAAAAGAGTCTTGTTAAAACTTTCTGGCGAAGCCCTCATGGGCGATGATTCGTTTGGAATTAATCGCGCCACGATTGTCCGCATGACCGAAGAAGTCAGCGCTGTCGCTCATCTTGGCGTACAACTGGCCATCGTTATTGGTGGCGGCAACATCTTTCGCGGCGTCGCGCCTGGCGCCCAGGGCATGGACCGCGCGACGGCTGATTACATGGGCATGATGGCCACTGTGATGAACGCCTTAGCCTTGCAAGATGCTTTAAAACACCAGTCTGTTGATGCCCGAGTGCAATCTGCACTGAACATTGAACAGGTCGTGGAACCCTACATCCGCCCCAAAGCGCTACGC
>JAFMCG010000174.1 GCA_017857895.1 Burkholderiaceae bacterium | reverse complement strand
ATCACATGGCGTTTTGGGATGATGAGGGTGTGTAGCGGCGTGACGGGAAAGGCGTCACGCGTGGCATAGGCCAGTTCGTTTTCTTGAACGATTCGGCTGCGATCACTGATCAGTGCGTCGCAGAAAATACATGCTAGGTTTTGCTCGTATCCTGCAGGCGATATAGATTCAGCTTTGTGATTTGAGTTCGTCATTATGGGTTCACAGCATGGCGTTAAAGAGTCGCACGTAGTCGGCTTCACTTAAGGGTTTGGGGTTGGTGCCGTTGGAGTGGTCTTTGAGTGCCCCTTGCACAAGCGCTGGCAGGTGTTCAGCGGTCACGCCCATGGCGCCCAGGCTAGCGGGTAGGTTGAGTGATGCGTTCAGTTGCCGGATGTAATCCGCGACTGAGGCATCAGGCTCAATCCCCAGCGCAGTTCTGATCTTGGTTTGTTTCCATTCGGGGATGGCGTCTTGATTGGTTTCATAAACGATCGGCAGCAACAGTGCGTTCAAGGTGCCGTGGTGAAGCGTGACGTCTTGCAACGCACCCAAGGGGTGAGACATGGCGTGCACGGCACCGAGCCCTTTCTGAAACGTTAAACCACCCTGCAAAGCACCCATCATCATGTGCCAGCGGGCTTCTTTGTTTGCGCCGTCTGTCACGGCGATTTGAATCCAGCGGTTGATGCGTTCTAAACCATCAATGGCGATCGCTTCGGCGGGTGGGTTCACCAAGGGTGAAATGTAAGTCTCTAAGCAGTGTGTGAAGGCGTCCATTCCGGTGGCGGCTGTTAAAGAAGCCGGTAGGCCGAGCGTTAACAATGGATCGCAGATCGCCACTTTGGGAATCAGGTACGGAGAAATCAAACCGAGCTTGGATCCGGTTTTTAGAGTGATCAGGGCTGCCCGACCGACTTCACTGCCAGTGCCTGCCGTGGTGGGGATGGCAATCACCGGTGCCACCGCCGAAGAAATCTTGGCCACCCCGCCATTGATCGCGGCATAAAACGCCAAGGACTCGCTGTGTGAGGTCCGTAAAGCCACCCCTTTGGCCAAGTCCATCGAAGACCCGCCACCAAAGGCAATCACGCCATCACAGCCACTGTCTTTAAAAATCCCCGCAGCCAGATCAACAGCCGCCTCCGTCGGGTTTTGCGGTGTGTCTGCAAACACCGCACGGTCAACGTTTTGCAGAGCTGTCTGGAGCTCACCAAAGAGTGGCCCACCGAATAAGCCCCGATCCGTCACGATCAGCGGACGCTGAATCCCGACATCCTCCAACACAGCGCCTAAGCGGCTTAATGCCCCATCATCGAACTCAATCCGAGTCAGGTAATTGATCGTCCCCATGCGTACTCCTTAGAGTTTGAGTCAGTTTGAAGTGAGTTCTTGCTCAAGCATACTTGATACGTTCGGTCAGTCGAGTCTGCTCTTGAGCGCGTATTTACGGTGCTTGTCAAAAACGCTGAATAGATCAAACACTAACGAGGCCCACGATGATGGGCGATAACCACTTTCGTCCTGTCTCGAAGCGGCAACTTCCCCGCTCTCGTCAATGCCACCGAGAAGTCTCCAAGATTATCGCTAAGTATCTCGTCGCCTACCAGTTCAGCCCATGAACGGGCGTAGGTGGTGATCCTACGCCCGTTCTAGAAATCAAAATTGTTAAAGGGCAAAGCCTTTGTGTCGACCAATATAGAAGAAAATAGCTTAAGCAAACGATACGATTCTATCTTTAACCCCTCGCCAACAAGCTTGGTCAGAAAAACAACAACAGTTCGCCAAGGCGGATATCAAAACTGCACCTTTAGTCCCAGGTTGATGGCGCCCAAGCGCTGACCGCTGTGAGCTTCATCTGAAATGCCAGCGTGTGCAAACATATTCTCAGAAACCTTGGCCGTGCCGTATAAACCGGCTTGCACAATGGTTTTGCCGGCGGCCGGTGTCGTGATGACCGTGTTGATGCCGGCAAGCTTTGCCGTCACTGTTGGGTTTAGGAGCGTAGATGAATCAATACCCACACCCACATAGGCGCTGTATGTGAACGTTGCATTCATCGGATCGTGGACTTTGGATCCGGCTGCCATGCCAATAACACCACGCAGACCGTTGCCAGTAAAGCGATCGACAGATAGCGCTGAGGCAACATTGCCTTCATCAATGCCAGACTGCGTGACCATCTGCCAGGTCACTCAAGCGTAGGGTGTGATGTGGACATTATTAGCTTCAAACGCATGGCTCAGACCCAAACTGATCAAAGCATCGATGCCCGAGACAGACTTGTTTCTAAACCCCGCGCCCAAGCTCGTGATGTCATTGCGCGAAATTTCGCTTGAGCTTAAGCCGGTACTGGTCATGGCGTCGAGCACAAAGGTTGCGACTGGCAGCGCTATATTGAGCTGATTCAGCGCAAGCCTGGTGCCCTGCGCAATGGGGCGCCATTCAAAGAGATGCCCGCTCCCTTGCAAAAGCTGCAGCGCCAACTCCTCAAACACACCGGTGTTGACCGCGTGATGGCGCAGGTGTTGGGGGCCGTGAATTTGCACGGACTTGAGGCAGTATTGGTGGCAACCGAGTTGGCACTGCAAGCTGGGCGCGTGAGCGCTGAGCACATCCTGAATGTGTTGGGCAGATTGAATTAGCCAACCCTAGAGCGGCTTCAAATTGAAACACCGTTGCAACTGAATACACCGGCACAAGCCAACCTTGAGCGCTACGACGCGCTCAGAAACGAGCAGGAGGTTGGATCATGAGCAATGTCATTGATGGACTCAAGTCTTTGAGCTTGCATGGGATGGCCAGTGCTTGGCCAGAGATTCTGGGCACCGCCCGAATGAAGACGCTAGACCACGAAGTGGTGCTGCACCAGCTGATTAAATCTGAGACGGCGCAGCGGGAAGTTCGCTCCATGGCCTATCAAATGAAAGCTGCAAGGTTCCCCGCGCACCGAGACCTTGTGGGCGGCCCTGGCACTGGCAAAACGCACCTTGCAACGAGCCTTGGCATTAAAGCGGTAAGGGCCAAAGGTAAACGGGTTCGCTTCTTCTCAACGGTGGAGCTTCTGAATGAGCTGGAGCTTGAGAAGGCTCAAAGTAAACACGGCCAACTGGCTCACCGCTTGATGTACCTGGACCTAGTTGTTCTGGACGACATGGGGTACTTGCCCTTTACTCAGTCTGGAGGCGCACTGCTGTTTCACTTGCTGTCCAAGCTTTATGAAAGAACCAGTGTGGTGATCACAACCAACCTGAACTTCTCTGAATGGGCCAATGTGTTTGGGGACGCCAAGATGACCACAGCACTTCTAGACCGCCTGACGCATCGCTGTCACATTGTTGAAACTGGCAATGAGAGTTGGCGCTTCAAGCAGTCCCAAGCAAGCAATCAAAACGCAAAGAAATCAAAAGGGAAAGGAGAAAAAATGCAGAGCAGTTAAACTTATCCACAACCGACTAGGCTAAATTATTCTTAGATTCAAGTACGAAGTGCAACACGGTTTAAAGACTGGTGAAACACTTCGTGCGGCGTTTT
>JAFMCG010000173.1 GCA_017857895.1 Burkholderiaceae bacterium | reverse complement strand
CAAAAAAACCACCAGCCAATCGCCCGACAAAAACGCTTCTGACATTTCCCCAGCTGGCAAATCAACCGCGGCTGCACCAAAGCGCAAATCAGCCCGATTGAGCAGTTGGGAAGAGAAAGAGCTCACCGCTCTCCCTGAAAAAATCCAGCTGCTCGAAGCACAACAAAGTGCATTGGTGACTAAACTGGCCTCGCCAGAACTCTATCAGGGCGATGGCGAAACGCTCGGCCAGGTCCAAGCCGACATCGACGGCCTAGACGGGCAATTGCGGGCCTTGTACGAACGCTGGGAAGCGCTCGACGCCAAGAAAGCTTAAGCGTGATGCGACAGAGACCAAGGCAAGGTCTCACCGGCAGCCAAGGGCACTAACGTTGACTCACCAAACGCAATGTATTCAGGCACCTTAAACGGCTCACGCTTTAGCGTGATCGTTGACTGGTTTCTGGGTAAGCCATAAAAGTCTGGTCCGCGATGGCTGGCAAACGCCTCAAAGCGCCCGAGTTGGCCGGCCGCATCAAACACCATGGCATAGAGTTCGAGGGCGTTAAGCGCTGAGTAGCAACCCGCACACCCACAGGCCATTTCCTTGAGGTGCTTGGCATGTGGTGCGCTGTCTGTTCCCAAGAAAAACCGTGGGCTCTCGCTCGTGGCCGCCTCAACCAATGCTTGGCGGTGTACTTCACGCTTCAAGATGGGCAAACAATAAAAGTGTGGTCGGATACCGCCTGTAAAAATAGCGTTACGATTGTAGAGCAAGTGCTGCGGGGTGATGGTCGCAGCCGTCGGGCCATCGGCGTCACGCACGTATTGCACACCCTCTTTGGTTGTGATGTGCTCAAACACCACTTTCAGCTCAGGATATGTTTTTCTTAAGGGGTGCATCACGCGATCGATAAAGACCGCTTCACGGTCAAAGACGTCAACATGGCTGTCTGTAACTTCACCATGGATCAATAAAGGCACCCCATGTCGCTGCATAGCCGCGAGGGCCACTTGGCAGCGCCCGAGCAAGTCGGTCACACCAGAGTCTGAGTTGGTTGTTGCCCCTGCTGGGTAAAGCTTCACCGCATGAACAAACGGCGACTGTGCGGCGGCCTCGATATCGGCTGCTGTGGTGTTGTCGGTTAAATAAAGCGTCATGAGTGGCTCAAACCCTCTGTCACTCAAACCATTGGCAGCAAGCGCTTGCAATATTTCATCGCGGTACCGTGCTGCCATTGCAACGGTTGTCACTGGCGGTCGCAAATTCGGCATGACAATGGCTCGCCTAAACTGATTCACGGTATCCCCAATCACGGCTTTGAGGGCATCACCGTCTCTGAGATGCAAATGCCAATCGTCAGGTGTGGTGATGGTTAGGGTTTGTTGCGTCATCGCTTTTATCCTAGTCATTAAGGTTTGGCTCAATGGGCAATTCCGTTTCGACCAACCGAACGAACACTGCTGCACCGAGCGGAATAACGGCATCATTGAAATCATAATGCGGGTTGTGTAACAACCGACCTTGCTCAGCACCACCTTGACCAAGCCTGAAATAAGCACCGGGTCGTTGTTGAAGCATAAAAGAAAAGTCTTCTGACCCCATCGAAGGGGTTAGATCAGATACGACGTTTTGAACACCAACCAACTCAGTGGCAACTTGCACAACCCGCTGCGCATGCTCTGGGCTGTTTATGGTCGGGGCATAAATCTTTTGATACTTTAATTCGGCTGTTGCACCAAAAGCCGATGCCACATTTTGAACCATGACTTGCATGCGTTCTTCAATCATTTTCTGCACTGAGCCCCTAAAGGTCCGAACCGTGCCAACCAAACGGGCTTGATCTGGGATAACGCTCATGGCGTTTGGGTTACCCGCCATTAAAGAGCCCACCGAGATGACTGCGCTGTCATGTGGATTGAGGGAGCGCGAAACAATGCTTTGCAGCGCTGTCACAATGTGCGCACCCACCAAAATGGGATCAATGGTTTGATAAGGATGGGCGCCGTGTCCACCTTTGCCTTGAACCAAGATCTCAAACCGATCAGCCGCTGCCATCATGGGGCCGGGGTTAATGCCGACCATACCAGCGGGTAGCGCTGGCCAATTGTGTAAAGCATAGACAGCATCACATTGAAACCTTTCAAACAAGCCATCAGCAAGCATGGCTTGGGCCCCACCGAGACCCTCTTCAGCCGGCTGAAAAATAAAAACAACTTGCCCATTAAAGTCCTGCGTTTGAGCGAGATATTTAGCAGCCGCTAACAATATGGTGGTGTGACCATCGTGTCCACAGCCATGCATCAGACCTACATTTTTAGATGCGTAAGGCAGTCCACTGGCTTCGCACATTGGCAAAGCATCCATATCGGCCCTCAAACCAATGCTTAAGCCCGAGTTACAACGCTTGCTGCGTAAGACACCAACCACGCCAGTGCCTCCAATATTTCTATGCACTTCGATACCCACAGCCAAAAGCGCGCCAGCAACAATTGAGCTTGTTCGTGTTTCTTTGAAGCCAATCTCAGGATTGGCATGCAGATCGCGACGCAAGGCGATCATCTCATCGTGAAACTTAGAAATCGCTCCCAGCGGTCTTCGTGCTAGCATGGCTTGTTCCCTAGGGAAAACGTGAAGTTGCCGATAGTTTACTAGGCAGGCATCTTTGTTACAGTCTTTGAACGTCATTGCGGGCTTAAATCAGCCCGGTTCGACAATTAAATTTTTATTATGCGTAGGCAACAAGGAGAACCTGAATGGCCACAGCCACAAAAACCGCCCGCAAACCCAATGCTGCCTTCATGAAGCCACTTACACCAAGCCCTATTTTGGCTGCTGTGATTGGTGCGGATCCACTTCCACGGACTGAAGTCACCAAGAAAATCTGGGAATACATCAAAAAACACGACCTGCAAGATCCAGCCAACCGTCGCAACATCAATGCCGATGCCAAACTACGTCCCTTGTTTGAGAAAGAACAGGTGTCAATGTTTGAATTGACAAAAATTGTGAGCGGTCATTTGTCATAAGATAAATATGGCTTTAAAAGCCATATCAATGTACTCATAAAAAAAAGGCAGCCTAGGCTGCCTTTTTTTTATGAGTGCATTTCTAATCAAATGCCAATCGGCTTGCCATCAACCAGCATTAAAAACCCTTTTATCAGACGATAAAGCACCCAAACAACTGTTGCTATGACCCCGAGCCATCCAATCAATATAAATGTGAGCAAGAAACTCAGTGCCAACCAAAGCAACGACCAAAGGAATGTTGACATCAACCAATCGAGATGCGAAGCATAGATGGTACCGGCTGCGTCTGGCCGCTTAACATACACAATGATGACAGCTGCTAGCGTTGCAAATGCAAACACGCCCGATGTTAGGAAGCCAAGGGCGAATAACCCATAGGCTGCCAAGCAAACCGTTTTTAAAGATGGATTTGATGATGGGGGTGTGGAATGAACATCACTCATGATTTTTCACCATAAAAAAGCCGCATTAGTCGTAGAGTGTATTTCAGGCGCTGTAAAAGCCAAACCCCCGCTTA
>JAFMCG010000040.1 GCA_017857895.1 Burkholderiaceae bacterium | reverse complement strand
ATAATAGCGGGCTTGGGTCGGTAGCTCAGTTGGTAGAGCAGCGGACTTTTAATCCGTAGGTCCCGGGTTCGAATCCCGGCCGACCCACCAGTATCAGAGAATCCCAGTCAGCGAGAGTTGGCTGGGATTTTTGTTGTGTGGAGTCATCACTACACCAAGTCCTGGTGGCGTTAGGTATGTTGTAGTCTAAGGGTCTTAACGCCAGACAAGGTTTTAGACGATTTCGCAGCCTGTCTTGCCTGCCAAAGATCGTAGGCGGTTTGCTGGTCAAGCCAAACCTCGGCAGCACCACCGTTGTTACGGCCGAGCCAACGCTCGATGCGTAACGCCATTGCTGGGCTAATTGATGCGCGACCGTTCAATACCTTGGATAAGGTCGTCCGATCTACGCCCAGTTGAACTGCCGCCTCGCTGACAGATAGCCCTAAAGCAGGAAGAGTGTCATCTCGCAACGTCAGTCCGGGGTGAGGGGGGTTAAACATAGTGCTCATATGTGTGCCTCAATGATAGTCCTGGTAATCGACAAGCACTGCATCGCCGTCTTCAAACGTAAAAGTTAAGCGCCAGTTGCCATTGACGCTTACTGACCAATGTCCAGCCAGTGGGCCTTTTAATGAATGCCAGTTCCAACCGGGGCGATTCATGTCTTCAGCACGTCTGGCAGAGTTGAGGGCCGATAGCTGACGGGCTAGTCGAGGCGCGTGTGCCGCTTGAATGCCTGCCCGAGAACCAGTGGTAAAAAAACGCTGTATACCTTTGTGCCTGAAGTGTTTAATCATGGGGAATTGTAGCGCGTAACGCCACGCGCATCAACAGTTAAATGTATGACCGCTAAAAATACTAGACGTGGGATAGTGTTAGCAGTAATCGGTTGCAGCTTACACACTTTGCTGCACACCGTTTCTGTGGTGAGATAACCTCTTGAACAAAGCGTGTCATTTCTATCGGCCCTACTTTTAATCCGTTGGTCCCGGGTTCGAGTCCCGGCCGACCCACCAAGATTTATATATTAAATCAATGCGTTACGTGTTTTTGTAATGCATTTCTAAAGCGAATTTCTGCTTACACACCGCTTGCACACTCTGCAGGCGGTTTTCTTTTGTGCGCACGGTATGTGATTGCCCTTTTTGCGCACTGAAATTACAGTGCTTTTATGCCTGAAAAAGCTGCAACCACCCACGTTTTAATGCCCAATGAGCTCATCGTCTATGGACGCGAGCGCAGCCGGCCTTTTCGCCGACTTGATCAAAATCGCGCTTCGCCCCTGAATCCAAGCTCAGATACCGGGGTGGAATCTGGACAGATTGCAGGCAACAGCACACTAACTATCAATTGTCAGTGACACAGACGTCGGCCGACGTCACATGGCACCAGCCAGGTCAGACACGGATTAGGTGCCTATCAAAAATAGTCACTGGTTGGAACCTTTTACCAATTGTTGGATTAGGTTACTGACTGTATGTGTGCGGGATACGGGTACTATTCTTATCCAAAATTCCGATAGATCTAGTTTTCTTGAGACATGGTGTGTATGCAACCGAAGTTTTGTAAAAACCGTTTTATTCGTAGTTTCTTGGTTGCTGGGTCAATCGCGCTAACGAGCACCCCAAGCGTTGCCCAACCAACACCGTCGGATTTTGAGACACCAGAGTTCTACGCCAACTGGGGACTTGATCCGATACGTGCCCAATATGCCTGGTCGCAAGGCTTTACTGGTGCCGGTGTCAAGCTAGGCATTGCCGATGACCCCATACAACTGTCTCATCCGGAGTTTGCGGGGCGAGTATACGAGCCTGTGCCTTTTCCGCCGTTTCCTCTGCCTGGTTATCCAATTCCCGAGCATGGCACGCATGTAACGGGTATTGCGGCAGCGGCTCGAAATAATGTCGGCATGATGGGCGTGGCATTTGATGCATCGATTGCCGCCACACGTGGGGACAGTCAGGCGCCTGGTTACCCTGGTCCATCAAGCTGGGGGTCCGATTTAGTCAGCGCAGGCGTGCAAGTTATGAATGGCAGCTTCGGTACGCAGGCATTTCCGAATTATGTAATCACGGTGGATGGCCAATCGCGCATCAATGGCGCCTGGCGCGACTTGGGGTACCTGGCTGTCATACCAACACCATCGGCATTTACGCCCACATCAAGCATCCAGACCTACTATGAAAACGCTCAGGCGCTAGCGGATGGCGATGTGGTCATGGTGTTTGCTGCAGGCAACAATCGGGCAGCAGATGATGGCTCAGGAACTTATCCATTTCCGATTCAGCCGACTGCTGCACAGCGTATGCCGAATTTTCCTAGTGCGTTGCCGCTTGTTGCCCCAGAAAACACGTTATCCAATAATCCGTTGTATCGGTTTCTAAAACCCATCGGTGAACCGGAGAACCCCAACACTTGGCAGTTCTACCCCGCACAAGAGTTTGCCGCCTGGGATTATTCTCATCTAGCTGGAATCATGATTGCCGTGGTGGCCACCGACAAAAGCAATATCATCACACCATTCAGTAACTGGTGTGGGGCAGCTTCAGACTGGTGTTTAGCCGCACCCGGTCTTGATATTTTCTCGACCTTTCCGATCAATACTTACGGTGATGACTCAGGCACCTCCATGGCTGCACCCTTGGTGGCCGGCGGTGCAGCGCTGGTTCGGCAGGCGTTTCCGTATATGACTGCTCGCCAAGTCATCGAGGTGGTGCTCACCACCGCCACCGACCTGGGTGACCCTACAATATACGGCCATGGGCTGTTGAACCTTGAGCGCGCGGTCAAAGGCCCGATCGAGTTTGGCCATCCATCGCTAATTGAGGGCAACGAGTCGATCTTTGCACCAATCTTGGCGGTGGACACCAAAGGCTATGACTCAGTCTGGAGCAATGACATCTCTGGCACCGGTGGGTTTAGCAAGGCAGGCGCAGGGATGCTGACACTCACGGGCACCAACACCTACACCGGTGACACCACGATTACCGGGGGTATCTTGCGCGTGGATGGCTCGATTGCGAGCTCGGATCTGACGGTGACCTCGGGCGCGACCTTGCGGGGCATCGGCACGGTGGGCAACACGCTCTTGGCAGGTGTCTTGTCACCGGGCAACTCGGTGGGCACGTTGACCGTGCAAGGCAATCTAACTCTACAAGATGGTGCAACCTACCTGTATGAGATCGATGCCCAGCAGAACGGTGACCTGGTGATAGTCTCTGGCACCACCACGATTGCCGATGGCGCCATCTTTGAGCTGTCTGCCGAAGACGGGGTGTATCTGGATCAGCTGTACCCGGTGATTCAGTCAGGCACGTTAAATGGCACGTTTGAGAACCTGCACACCAACTACACCTTCATTGACTTGGACTTTATTTCAACCACCACGACCAGCGGTGGTGAGCTCGGGGTGGTGGCCGAGCGCAACGCGGTGCCCATGGCCCAGTTTGCACAGACCAACAACCAGCGCGCGGTGGCCAATGCCATCGATGGCCAAAGCGGCTTGGCCGAGCCGTATAACGATGTCATCCTGAATGACAACCCGAATCTGTTGCCCGGGTGGTACCAGGACTGGTCAGGCGAGATCTACAGTGCCAACCAGGCCGCACTGCTCTACAACAGCCGGCTGTTGGCCCAAGTGGTGAACTGGCGGCTGCAAGACAGCTGGCTAGACAACAGCGAAGCGGTCAGACTGCAGCAGGTCGGACAAACCAACGCCGACACCACCGTGTGGGCCCAAGCCTATGGCAACTGGGACAAGTTCAGTGCCAACGCCGATGCCCAGAAGGCCACCGCCAACAGTGGCGGGTTTGTGCTGGGGGTGGATCACAAGATTAGCCCCTACTTGCGTCTGGGCGGTGGTTTCTCAGCGAGCGTGACCAACACGACGGTTGCTGCCAGCAGTGCCGACACCAGTGGGTATCACCTCTTGGCCTACGGCACGTATGACACCGACCACCTGCGGCTCAATGGCGGGCTGGTGCAGTCATGGAACACGGCCAGTGTGACCCGCACCTTGCCGCTAGACGATCTGGGCAATGCCAGTGGCACGGTGGCCTCAAGATCCACGCAACTGTTTGCCGATCTGAGCACCCCGATTACCTTACACAAACGAGAAGACACTCAAACCACGCTCTGGCCGTTTGGGCAGGTAAGCCAAACGTGGCTCAACACCTCGAACTTTGGGGAGACTGGGGCCGAGGCTGCGCTCAGTGGCCAGGCCACCAACGCCAGCGTGGGGTTTGGCACGCTCGGGGCCAGGCTCACGCATCAGTGGCAAAGCGAACAAACCCACTGGCAGGCAAGTCTGTCAGCCGGTTGGCAGCGCGCCTGGGGGGACTTGGCGCCGACCACGACGTTGAGCTTCACGACAGGACCCGACTTCACGGTCAGTGCCGCACCGATTGCCCGGGATGCTGCGGTCATCGAGGTAGGCATTGGCGCCAGCCTGGGGCCGTCGAGCCGCTTTAACCTGGTGTACTCAGCCACCCTGGCCAACCAATCAAACAGCCAAATGCTGCAGGCACAGTTGCAGTGGTGGTTTTAGTGGGAAAGATTGTTGTCGCTTAAGTTCAAGCCATGCTACCTGCACACTTTACAGCACACCGTTTCTGAGGCGGCGTAACCCATTGAAACAAAGCGTGTAATTTCTATTGTCTCTACTTTTAATCCGTAGATCCCGGGTTCGAATCCCGGCCGACCCACCAAGTTCAACCGTTGTTGTCAACATTAACAACGTCGTTGCACAGCAGAACACAGTGCCGCACAATTTCAGTACCGTGTTGGACAGTAAAAGACGCTGTAGCAAAATGACAAAAAAGAAAAGTGCTATGTCAAAACGACTTAGTGCTTTTTTTTTCGTCTGCACAAAACACAACACCCTCTCTCACCTTGTCAACAAAGTCACGAACTGTTTTATGCCGCAAGTCCAGCGAGTCATGTGGCGGCATCAATAATTTCAATACCGTCGCGTGTTTGGGGCTGGCGCAAATCACCGACAATTTGAACGGCAATGGCGTCTGGGTGTTCTTGTGCAAATCGTTTAAGCGCCGGATGTGGCGTGCTGTTGGTGGCTTTGCACTCGATTAAATGTGTCAGGTGTCGGTCTTCACTGATGGCAAAATCTACTTCGGCACCATCTTTGGTTCGCACGTAGTGTAATTCGGTTTCACGTTCTTGACTGTCATACAAGAACTGAACGTGTTTGAGCAACATGGCGGCTGAGGGATTCTCAAGTTTAACCCCGTGGTTGCCGCGCACCAGTCCCGTACCGTAAAAGTAAACTTTCGGGGTTTGCAAAAGGCCTCTGGCGATGTTGTGGTGCCAAGGCCGGACAGTAAAAACAATAAAAAGTGCCTGAAAAATTTCCAAGTAACTGCCCACAGTTTTGGTTTAACAATCCAAGTCCCGGGCCAATGAGGCTAGCTAAAGGGGTGACCCTACGCGGTCGCGCAAAAGCTCAACCAAGACCCTCATGGTGCTGACCTCTCGAACCCGCGAAAACTCTAAAATGTCATCGCGCACCATTCGGTCCAAGTAAAGCGTTCGCCATCGGTCAGCATCGTTTTTATTTTGAGCCAAACAGGCTTCAGGAAATCAGCCGCGTTTGATTAGATGGTGAAGTGCAGCTTTGGGTGTCGCGCCTGACGCATCACACCACTCTTTAACTGAAAATGGGTGGAGCCGATACGCAAAAAATCAACCCGCCATAGAGTCGCCAGCATAACGAAAGGTTTCCATGCGCGCGCTGACTGTGACCAAAATGGTTTGGTCGTTTGAACGGCCATCAAACACACCCTTAAGCCAATTTTTCCAGAGCGCAATCTTGTGTATTTCATCAAATACAAGCAGTTGGGCGTCTGAGCGTCAAGATTGGCGCGTCAAAATCGAACGATCATCGCTGAAGTCCCATTTCAGGTGCTGGGCTCTTTCAAAGGCGGGTACGAGTTGCTTGGAAAGGGGTCGTCTTACCGACTTGACACGGGCTGGTCACGATCACCATTTTGCGCTGCAGGTCAGCCAAGATGAGGTCATCTAAGTATATTTTTATACGACTGTTTTATGCCCTACTCCCGAAAAGTCGCTAACGATCAAAATCAATGGCGTGCCTTTTATGACGGCTTTTGAGCATGACCGGTCGTGTGAAGGGGGTAGGGGCGCTGATAGCCACCACGTACCCCTTCTTTACTCAGCACCCATTGCCAGAGTTGAATGTCGCGGGCCCTGAACGCACCAGCACATGACAGCAGGTAGTAGCGCCACATGCGGTAGAACCGTTCACCCAACTGGTCTTTGAAGCGCGGCCAGGCGTTTTCAAAGTTCTTATGCCAAGCCATGAGCGTTTTGTCGTAGTCAGCCCCAAAATTATGCATATCCTCGACAATAAAGAGATCATCGTAGGCGTCACCGAGTTGGCCCAAGGATGGCAGGTCACCATTGGGAAAGATGTATTTGTCGACCCAGGGATCTGGGACACTGTCACGCAAGTTTTTGCCAATGGTGTGAAGTAAAAACAGGCCACCATCTGCTAAGCAACGGTGAGCCGTGATCATGTATTGCCTGAAGTTCTTGCGACCGACATGTTCAAACATACCAACGCTGGCGATGCGATCGAATTTCCCTTCGACAGTTCGGTAGTCTTGAAGCTTGAATTCAAGATCCAAGCCTTTGTAGCGCTCGGCGGCCCAAACGGCTTGCTCTTTTGATACCGTGACCCCCGTGCACTTGACCCCATAGCGCTCGGCCGCGAATCCCATCAAGCTGCCCCAGCCGCAACCAATATCAAGCAAGCGCATGCCCGGTTCGAGTCCGAGTTTTTGGCAGATCATATCAAGCTTGGCTTCTTGAGCAGCATCGAGTGTCTGAGCGCCATCAGACCAAAAACCGCAGGTATAGGTCATGCGTTTATCAAGCATTGCCGCGTAAAAATCATTACCGAGATCGTAGTGCACCTGACCCACAGTCCAAGCGCGTTTGAGTGTTTGCCGATTCAGCAGTCGCGTGCGTAATGCATGAAATATCAACCGTAGGGGTTTGACTTTTTGATCGAGCCGAGCCGCTAGCAAGTGGGTGAAGAAAGCGTCAAGCCGATTGGCATCCCACTGTCCGTCCATGTAGGCTTCACCCAAACCGATATTGCCCATCGCAAAGACACGATCGGCCAGTTTAGGGTGGTGTATCTGCATGTCTTGGTCACGGTCGCCGTTGATTCGAATATCGGCAGACTCTAGAAGCTCCTCCATGAGCGTGTACATCTTGGAGGTGGCGCTTGTTTGTGCGGTATGAACCTTGGTGTCAGTTTCCATGGATCGACCTCTTACTGATTACGTCGTGCGTTACTTTTTGGCGGTGTCGTCGCTGTGGTGGGTGGCAATGGTTTTGCAGGTGCCACTTAAAGGGATTTGCACAATCACATTAACGTCAATGGCCTCTCTTTTTTTAAACCTTGGGTTGGCATCTGATTGAGTCAAAAACCAAACGGTCACTTATCAACCAAACCCAGCCTTTAGAGCAGTGCCACTGACTGCTGGTGTGGACTGCCGACTACTATCAAAAAAAAATCACACATCTAACACAAGAATAACGCCGATCATGATCCTTGTGTCCATTGGTCACTATTAATACCGCTTTCTATAACTCAAGATAAATGAAATATTGAACCGAATCAAGAGGCCTGAGGCCTAGCGCTCTTGATTCGTTAGGGACAGCCTCACTTGTGCAGTGTGTCGGTAAAAGTACAAGGACAGCATCAGTCATTCTTCCGTGTTGTTTTGATGCGCAGCGACCATAAATTGCCATTTTTTTGAGCGCGACATCGATGCTGGTTTGCCAGAAGCTTTTGCTTTGACGCAGGATAGGCTCAAAGGTGACCAAATTATCAATGCGGTGCAGTGTATGTCTGCGCCTATTGAGAATGCTTTTTTGCCGAGTTTATTTGATACCCGCACGCATGAATGATTGCACGAACTGTCGCTGAAAGATCAGAAATCCAATGAGTAGCGGCGCAGAAGTCAAAAGCGTTGCAGCAGAAATAATCGACCAGTCAATGCCTTGGTCAGCCGAAGAAAAAACCTGTAAACCGACAGTCAATGGGCGCGACTCTTGAGAGTTTCTTACCACCAACGGCCACAAAAAGTTATTCCAGTGATGGCTAATGGAAACCAAGGAGAACGCCAAGTAAGTGAGTTTTGCCAAGGGAATATAGACGTGTCGCAAAATCTGCAAGGAACTCGCGCCTTCCATTTGAGCCGCCTCGATCAGTTCCTTCGGAATGGTTTTGAAGGTCTGTCGCAAAAGGAAAATCGCAAAAGCCGATGCAAAGTAGGGCAGCCCGATACCAAAGAGTGTGTCGACAAAGCCCAATGTCGACAAGGTTTGGTAATTGCGAACAATCAAAATCTCAGGCATCACCATCAGTTGCACGAGCATTAATGAAAATAGTATGCTGCTTGCCAAAAAACGTGTAACGCGCAAAGGCGTATGCCGCCAGTGTGCATAGCACCAGTTGCATGACCAAAATCATCAGCACCAAAACGATGGTATTGAAGAAGTACCGTGGGAATGGCGCCGCTTGCCAAGCGCCAGAAAAGTTCTCAAGTGTTAGTGGCGCCGTCAATGAAAGCGATGTTGCGTATTGGGAGGGGTGGAAGGCTGCCCAAAGGGCATATAACAGCGGTAAAACACAAGCGATAGCCAACACCCAAGCACCAATCGTGGTGAGCCAGTCAGCACGGTTGAGCCGATGACCGAGGTCTTTTGAGTTGCTGATCCTCATCGGTAATGGGTCCTTCGGTCAAGCAAAAAGAATTGCACCAAGCCAGCAATCGCTAAGATCGCGAGCAGCACTACCGTTAGGGTCGAGGCGTAACCACGATCCCAAAATTTGAATCCCACCTCATAAAGATAAAAAAGCAATAATGACGACGCGTTGTTGGGTCCGCCATTGGTCATGACGAAGATGTGGTCAACCATGCGAACCGAGTTAATCAGCGCGTTAACCAACACAAAAATGGTCGTGGGCATCAGTAGTGGCCACTGAATACGCCAAAAGAAGTACCAGCGGCTGGCGCCTTCGATTTGGGCTGTTTTTAACCGTTGCATGCCGTTGTTCCGTGATCTAGACTCAAATCGTGATGGCCAACCAACACGTGCGCTTTGCGACCGGTTGTGACATCGTGAGCCGATTAAATACACTGAAGTTTTGACGGGAGTCAGCAAGCCGATGGACATTATTCATTCCAACCTGGTGCCTAGCCCCAAAGGTCATTACAGCCAGGCGATTGTTTCTAACGGCTTAATTTTCGTGTCTGGCTTGTTGCCTGACATGGCACCTACTGGTGTTGAAGACTCGTTTGAACGACAAGTGCGGTCCGTGTTTGAGCGAGCCCAGCAGATCCTTGATGCGGGCCACAGTTCAATGGCGCAAGTGGTGCAATGTACCGCCTATATTTCTGACGTGGCATTGTGGCCGCAGTTCAACGAGATTTATGCGTCTATTTTTGGGTCGCACAAGCCGGCTAGGGCTGTGGTACCCGTGGCGGCTTTGCATTACGGATTTCAGGTGGAAGTACAAATCGTTGCGGAGGTTAACGCCAAATGAGTATTGACTGGGAAGCTGAATTTAATCCGCGTTGCGCCGTGCCAGAGGCCGACGAATACTCCGCTAAGAGTAAATTAAAGAGCGATCTCGCTCATCAAAAATTCACTGACATTGAAGAACTGCGCTATGGGGAAGGACCCTTGGCCAATTTCAATCTACGACGATCCAGTCGAGCCAATCAGCCGCTGTTTGTCTTTATCCATGGCGGCTATTGGCGTGCTCGTGATAAGAACGATTTTGGGTATGTGTTTAATGCGCTCGAACCGTGTGACGCGAATGTTGTTATCTTGAACTACGACTTATGCCCTCAGGTTACCGTTCGTGAAATCAGTAGCCAGATTCAGCAAGCACTGCTCTGGTTGCATTCAAATGCCGCCGATTTGGGTTTTGATGACAAACGTATTGATGTCGCTGGCCACTCGGCGGGTGCACACCTGATTGCCATGGTGCTGGCTCAAGAGCCGTCGGTGTTCAGTCTTCCGGATGGCATGATCCGAAAGGCCTATCTCATGAGTGGCATTTACGAGCTCAGCCCCGTGCTTAACATTTCTGTCAATCAAGAGATACTGCTCGGGCCAGAGGATATTCACGCCCTGAGCCCGATTCATTTTCCACCATCAAAAAAAACACCCTACGAGATCGTCGTTGGCGCCGCTGAGCCGCCGGGATGGGTCGCTCAGTCGGTTGATTTCGCTTCTAACCTGTCTGAACAGGGCGCCCAATCGAACCTGACGATATTGCCGGGAAGAAATCACTATTCCATACTGCAGGATATGGAAGCGCCTGATGGCTTGCTCGCTGCACGATTCATTAAGGACATACAAGGCGATTGAAAGGATACGATGACTTTCTAAATCATCTTTGCGCCGACTCAAGCGATGGTTTCTTGACAGAAAAGGCTACTCTTTTGGGAGTAGCCTTTTCTTTAATTGCCCGTGTGGTTAGCAGCAATGAAATTGCCGGGTGGGGTAAAGAACAGATAAAGAGAGGATTTTGCGCTGTCTGAAGCAGTGGGGTTTTGGTAGATAACTCGCCATTCTTTGGCTTTTTTACCATCGACTAAGGCAATGGTCGCTGGTTGAACGCTCGCCCAGCTTTTTTCGAGCTTGCCTGCCTCAATCAGTGAGGCTTTTCGTTTTGAGGCACATTGCAGCACAGTGCTTTCTGTGGCCATTTTTTTGCCATGAAAGTGGCAACTGCTGCCCGGATCCGCCATGACGATGGTGGGTGCGGCCAGGGGAAGCGCCAAAAGTACAGCCAGAATTAATCGTTTCATATTCGTTCCTTTCATCAAAGTGTGTTTCGAGATTTGTCAGTGGTGTTTTCTATGTCTAAGTCTTCGTGGGCATGTTGATGCTCTTGAACGGGAAAGCGCAGGCTCTCGCCGTTGACGTCGTGCTGGTAACCATGCAACTGCGCAAAAAGAAGATAAATACCGGCTGCCATGATCGCCAGATTGGTGGCGTAACTCAATCGCGTGAAGGAGGCTGTTTTACGCCAGATGGCCAACACAGCCAACATGACAGTAAGGGCAGCGATTTGGCCAAGTTCAACACCCAAGTTGAAACTCAGAATGCGTCCAATCATTTGTCCTGCATCGTCGCCTAACGGTAGCTGTTGCAAGCGAGTGGACAGACCAAAGCCGTGCAGCAAACCAAACACAAACACCATCTTGACTAGGTTTGGTGAGGCCATGTTGAAGTGACGCTGAAAGCCGCCGTTGTTGTCAAAGCCTTTGTAAACCACGCTCACGGCGATGATGGCATCAATAAGCCAGTAGTTCCAAGTGATTTTGAAATAAGTCGCAAAAATCAAGGTGATGCAATGACCGATGGTAAAGACGGTCACAAATCGAACCACGTCTTTAAACGTCGTCAGAAAAAAGACCACGCCCAGTAGAAAGAGCAAATGGTCGTAGCCGGAGAGCATGTGGGTCGCACCAAGCCAGACGTATTGCATGTACCCGCCATCGAGCATGCGTTGTTTGTCTTCGTCGCTGATGCCATGAGCTAATGCGATCAGTGGCAACAAACAAAGCAGGACCAATCCCAAACGGGCTGGTAAAGAAGCCTTCATGATTTTCCCTTACGGTGAATGAAACAGCAGCGCTAGAACCCAAATGGGTTCATCGCACACGCATTTTTAAGTGTGGGGTTTGTTTTAAACCCGAGGGGGACGCAGCAAGCCGTCTGGGAAGACATCGGCGTAATTTATAAGCGGATTGGTGATTTTAAGATCACGGTTGGCGTGAGGATGTGTGGGGCTGTGGCCCGCTACTAGCGCATTGAGCTGCAATGCATCGGAGAGGTGCACATGTTGTGCGCCCAACTCAAGTGCATCAGCCTGCGCAATGGCATCAGGGTGATGATGTGCCTGTGCAACGGGCCCGTGAGAAATGGTCTGGTGGAAGTGATCAGTATTTGCGATCATCTGACCAATGGCCATCATGAGAACCAAGGGTAAATATAAAGCAAGCATGAGCAAGCCATGAATCGAGCGGTCGCGACGGGGTCGCTGGCGTTGGTGATTGACGCACGCCATCGTTGCTGTGGTCACGTTAAGAATCAGCGCGTGTGTGTTGGCGAGCGTCATGCAAATTTCAGCAATGGTTGTTGTGGTTAATAAAGTACCTGAGACATCTTAGGCTGACAAGTCTGGCATGAATAGCAGTGGTACTAGGCTATTCATGGTCTGCGGTATCAATAAGAAGCAAAAACTTGTGCTTGTCCATCGCGTTGCATGAGTAACACCTTATATGCATCCTTTCTGCCACCATATTCAGGCCCATCCATGCCAGGTGATCCAATCGGCATGCCAGGCACGGTCAAGCCCAAGGCATCTGGCTTGTCTTTTAACATTCGTTTGATGTCAGCAGCAGGCACATGCCCCTCCACCATGTAGCCCGCGACCAAGGCAGTATGGCACGAACCGAACTTGGTAGGAACGCCCAGTTGCGCCCGCATGGCTTGGTTGCCAGAATCAACAACCGTGACCGCAAAGCCATGCGACTCCAGGATTCGTACCCAATCGGCGCAGCAACCGCAGTTAGGGTCCTTCCAGACAGTCATGGGTATTGGTTTGGTGGCTGCCATGGCTGCCAAAGGAGCCAAACTGGTGAACAACAGACCGAACAATAAAGAGCGACGGGTAAGGGCGGGCGTTGCACGCAAAACTTTCACGGGGTTCCTTGCGAATCGGTTTAAACATGATTTTTGATTGTAAGCATAGGTTCCTGACAGCAAGCAGTCTCCCAGATGACATCGCTGTTATTTTTTGAACTGTCTGAATGACGGCATTAATTTAAAAAAGTGGCAAAGTCCTCACAACAACAAAAGACCTTCACCACGCATTTAAAGCACAGCCAGCACAGCTGCAAAAGCAAAATTTTTTTATGACAAGCAAATGTGTGTTTTGTTCAGCAAAGCCCGTGCTTCTTTTGCGATCTACAGAGCGAGTGACCTCAAAAGCCCTAAGGGAGTTAAGTTTTAACAAAGGAAAGCGTGTTTCGTGTTTTAATCCAAATCGATATGATTACAGTTGTTATTGCTTCCTATAGATACGGGCATCTTGCTGCACATTGCATCGAATCCTTGCTCTCACAGACCGTGTCGCCATCGAGGGTTTTGTTTGTCGATGACGGAGTGGGGGATTGCGAGCACCTGCCGAATCTCTACCCCACCGTTGAATATGTCCTCAGACCAGAAAACCTGGGTGTTGTTGATAATTTTCAGGACATGCTGTCGCGTGTTGAAAGCGAGTATGTTCTCTTTATTGGTGCGGACAACTGGTTGCGTTCTGATTCGATAGAACTCCTTTCTGGCGCCACAACTGACATCGTCACTTACGACATTGTGGTAACGGGTGAACTCAAAGAAGAAATTCTCACCCGTGTTCCTGGTCAAACCCAACCATATCTCGGCGACTTGTATTGGGATCGTGAAGCGCAGCATCACGGATCCATGTTGTATCGCACTGCTCTGGGTAAAGAAATTGGTTATCAAAATCGGTTCGTAAACGCCCACCCTCAAGAGGACTGGAACCTTTGGGACAAGATGATGGAACAAGGCGCCTCTGTGGCTAGCATCAAAGAAGGCTTGTTGTTTTACCGTCGCCATCGCGAGAACTTCCTCAAGTATGACCCTGCAAGTTTGGCGGTTAAGGAACTGGATCTGAACTGATCGGTTTGGTCTGACCACTTCTCCCCCTCCCCAAAAACCATTGGTTTGCAATACATCGACACTGACCTTCAGGCCGTAGTCCCATCGGGTTTGTTTGCCCAAAATGTGATGTGTTGCACCAATTTGACCTGTCATGAATCATGTGGTTTTTGGTTTTCAGGGTTTATTTGGGGCGTCTGAGCGCCTGTGGGGTTAAAAATGCACTTTGGTTCGATGTTTTTGTGGCGTGCATACAGATTATTGCTGCTGGTGGTGGTGGGCGCGTTTTCTGCGCCTACGTTGCATGCCCAACCCGCACCGAGTTCGGGCTCACCCTCAACGGTTGCTGACCCCTGGCGCTTTAGCGTCACGCCATACGCTTGGGCGCTTGGTATCAGTGGGTCAGTGTCTTACAACGACACTCGGCTTGGTCAAGTCGAAATGAGCCCAGGCAATGTCTTGTCAAATTTGAATGGTGCAGCCATGGTGGTCGCGCAAGCCCAACGCGGTCGGTTGGGTTTTTATCTTGATGCGATTTACGGTGATCTTACTGTCGATAACTCACGCACGGTACAGCAGGCGAGTCTTAATGCCAGCCCCCGTATTGACATGACTATTTTGACGGTGGCGCCAAGCTATACCCTGCACCAATCGCCCTCACTGATACTGGACGGTGTTTTGGGTGCCAGGTTTCTTTGGTAAAACGCCAGCACCACGATTCGCTTGGCCGAAACAGGACAGTCCGTTACAGGACAGGCTTCAGTCAATTTAGCCGATGCGATTGTTGGCCTAAAAGGTCGCTACAACCTCGGCTCGTCAGGCTATTTTGTACCGTTTTATGTCGACATTGGTGGCGGGCAGTCCTCGAGTTTGACAACCCAAGCGTATGTCGGTTTGGGACACACGTTCGATTGGGGTGATATCTCGCTGGTCGCCAAAAACGTCTACTACCAATTCACGCCCAATGTGAGAACGGTCGATCTAAATCTATTGGGTGTTGCCGCCGCCGCAACCTTTAGGTTTTGATGCCTCGCTTGCCATCAAGGTATGACCAGATCAAGCCCAGAGCGCACACACCAAAATAGACAAACATGATGTAGCGTCCGTTGAAGTCTGCGTCTGGGGAGATTCCCGCAGATTTCAGCCCCAACCATCCCAAAGCGTAGGCCATCAAAATAATCAGCAATGCCGCATCCGACAACGCGCGCGCGCGCAGGGCGATCAGGATGAAAACCATGCCGGTGAGCCAGTTGGAGATACCAAAAGCACCCAACAGCATTAATTGATCTGGTCCGTTGGCTGAAAGATCCAAATGCGCAAAGGTGTCGTTAGCCCAGTGGATAAAAAATGTGTGCGCGGCACCTCGCACGAGGTCCATGAGCCCAAGGGCAAACAAAAAAACCGACGAGATTCGTCCGGCGCGTTGGGCAGAGACAGTCATGGTGCTTTCCTAGAAGCGAAAAAAATGGTCTTACATCAACAAAAGGCTGCCAACGAAGGCATGAATAGATTGTTAATTACACATCACGGTAGTGACACCCACTGATTAAAGCGTAAGCCCATAGATTTAAAGAGTCAGTGTAGTGCCTAGGGGAATTGGTGCCATTACCAAAAGTGTTAAGGCCATCAAGAAGAGGGTTACGCATGTTGAGGCACGCCAACTTGTATTTGTTGCCTTTTGTCGCTAATGGTCATTAAGTCCGTCGCTCTTCAAAGTGCGCGAAGATGAGTATCAAGCTGTTGAACATCATGTTCAGCAGGCTCTCACGGTTTTCGTCTGTGATCTCAGGCGATTTAAATTCTGGATCGGGGTTGTCTTCATGGGCAAGCACCATCATGGGCACCAGTAACTCACCCAAGTCTTCGTCATCAATAAAGTCGTCCCAATCGTCTTCCGTCATCGAGACACCCAACAAAAACCCTTCTGCCCAGTCGTTGCCAGCTGCTTGGCCTTCTTCGTCGACCAAAAGTGCGGGTAAGTAGAGTGTTTCCGTTTCCATCGCTTCGCGCAAGCCGTCAGAAACGGTGTTCCAGTGGCGGGTGATAAACATCAGCATGGTTCGGGCTTGATCTTCATCTTCAAAACCGCCGTCTTCACCCAGTATGACCGGCAAATATCCACTCGGCGGCACCAGCGTGGGCGCACACCTAAGCGCACAAAACAAACCATCTAAGGCCTCAAAGCTCGGAACCTCACCGTCAAGATTGGCGAGGAACATATCCAGCGTTTGCATCTCGTCTTCGCTCAATGGGGTATTGAGGTCTTCGTTCATTGGTTTACTCCGCGTATGATTTCCCAATAATGTAGCGCAGGTTGCTGTTGATAGCGGCCATTTGTGGTGGATTAGAAACGCGTGATGGGTGTCAGTGAGCCCCCAATCATTGCCTGCCATCACGTAAGATTTGCATTGCCAGTTTCAAAACCAAATCTACAAACATGGCATTTTAAGGAGATAAGTGTTGAAATTTGAACCGACCACCGTGCTGCACCCGAGCAACAGCCCAGCCCTGCCATTGGTTTGCGATTCACCGCACAGCGGCACGACCTACCCAGATGACTTTGGTTACAAAGTGCCGTTTGAATTGTTGCGTCGTGGCGAGGACACCCATGTGGATGCGCTATGGGGGCATGTGCCGGCTGTTGGCGGTACGTTGATCAGTGCAAATTTTCCCAGAACCTATATTGATCCCAATCGTGCGGTTGATGACATTGATCCGGCATTGCTTGATGGCCAGTGGGCCGGCCCGTTGACGCCATCAGAAAAGTCGCGCTTGGGCTACGGCCTGATCTGGCAAAAGATGGATGCTGACAATCTGATCTATTCCGAGAAGATGGCGGTTGGCCACGTGTTGCATCGTATTCAAAACTACTGGCGTCCCTATCGGGATGCCCTTGATAAAGCATTCAAGCAGTCGCGTGAGCGATTCGGTGGGGTCTGGCATTTGAACCTGCACTCCATGCCTAACAACGCTTTTGAGCGTTTGGGTTTTGGAAAGGATCGGGTCTTGGCAGATTTTGTGCTCGGTGACCGCGATGGCACGACTTGTGAGCCCGGCTTTATTGAGGTGGTTGAGCAGAGCCTACTGAAGCATGGCTATACGGTTGCGCGCAACGACCCTTACAAAGGCGTGGCGGTTTTGGCTGACTTGGGGCGGCCGGATTTGAATCAGCACAGCTTACAGATCGAAGTCAGGCGCCCGCTTTACATGAACGAAGACACCCGCGAACGATCAGATAATTTTAAGGTGCTTCAAGCCCATCTGACTGAAGCCACTGCAGAAATTGCTGCGTATGTGAAGGCCAGATCATCGCTTTGAGGGCGCCTGTTGGTAGGGGCAATCAAACGCGTCATTGACCTTTTTTTGGTATTAAGATAGCAGCGCGCGACAGTTACTTGGCAGGCGTGCCAAACCTTGCAATCTTGGGAATAAACCATGTTGAGTTTCTTTAGTCGTCATTTTTGTGCCGTTTTACTTTTGGCCTCATTGACCACTTTTGGTGCAGCCGTTCAGGCCGAGTCGAAAGCGGCTTTAGAGCAGTCTTCTCGTCAGGCCTTATCATTGCTTATCAAAGATGACCCATCAGCCGATGCGCTCAATGACAAGGCGATCGCCGTATTGGTGTTTCCAAAAGTGACCAAAGCCGGATTGATCGTTGGTGGTCAATACGGTGAAGGCGTCTTGTGGCGTGATGGTAAAGCCGTTGGTTTTTACAACACAGCGGGTGCCTCGGTCGGTTTTCAAGCCGGTGCCCAAGAATTTGGTTATGCCCTTTTCTTCATGAAAGATAGCGCTTTGAAAGCGCTCGATACCGCACAAGGTTTTGAAGTGGGTGTGGGACCAAATATTGTGGTGATGGATAAGGGCATGGCCGTGTCGCGGACCACCACCACGATCCAAAATGACATCTACGCGTTCATTTTTGACCAGCGTGGATTAATGGCTGGATTGGGTATTCAGGGCAACAAAATCACAAAAATTAACAAGTAAGTCGAGGGTTTTGGTCGTCGATGGTGCCACTGGTTCGGTCGACGACTAATCTTTTAGTCACCTTCAAATTCAGTCAAAGCATGGCAAGACACACCACGTGCTTTCAAGCGTGTCATGCCGCCAATATCGGGTAAGTCAATCACAAAGGCCGCTTCTACCAAATGGCCGTGAAGCTGCTCAATCAATTCGACAGCGGCCAAGGCCGTACCGCCCGTGGCGATCAAGTCATCAATCAGCAAAACCCGTTCACCGCGGTCAATGGCGTCAACGTGGATCTCGACTCGGTCGGCACCGTATTCCAACTCATAGTCATGCCCGATGGTTTCGGCGGGTAGTTTGCCCTTTTTTCGGATCGGCACAAACCCAGCCCCTATGGCAAACGCCAGCGGGGCACCGAGAATGAAGCCTCGCGACTCAATACCCACGACTTTCTGAATGTTTTGATTGGCATAGCGCTGCGCCAACGCCTCAATTGTGATGCGAAACCCGATGGGGTCTTTGAGCAGGGTGGTGATGTCGCGAAACATGATGCCAGGCTTGGGGTAGTGCGGGATGGTTCGGACCAAAGATTTGATTGACATCACAATTCCTAGATGGGTGCGTTAGCTGACATTGTCACGCATAAATGAGCATTTTGCGTAAAAACTGCAATGTAGTACCACCCCGAAAGTGGCATGTAATGGGCTTCAAAATTCCCGACGCAGTGCTTTGCGCAGCTCAGGTAAGATACGCGTCGCACTTGGCTTCCAGACACCAGACGGTGCGGTCCTTGAGTCAGTGAGGCCAGCAACGTTGCAAACAAATAATGACTGGGTTTTGAGTTAAGAGACAGACAAAGGGAGAGTGGTATGGCGGTTTTAAGCCAGTTTTTTGGCTACCTCAATGCGGTGACTTGGGGGTGGGCCTTGGTGCCGCTGTTGGTGGTGATTGGTATTTATTTCACCTTAATCACACGCTTTGTACAGTTGCATTATTTTGGGCGCATGTGGGTACTGGCGATTCCCCGTAAAGGGCAAACGCCCACTGGGCAAATCAGTGGTTGGGACGCCTTGATGATTTCAGTGGGCGGCCGCGTGGGTGGCGGCAACTTGGCTGGTGTGGCGGTGGCCATTACCTTGGGTGGGCCAGGGGCGGTGTTTTGGATGTGGGCAATCGCTTTGGTCGGCATGGCCACCAGTCTGGTTGAGTGCACGTTGGCGCAAACCTTTAAGCGCTGCACCCCTGAGGGCACATTTCGTGGTGGCCCAGCGGCCTATATTCGCCACGGCTTGGGTAGCCACTATCGCTGGTTGATCTGGTTGTATTCCTTTTGCTTGTTGGCTTCTTTTGGGTTTGGGTTCAATGCTTTTCAAGGTAACACCATTTCTACGGCCGTTAACGACAGCTTGGGTATCTCACCAATCATCACTGCTCTTGTCATCGGTCCCAT
>JAFMCG010000172.1 GCA_017857895.1 Burkholderiaceae bacterium | reverse complement strand
AGAGGTGTGTTGATCCGATACAGCGCTATTCGGTTTTAAAAATCTGGCTCAGTGCCGTTCGTGCTTGTTTGGGAATGGGCACAGGGCGTTGGGTTTGTTTGTCGACATAGACGTGAACGAAGTAGCCTTGGGCGCTGGCGGTGGTGTGGTTGTTTTTAAAGATGGCCAATTCGTAGCGCACGCTTGAGTTGCCGAGTTTGGCGACCCGGACACCGACCTGCACGGTATCAGGAAAAGCGATGGCTTCAAAGTATGTGCAACTGGTTTCAATGACCAATCCCACGGATGAGCTATTGATGTAATCCAGACCAGCTTTTGCGGTGAGATACACCGCGACGGCGGTGTCAAAGAATGAGTAGTAAATCACATTATTGACGTGGCCGTAAACGTCGTTATCCATCCAGCGGGTCTCAATAGAATGGATGAAAGGGTACTGGTCAAGGGTGGTCGGTTGTTTGTTCATGGTGGTTGGATCGGTTTCTATGGGACGTCTTTTTAGTTAATTTGAGTTGGCAAGCGTTTTCAATTTTCTTTAAGAAATACAAAAAAGCCGATCTACTGATCTTCAAAGCTAAGAGTCAATCAGGGTGACAGCAACTCTACCGGCTCGCCTAAAAGGGTTCTAAGTGGCTATGTTGGGATGGAAGATCGTTAAAGATAATCCATTTGAAAAAATTAAAATCGCACTGTGATCCATCACGAAAAACAGGGATCACCAGAATTTGGTTTTCTGCATTTAAAGGCGGAATTAGTGAGTGCGTTCTCACCGCCTGAATCCCTAATCATTCCTCTTCACCCTCATCTCTTTTCAAATACCCCCAGTCAAATATGGTGATCTCGGGCACGTAACCGGGAACCAGATCTTTTAGGCAGTCACGGGTTGCCGTGGCATCGCGGTTATTAAGCGATTGTTTGAGTAATTCGAGTTTTATGTTTAGCTCAGGCCAGGCGAGGGTAACTTCATGGGCCTTGATGATTCTGGGATGAGGGGTCGTTTCTGGGAGGTCACCAATAAGAAGTTCTTCGTAGAGTTTCTCACCGGGTCGCAACCCCGTGATCTGAATCTCGATATCCCCATCGAGATGAGCATCGTCTTTGAGCTTCAAACCAGAAAGCGCGATCATTCGCTTGGCCAGATCCATAATGCGAACTGGCTCACCCATATCCAAGACATAAACCTCACCGCCTTGAGCCATGGCGCCAGCCTGAATCACCAACTGAGCCGCTTCTGGTATTGTCATGAAATATCGTGTCACTTCATCGTGCGTTAATGTGACGGGCCCGCCGTCACGAATTTGTTGCCGAAACTTAGGCACCACAGAACCCGAAGACCCCAAGACGTTGCCGAACCGCACCATTGAAAACCGTGTTTTTGATGGTGCGGTTTTTTTAGTGATCAATGAATAAGCGAGTTTTGCAGAATCAGTATTATGTTGTGTGGCATTCTCAGCGTATTCACTTTTTGCATTTTCTTCTAATGCCAGCGCCTGTAAAATCATCTCAGCCAAACGCTTGGTAGCCCCCATGATGTTGGTGGGCCTAACCGCCTTATCAGTGCTGATCAATACAAAATCTGATACTTCAGCATCAATGGCCGCTTTTGCGGTGACCAAAGTACCGAATACGTTGTTGTTGATGCCCTGAGCGGGATTGTGCTCAACCAAGGGTACATGCTTATAAGCAGCGGCATGATAGACCGTCGCTGGCCGCCACGTTTGCATGATTTCCTGCATCCGATTTGCGTCTTGAATCGATGCGAGAAGCGGAATGATGGTGGTTTTTTTGTGGAAGGCCTGTCTCAATTTGTTGCTTTGATGAGCGGCGCCATCGTTTTCTGTTGCATGGCCCGCTTCTTTGGCTAACTGAGTTTCATGCGTTTGCAGTCTTCTTTCAAGCACCTGATGAATGGTATAGAGCGCCAATTCACTTTGCTCGACTAAAAGCAATACCGTCGGACCCATGTCAGCAATTTGTCGGCAGAGTTCACTACCAATCGAGCCACCGGCACCAGTCACAAGAACGGTTTTTCCTTTAATGTGTTTGGCCAATAACGCGGGATCTGGGGCCACTGCTTCTCGACCGAGCAAATCATCAATATCGAGCTCTCTCAAGTCAGAAACAGTGACCTTGCCTTGGGCAAGATCAATGACACTTGGCAGTGTCCTAACAGAGACTTTCGCTTCACGAATTTGACTCAAAATCTCATTGCGTCGCGCACGAGACACCGATGGCGCAGCCAATAAAACATTGCTAATACCATTATTTGTCACGATCGATGCCAAGTCACTCGGATCGTAGACATGTAAGCCATCAATGACATGCCCATGCAAGCGCCGATTGTCATCCAAAAAACCCACCACTTTCATTTCTTGGTTATTGGCCATGGCCGCAGCCAACTGTCGACCGGCGATGCCCGCACCATAAATCAGTACTTTGGGCAAAGCCGCCCGCTTGAGAATCGTCTGATAAGCCCCGCCCAACCAAAAGTGTGCCAAGGCTCGCGAAAGACCCACTGCCACCATCAACAACAGCGGTTGAATGATCCCCACACTCCTAGGAATCCCCTCAAAACCAATCACCGTGATAATCAGGGCATAGAAAAACCAATAGATCGCAAACGCCCGGATGACCATATTGATCGCCACCAAATTGGCGTATCGAAAAATCACTCGATAAAACCCGTGACTGACAAATAGAGGAATGGCGATTACCATCGACAAACCGGCTGCCCAGTCGGCTCGCCAGAATGGATCACCCACCAAGCGTATCCATTCATCCAAGCGAAGAAAGTAGGCTAACCAGACCGTTGCAATACACAACGCTGCGTCAACAGCGACCACGACCAAACGCTTCACGGAACGTGGTAAAGCCAATATCGGATCGACGATGTCAAGGCCAGATTTTTTATTCATATTGTATTGAGCTTACTTATTTTTGCCCTGATTTTGTTGTTCTATTGTTGCGGCGACCAAAGCCCTAGAAACGACGCAAACAATCTGTTGCTTGGTTTGGGTGGTGGGGGATAGCGGCTATCGTATCTCGACTAATGAGCAATCCCTTCCCGACGAAAGACTTGAATAGCTGTGAGCCAAATCACATAAATATCAAATCGCAGCGATTGCTTTTTTAAGTACTCGGCGTCAAAGGCCACTTTCTGCGAGATCGGTAGCTCATCACGGCCATTGACCTGAGCCCAGCCTGTGAGCCCCGGCTTAATCAAATCAACACCAGCCTGAGTCCTTAGTTTAATCAGATCATCTTGGTTAAAAAGAGCAGGTCTTGGGCCAACCCAACTCATGTCACCGACCCAAATGCTCCACAGCTGAGGTAGTTCATCTAAGCTCGAGCGTCTTAAAAACGGACCGATTGGCGTTAGATACTGATTTGGGTTGGTCAGCAAGTGGGTTGCCACCGTCGGTGTTTCTACTTGCATTGTCCGAAACTTTGGCATCGAGAATAGCTGATTGTGCTGTCCCACGCGCTTTGACCAATATAGCACTGGCCCACGAGAAGTGAGCTTGATCAGCACAGCAATCATAGCCATCGGAACAAACAGCAACACGGCAGCTGTTAACACAGCTGCTAGGTCAAAAAATCGTTTTATGTGTTGCTTC
>JAFMCG010000039.1 GCA_017857895.1 Burkholderiaceae bacterium | reverse complement strand
TAAATCTTGGCTCCCCAACCTGGGCTCGAACCAGGGACCTACGGATTAACAGTCCGGCGCTCTACCGACTGAGCTATTGGGGACCGGAGCCGTAGTTTAGCACAAGTAATAAGGTGCTGTTCCCACCTTATTTCCTTGGTGGTAAGCCTGTATGTTGGGTCAGCATACGTCCTTGTTTGACAGCATTGCCTGCCGCTTTAGTCGATGGTCTGGCGGTTGAAAGGGCCACAGATTTCGTACCCGCCTTGGCGGGATTATGTGGTTGCCCAGCGCGAGCAACTTGGGCTGTACTTGATGCCTTTGGCCAAGAAGCTTGCGTGCTGTTTTTACGGCGCACACTGGTGTAGCTACCATCCGTTTGTGGCTGATGAAACGGGATCAGGTGTTTCTTACCGTTACCGATCAAATCCGAACGGCCCATCTTTTTGAGGGCTTCGCGCAGCAACGGCCAGTTGTTAGGATCGTGGTAGCGCAAAAAGGCTTTGTGTAACAAGCGACGCCGATCACCGCGAACAATATCAACCTTCTCGCTCTCACGCGTGATGCGACCCAATGGGTTGCGACCCGAGTGATACATCGCCGTGGCCGTGGCCATCGGACTGGGGTAGAAGGTCTGAACTTGGTCTGCTCTAAAGCCATGGCTCTTTAACCACAAGGCCAAATGCATCATGTCTTCGTCAGACGTGCCAGGGTGCGCGGCGATGAAGTACGGCACCAAGAACTGCTTCTTACCGGCCTCAAGGCTGAACTTATCGAACAATTGCTTGAATCGATCGTAGCTGCCCATGCCAGGCTTCATCATCTTGGAGAGCGGCCCGGTCTCTGTGTGCTCAGGGGCTATTTTCAAATACCCACCCACGTGATGGGTCACCAATTCACGAACGTACTCGGGTGACTTGACCGCGAGATCGTATCGCACGCCAGAGCCAATCAGGATTTTCTTCACGCCCTTGACCTCACGCGCGCGTCGGTACATGTGAATCAGCGAGCTGTGATCGGTGTTGAGGTTTTGACAAACATCGGGGTAAACGCAGCTTGGCTTGCGGCAAGCCGATTCAATCGCCGGGCTCTTGCAACCAATGCGGTACATATTGGCAGTGGGGCCACCCAAATCAGAAATCACACCCGTGAAACCTGGAACCTTGTCGCGAATGTCTTCAATCTCACGAATGACAGAGTCTTCGCTACGGCTTTGGATGATCCGGCCTTCGTGTTCGGTGATCGAACAGAACGTGCAACCGCCAAAGCAACCGCGCATGATGTTGACACTGAACCGAATCATTTCCCAAGCAGGGATCTTGGTCACGCCATCGTGGCCACCGTTCTCATCAGCATAAATCGGATGGGGGCTGCGGGCATAAGGCAAATCAAAAACCAAATCCATCTCGGCCGTGGTCAGCGGAATCGGTGGTGGATTGATCCATACGTCTCGTGCCGTGCGTCCGTCACCGTGGGCTTGCACCAGGGCGCGAGCATTGCCTGGGTTGGTTTCAAGGTGCAACACCCGATTGGCGTGGGCATACAAGATGGGGTCTGATTTGACTTGCTCATAAGAGGGCAATCGAATCACGCTGCGATCACGTGGCGGCACTTTGAGCTTGCCCTTGCCGGTTAAGGCAGGGTTCTGTTGAAACACCAGTGGTGATTCAACGCCAGCGCCTTTGGCAGCGGATTTGCTATTGACTTCGTCAGCAACAGCGCGAGCCTCGTCGTTGCGGGCACAGCTTTCACCTTGCTCGAGTGCCTGCTCACTGATCATGAGGTAAGGATTGACGTGGGCCTCTACCCTACCCGGTGCATCCACACTGGTTGAGTCGATTTCAAACCAACCCTCTGGTGTTTCACGCCGCACAAAGGCCGTGCCACGAACGTCTCTGATGTTTTGCACGGGCTCTTTGGCTGCCAACCGATGGGCAATTTCAACCACCGCCCGCTCAGCGTTGCCATAAAGAAGCAAATCACACTTGCTGTCGACCACCACCGATCGGCGAACTTTGTCTGACCAGTAGTCGTAATGCGCAATGCGTCGCAAAGAGCCTTCAATGCCACCCAAGATGATGGGCACGTGCTTATAAGCCTCTTTGCACCGTTGGGTATAAACAATAGCGGCTCTATCGGGGCGCTTGCCACCAATGTCGCCAGCCGTGTAAGCGTCGTCACTGCGCATTTTGCGATCTGCGGTGTAACGGTTGATCATCGAGTCCATGTTGCCCGATGTCACCCCAAAAAACAGATTAGGCTCGCCCAGCGCCTTAAAGGGCTCGGCACTTTGCCAGTCGGGCTGCGCGATGATGCCGACCCGAAACCCTTGGTTCTCAAGCATGCGGCCGATGACCGCCATCCCAAAACTGGGGTGATCAACATAAGCGTCACCCGTCACAATGATGATGTCACAGCTGTCCCAGCCGAGCTCATTCATTTCGTCTCGGCTCATTGGCAAGAAAGGCGCCACACCGAAGCGCTGCGCCCAATACTTGCGATAAGTGTTTAGCGGCTTTGCGTTACGCGGGAAGAAGGAAACATCGGTGAAGGTGGTCATATCGGTCATGGCAGTGCTCTTGACGTCAGCACAATGCCTAGAAGATCACAATGAGCAGCAGGTTTGTCTAACAAAATAACCCCACATTATCCAAGTATTTAGCCAGACTCACAAGGATCAACTGCCTAACCGTAAGGGCTTGTGGCAGCGATGTCGCCCCTTACCAATCGAAACCACTCTGAGAGGACTTGATCTTTAAGCCGAAACGCAGTGAGTGTTTGCATCGAATGGCAACCATCGATAGAGGAAACTCGACTTTAAAATTGACACATTGTCTGCAAGTAAAAAGAAATCAATTCCTGCTCTGATACAATCTCGCCCTAAGCCGATGTAGCTCAGTTGGTAGAGCAGCGCATTCGTAATGCGAAGGTCGGGGGTTCGACTCCTCTCATCGGCACCAAGATCAAAGCCGCCGTCATTTCTGACGGCGGCTTTTTTGTAATCAATATCTTGAGCGCTAGGTGTTTGCTCCCCTTAATGACGAAGAGCCGAAGAGCCTGAGTTGGCTGGTTTCGCTGTCTTTTCAGACGCCATGGGACACACGGTTTCAATCCATCACGCAGGCACTAGGGTGAATCCTTTTTTAGGCAGTCGGTACGAAACAGCCGCTGCTAAGATGAGTAAAACACCCGACATCCCAAAAGCGATCCAGTGCGTGCCAAAGGTCTCGTAACCCCAGCCACCGAGCCAGGAACTCAGTGTGGCACCGAGTTGGTGGCCCAAGTAAGCCCAGCCGTAAAGAATCCCCACCAATCGGATGCCGTAGACATCAGCCAAGATGGCCGACGACATGGCGATACTACCAGCCCAGACAATGCCGCCAATCGATGCGGCAATGTAAAGCTCCCAATGGGTGCCAACCAGAAGCAACGCAAAAAACCCGAGGCCACGCGCCAAATAAATCACCGACAAAATATTGCGTTTGGGTAAAAGATCAGAAATTCGACCCAGCACGATCGTACTAAAAATAGCCACCAATCCGATAAGCCCAATACCAAAGGCACTGGTGGCTGAGTCATAACCATGATCCATCAACATGGGCATGCCGTGCGTACCGAGCAGATTCATGCTGAACCCACAGGCGAATAATCCCAAACATATTTGCCAAAAGGGACGAGTCTTTAACGCTTCGGTAAAGGGCATGGTACCCAACGTTTGAGACACCGGGTTGGCACTTTTGGTCTGATTCGGGTCACTGGGTGTGTCTGTGCCCTCAGGCGCGTTTTCACGTATCACCCAAATGGCCACAGGCACCGTTAAAAGCGCAAATGCAACCGCAAAACCAATCAAAGTTGTCTGCCAATTTGTCGCTTCGATCGCGAAGGTAAACACGGGTGTCATGATGGCAATGCCTGCCATTGAGCCCGTCGCTAAAAAGAAAAGCGCCATACCGCGCTGACGCGTAAACCAACGGGCAATGACAGGTGTGAGTGCAACGGGACTGGTGAAGGCCAATCCAAGCGATAGCAGGACGCCATATGAAAAAAGAAACGACCAAGGTGTTCGGGCTTGAACGCTCCAAATAATAGAAAGCACCACAACAGTCACGCCTGTTATTAGCACAAAGCGTGTTCCATAGCGACCAACCAAATAACCTGCCAACGGCATGCCTAAGCCATAAAACAACATACCGATGGCCACAATGCCAGCCAATAAGCTACGGCTAAAGCCCAAGTCTTCGGTCATCGGTATAAAAAATGGGCCAATGCCCATGCGCATACCCACGGTTAGGAGTGTCAAAAATGTTGCCGCTGCCACGATATTCCAGCCGTAGTACCACTTCTTAACAATCATTAACAGACTACCTTTATATTGAATTTGGCAGGTGGCACACCCAGCCGGTGAGCCGAATCGGTATATTAAGACTCGAAATCCACCTTCACACCAGATATTTTTAGTATGGCTTGGCAAAAAATCATCAAATATTGAGGAAACACGAATGTCACAGTTGTCACGAAACGACTTGTTGGTTGAGCCCGAATGGTTAAAAACACGACTGGGCCAAGACAATATCCGTGTTCTGGACTGCACCACCCACATGATTGCTCAACCGGTTGGGTCCTCAAAAATTGTTTCTGGTTTGCCCGACTTTTTAGAGGGTCACATCCCAGGGGCCAGCCATGTTGACATGGCCACTGACTTATCGGATCCTGACGGCCCTTACCCATTCACCATGCTCGATTCAAATCAGTTTGTCGCCTTGATGCAAAGGCTAGGCATCAAACCGAGCGACCATGTTGTCTTGTACGGTCGCAGTGCCATGAGCACGATCACCAGAGCATGGGCTGTCTTACATGTAAAGGGTCATGAAAAGGTATCTATCCTTAATGGCGGCTGGTCGGCTTGGGTCAATGCTGGTGGACTCGTATCCACAGAAAATCTTGAGACAAAACCCAGCGTTTATGAGATTAGCCAGCCGCGCTTTGAGCACATTGTGGGTCTGGAAGAAGTCCGCGCTGCTGCAAACCGAGCACCGCAAACGCTGATCAACGCCCTGACCCGTGTTCAGTTCATGGGCAGTGATGGGGCTCACTACGGGCGCCCTGGCAGAATTCCTGGCAGCCTCAATGTCCCAGCCAGAGAGCTGTTTGATTTAAAAACTAACCGATTTGTTTCAGCCGACCAAATGCAGGCGCTCTTTAAAGCAGCTGGTGTTGACCTGAGTCAGCCCACCATTCATTACTGTGGTGGTGGCATCGCGGCAAGCACCAGCGCATTCGCTCAAGCCCTTTTGGGGCGTGACAACTGGGCCATTTACGACCACTCGTTACTGCAGTGGAGTGTTCAGCCCGACACCCCGATGGTGACCGGCTGAACGCAGAACTAGATGACGGCTTTCTTTTGGCGCATGCCTGGAATTGTCAGTGCCAACAAATAGGTCACCAGCAGTAACCCGATGCCTATGAGATCGGTTTTAAGGCCGGGGAAAAGGAACAAACAACCAGTGACAAACAGCAAAATGCGCGTGGGCCACGTCAAAATACCCACCCGATACAAGTACCCTTCAAGCGCTGACGCCAGCACCCACATTGCAGTCACTGCCGTGGCGGCTGCTTGAATAATCGGTCCCCAATCGCCCTGCATGATAAGTGCTGGGTTGAGCACAAACATAAAGGGCAAGAGAAACAGCACACTGCCCAATCGCATGGCCGTTAAACCGGTTGCCCAAGCACTTGCACCAGCCACATTGGCGGCCGTGATGGCAGCCAATGAAACCGGTGGCGTGATGTAAGACATCATGCCCCAGTACAAAATGAACAAATGGCTAGCCAAGGGATTCAAGCCCGCATTGACCAATGCCGGCGCCAACAAAATCGATAAGAAAATATAACAAGCACTAACGGTCATGCCCATGCCAAGCACAAAGCTCGTCACGGCGCCAGCGATCAGCATCAATGGGATACTGCCACCAGCATAGAGCAGCAATTCACGAGAGAACGCTCCCGCCACACCGCTATAAGACAGGCCACCGACAACCAATCCAATACCCGCCAAAATAGCGACCAGGTTGGCCACACTGACGCTTAACTCTTTGAGAAGCTCTAGGGCACGGCTCACCGACATTCGATGACTTTTCTTAAAGGCGGAAATTACCAACAAAACCAACGTTGCGTAATAAGGCGAATAGGTCTCAAGTCGCATGACCAACAACATATAAATCAGCATGCCCAGACTGAACAAGTAAGGCCAACCGTCTTTAAGAACTGGCCACATTTTAGGAATTTCTTCTGGCGGTAAGCCGACCAAACCTTTGCGAGCCGCGTAATTATCGACTTGAAACAGTAAAGCAACATAGAACAATAGTGCTGGCAAAAAAGCGGCGACCATGACGTCAGCGTAAGACACCCCCAAAAATGATGCCATGATGAAAGCAACAGCACCCATCACGGGTGGCATTAACGTGCCGCCTGTTGATGCGCAAGCCTCAACGGCGGCTGCGTATTGAGGTGGGTAACCTGTTCGCTTCATGGTCGGAATCGTAAAGGCACCTGTGGTGAGAATGTTTGAAATCACGCTGCCAGACAAACTACCCATTAACCCACTGGATACAACCGCCACTTTGGCGGGCCCTCCTCGACTCGCCCCCATCAAAGAAGTTGCAAACCGCATGAAAAAGTCGCCCCCGCCGGTGACGGTCAGTGCCGCACCAAACACCACAAAGCCAATCACCAAATTGGCCACCACTTGCATGGGGATACCGATAACACTTTCAACACCCATCACATGAGCACGAATGGTTTCGGCCAACGTGTACTGATTACCCCAGAGAAATCCTGGCATGTAGCCGGCATAAATGGGATAACTACCAAATATAATAACCACCACCAAGAGGGGTGTACCGCCACAACGACGCACACCCTCAATCAATAACACCAACAGAATTCCAGATAAAACGGTAGCTTCGAGGGGTGAAGAGTAGTCCCAACCCTGCTCAATAATCTGTAAACCATTGGCGCCCAAATAAAGGGTGCAAGCAATCACTGACCCCGCAAAGACCCAGTCATACCAGCGTGTCTGCTCTGAATCCGATTTTTTCATTGGATAGATCAAGTAAGCGGCGGACAGAAAGATACCGATCAGGTAATAAAGGAAAGAATTACCCAGTGGCGAGAAACCGAAGACACGCAACGTAAAAGTTTGGTTGATCGCCAAAAACAAACCAAGGGCCCCGAGTGTCAAGACCACCCAATAAGTCGCGCCGTGCATGCGCGTGCGCTTGGCCATTTCTACTTCAACGAGGGGGTTTAAATTAACGGCTTCTGACATGAGCAGCTCTTATGTGATTTAACTCAAGCGTTGAACGCTGAATCCAAATAAAAACGCGCAACGAACCTGCTGCTTCGTTGCGCGTTAAATCATGACTTTACTTCAGTGATGCCAGTGCAGCCTGACGATTCTTGGCCCAAAGAGCCGCAAATTGTTTATCAGACAAGCTCATCCCGGTATCCATTGTCACTTCCCAAGCAGCCAAAAGCGCGTTCAAACGAGCCAAGCGGGCTGTGTTCCACTTGTCGTGCTCAGCGGTCCAGATGCCTTTTTCTTTCAAGTAACGAATGGCGCCTTCATGAAATGGCGCATCACCAGGTGGTTTACCAGACTGCGCCAAATTCCAACGCGGCATCACTGCCGTGGCATCCTTGTACAAACCATATGTCTCGTCCATGGCTTTAACAAAGGCATACGCCTCGTCAGGTGTCATGTCAGCACGCACAGCCAAAAGTGGGTAGCGATAGGACATCAACGCGGCTGGCTTTTCTTTTGAAATACCAGCACCGACTGTCTCAATGCCTGGCCCGAAGTAAGGCGCAATAGCCCGCATCCGAGCCCAACCCTCTTTGTCATCGGCTGGGGCACCGATCCAAGTGATACCCCTTGGCGACTCAGCCAATTCGTACATCTGGCTTGGTGTGGTCGTGGTGCAAGTAAAGTCAGATTTGCCTTGTGCAATCGAACTCATGGCTGCACCGTACGTTGGGAACATGATGACTTCAACATCTTTCAGTGTCAGTCCACCAAAGCCCAAGTAGGCCTCGCACTTGACGTTGACCGAAGGGTTGCCCGCAACAAAAGCTGCTCGCTTACCTTTCAAGTCGGCAAAGGTCTTAATGCCGGCATCGGCGGCCGCTGGCAAACCGAAGGCTGCAGGACGACCAGCGAGAACGCGCAAATCTTGTGGACCCCATCGTTTAGCAGCAAAATCTTCCGTGCCCTCAGCGGCAAAGAAGGTTTCTGTTGCCAACCAGCCGACATCGGCCCGGTTTGTCAGCACGGGCTGCAAACGACCAATCGATGACCCTGAAGGCATGATACGGATTTTTACACCGTATTTTTTACCAAAGGCATCGGCCATCGCGGAAGCTTCAGCGTAACCCGCTGAACCAACGTCGTACGATGTCCAAACCATGGTTTTGGGTAGTTCTTGTGAAATGGCAGCACCGCTAAATGCCATGGCAACGCCGGCTGCGGCGGTTGCCACTAGACGGCTGGCTTTTGATTTAACTTTCAACATGTCGCTCCTCCTCTTTGAAAACAATAGAGCTTATAAATTGCAGATTCATTTTGACTGACTTCAATAGCTTCGTGTGTTTCAAATTAGTGAAGACACACTTCGCACCTTACACCTAGATCTAGGAATCAAACATTCTTTAAGAATGACATCACATCGAAACCCCCAATCACGCGAGCAACCACCCAAGCTAAATGCTTGTGATTTGTTCGGGTTTGTACGGTGATGCCGCGTGGGGAAATCCCCGTTTTTTGAAGGATGCGCGAATACGCCTTCCCGCGCGATCGAACTCACAAGCATGGACGCTGTTATTTCTTTGGCGCATCGCCGCCCTGACGCGGCAACCCTTTGGGTAAAGGAAAAGAGACATTCTCGACCAAACCATCCATGGTGCGCACCGAGACTGCGCCGAGTGTCTTGAGTTGCTCGATGACGCGCTTGACCAACACTTCGGGAGCCGATGCGCCAGCGGTCACCCCAATGTGTTGTTTACCAACAAGCCATTGGGGTTCAAGCGACTCTGGACCATTGATTAAATAGGCCGGAACTCCTAATCTTTCGGCCACCTCACGCAAACGGTTCGAATTCGAGCTGTTTGCGCTACCCACCACAATCACAAGGTCACATTGCTTGGTGAGTAACTTAACGGCATCTTGACGGTTTTGGGTGGCATAACAAATATCACTTTTTTTCGGTTCCTGAATACTAGGAAACCGCGCTCGCAACGCGTCCGCCACAGCGGCGGCATCATCGACGGACAGCGTGGTCTGTGTCACAAAAGCCAATTTCTTCGGATCAGCAACCACAAGCTTTGCCACGTCCGCCACTGTTTCCACCAAATACATGCCGTCAGTAGACTGACCAAGTGTGCCCTCAACTTCAGGGTGCCCCTTGTGCCCGATCATGATCACTTCTAAATCCGACTTGCGCATTTTGGCGACTTCGACGTGTACCTTGGTCACTAGCGGACAGGTTGCATCGAAAACCTGTAGATTTCGTTTTTTTGCTTCGACTTGTATCGTTTGTGAAACACCATGCGCTGAGAAAATGACAATCGCACCGGCTGGTATTTCGTCGAGCTCTTTGACAAAAACAGCACCCTTGGCACGCAAATCATCAACCACAAATTTGTTGTGCACAATTTCATGACGCACATAGATCGGTGCACCGTGAAGTTGTAAAGCCCGCTCAACGATTTCAATGGCGCGATCAACGCCTGCACAAAAGCCGCGCGGCTGAGCAAGCACAATATCTGCACCAACAATCGGAAGCGTCAAATCACTGGTCACGGTCTGCATCAAAGCACTCCTAGCAAATCAACATCAAGACGCAACACACGACCTGCTAAGGGGTGGTTGAAATCAAATAAAGCGCCATCGGCTGTCGTTTCTTTGAAGATCCCAGAGTACTGCCCACCATTGGGTGCCGTAAAAGAAACCATATCGCCCGGCTCAAAACCCGCATCCTCGCCCGCATGCTCTTTGAGCATCGCATGACCGACCAATTGCACCAGTTCAGGATTGCGATCGCCGTAAGCATCCTCAGGCGGCAACGTGGCGCTAAAGCAATCCCCTTCAGACTGCCCGAGCAAGACTTGCTCCATGCCTGGCGCCCACTGTCCGACACCGAGCTGCAATGTTGCAGGTCGGCCGTCAAAGGTGTCAATAAAGACCGATCCCTTTCCTGGCCCGCTTTCAACCACAATCCGATAGTGCAAAGTGAGATAAGAATTAGGCTGGACAAAGATAGGCGTGTTGGTAATTTGGTTCATGGAATCGTGTCACTGTTCTAAATGGATTAATTACCATTTTAGAGCCTCTATGATGACTTTGCGAGAAAGCCTTACCCCAGATGAGCGTCCGCGCGAACGTTTGGCCCGATTGGGTCCCAAATCATTGACAGATGCCGAATTGTTGGCCCTCTTAATTGGCAGCGGCGTACGCGGTCGGCATGCGATTGGCGTTGCCTCTGACATTTTGTTGCAAAGCGGTGGTCTCAGGGGTTTACAGCGACAAACTGCTCAGCAGTTACAACGCACCAAAGGCCTTGGACCGGCCCGAGCCAGCGTGCTCACAGCGGCCTTTGAATTGGCCTCACGAACAAGCCTTGAAGATTTGCGCGCGGGACAAGTACTCAACCGGTCAGAACAGGTCAAGACCTATTGCAGAACGTTATTGTCACACCGCGAGGTGGAACATTGCGTGGCTTTGTTACTCGATACCCAACATCGGCTTATTCACTGCGAAGAGGTCTCACAAGGCACACTGACGCAAGTCCCCATATATGTGAGAGAAATCGTCAAGCTCGCGCTCAATCATCACGCCAGTGGACTGATCATGGCGCACAACCACCCCTCAGGCGTGGCCAAGCCAAGTAAAGCTGACCTCGCACTGACAACCGAGCTTTCGCACGCACTGCAGCTCGTTGATGTGACCTTTGTCGATCATCTCATCGTAGCCGGCCCACAAACAGCTTCACTTGCGGAACTCGGCTACATGTGACTGTCAACAAACCCTTGCTTTTACAGCGCTGGTTTGTTTGACTATGCTCGCTCAAAAATAGCGGCGATTCCTTGACCACCACCAATGCACATGGTGACCAAAGCATACTTGCCGCCAATGCGATGCAATTCGTGAATGGCTTTAACGGTCACAATCGCACCCGTTGCGCCGATTGGGTGGCCCAAGGAAATGCCGCTGCCATTGGGATTGACCTTTGCCGGATCAAGTCCAAGGGTCTTGGTCACAGCACAAGCCTGAGCGGCAAAAGCTTCGTTGGCTTCGATAACATCCATTTGATCAAGGGTCAGCCCTGCACGCTTGAGCACAGCCTGTGAAGCGGGAACGGGGCCAATACCCATGATTTCAGGATTAACGCCAGCATGTGCATAGGCCACCAAGCGGGCCAAAGGCTTAGCCCCCGATGACTTGAGTGCCTCACCGCTCATGAGCATGACGGCGGCAGCGCCATCGTTGATACCGGAAGCATTGCCTGCTGTCACCGTGCCGTTTTCTTTGATAAAAACCGCCCTTAATTTAGCCAAGCCTTCGGCTGAGATATCACGCCGAGGATGCTCGTCGGTATCAAAAACAGTCTCGCCTTTGCGACTCTTGATCACAACAGGCACGATCTGGTCTTTAAAACGCCCTTCATCCCAAGCCTGAACCGCACGGCGGTGGGACTCGAGTGCAAGACTGTCTTGGTCTTCACGCGAGATTTCAAATTGCTTGGCGACGTTTTCTGCGGTCACGCCCATGTGCATGCGACCAAACGGGTCTGTCAAAGCACCAACCATCATGTCGGTCACTTTGGTGTCGCCCATTCTTGCGCCTGAGCGCATGGCTTCAGACAAATAGCCGCCACGGCTCATGTTTTCTGCACCGCCACCCACGGCCATTTCCGTATCGCCCAACAAGATGGCTTGTGAGGCTGAAACAATGGCTTGCAAGCCAGAGCCGCAGAGCCTGTTCACATTAAAAGCAGCCGTTGTGTCGGGCAATCCCGCCGACAATGCCACCACACGCGACAGGTACATATCCCGTGCTTCGGTTGGCACAACATGGCCAAATGCCAGATGCCCAACCTGATCACCGACTGCACCTCCTTTTTCAAGGACGGCTTTGACGACTGTGGCCCCAAGATCGATCGGTGCGACGTCCTTTAATCCGCCGCCAAAATCACCAACTGCTGTTCTTAGTGCTGCTGTGATCCAAACTTCACGCATGGTCCGCTCCTTTTGTCCAAATGAGTGTCAGTGGTCGATTACAAAATACCTTTTGTTGATTTGTCCGTAGAAATAGGCTTAAGCTAAGGCTTTAAGCAAACACCTCCAAACAATCTGCCCGCTTCTTAAGAATAACGCGATACTAACCAAGGCATGACAATGGCTACCCCTTATTCTATTCTGGATCTATCCCCGATTGCTGAAGGTTCGGAGGCATCGACCGCACTGCGCAATTCTTTAAGCTTGGCCCAACACGCAGAAAGCTGGGGTTATCAGCGTTATTGGATGGCTGAGCATCACAACATGATTGGCAATGCCAGTTCGGCGACTGCCGTTGCGCTGGGCTTCATTGCTGGCGGCACCCGACACATTCGCGTGGGATCTGGCGGCGTCATGTTGCCGAATCACGCGCCGCTGGTCATCGCAGAGCAATTTGGTACTTTGGCCGCGCTTTACCCCAATCGCATTGATTTGGGCATCGGACGGGCACCAGGCACAGATCAATTGACCGCTCGAGCGCTGCGTCGCGATCTACAAGAAACTGGCGACGGCTTCGTCCACGACGTGCTAGAGCTTCAAGGTTACTTGGGCGCCAATGCCTTGGAAGCACCTGTTAAGGCCATACCGGGTGCCGGCACTGAGGTACCCCTTTGGATTTTGGGATCTAGTCTCTATGGGGCACAGTTGGCGGCTCACTTAGGCCTACCCTACGCTTTTGCGTCGCATTTTGCGCCAGCTGACCTTTTTGACGCGCTTGCCGTTTATCGCAAGACATTCAAGCCCTCTGTCCATTGCCCCAAACCGTACGCCATGGTTTTGGTCAATGTTGTGGCTGCGCCCACTGATGAGGAAGCCGCCTTCTTGTTCACGACGGTGCAGCAACACTTTGCCAGGATGCGTCGCAACACGCGAGGCAAATTGCCGCCACCAATTGCCGACATCAATGCGTTCTGGAGCGAGCAAGAACGATACTTTGCGCAGCAAATGCTAGCCTGCTCGGTAGTGGGTTCGGCGCAAACCGTCAGCGACGGTCTTGCTGAGCTCTTGGAACAGACCGAGGCCCAAGAATTAATGCTCGCCGGACAGATTTTTGATCATGACGCCCGACTGCGATCCTTTGAAATGGCAGCCTACGCCATGAAAAGCTTAGGTCAGTCGGCTTTGGTATAGGCACCACTTGCTGTTGCAGGGTCGGCAGATGCCATGCTAGCGAAAAAAAACTGAAGGACGGCGCGACTTTTTAGGGTCAATTGCTAAATTTGCTTGAACAAGCGGCCTTGCCCTGCCTCAATCAGTAAAAGGCCAAACCGGCAAAACAGGTGGGGATTTGAAGCGCTTTCGTGGTAATTCAACCCATGAAGTGGCTTTGTGGTTGCAGTGAAGCGCTTTTTCAAGCTAATATCTACGGCTTGGTGCTTAACCGCATTTCGAGCAGGGTGTTAGTCTTTTGGGAAGACACCATTAGCCGTGAGCGACAATAGCTTCCAACCTTCAATTTGCTGTTTGTTCATTTGCTGCTTGTTCGATTGCATTTGCAGCAAAGTTTAGTTGCCCGAAGGTTATAAAAGCTGTGTCAATCCGCAAATTGTTCGTTGCTTAGCGGTTAAAGCGACTTTTTTGATTTAACACATTGGGCACTAGTAGTTAGTGTTCGCCATCAAGCGTTTGGCGAGCCCTAAGTCATTGACCAGTAACCATATAAAAGGTGTAGCCATGGCACGAGTTTGCCAAGTAACCGGAAAGCGTCCGATGTCGGGCAACAATGTTTCACACGCCAACAACAAAACCAAGCGCCGGTTCCTGCCCAACTTGCAATCGCGTCGGTTTTGGGTTGAGAGCGAGAACCGTTGGGTTCGTTTGCGCGTCAGCACAAATGCTTTGCGTACGATTGACAAGAACGGTATTGACACAGTGCTCGCTGAAATGCGTGCCCGCGGTGAGGTGGCTTGAACGATCTTTGATCGTCTGTTCAAGCGACTGACATAACTGGAGAATAGAGAATGGCCAAGGGTATTCGAGAGAAAATTAAGCTAGAGTCGACTGCGGGAACCGGTCACTTTTACACCACGACTAAAAATAAGCGCAGCACGCCTGACAAGATGTTGATCAAGAAATTTGATCCCGTCGCTCGCAAGCACGTTGACTACAAAGAAACGAAACTGAAGTAAGTTGCCACAACCTAATTCATCTGATCAAAGCCTGACCCCATTGGCGTCTTGGCGATCAAGTTGAGATGAGAGACCAAGTGGTTATGCGCTAGTGGTTTTGACATAAGCAAAGAGGCTGGGTTCCGTTTTAAGGATCCGGCCTTTTTGTTTTGCTGGGCTTGGGTGACTAGCATTAATCCGCAAGCACCACCCGACAAAACGCCTGTTTATAATCAGCACCACTCCTTAAGTTATACCTGACTCACCACCCCATTATCAAAATCGAAGAATCAGCCATGCAGCAGCGCTACGAACCGAACCTTGTTGAAGCAGCCGTTCAGGCGGCCTGGAATGAGCAAAATGCTTATCTGGTCATCGAGAAAACGCTTAACTCGCAGGGTGAACCAAAGCCAAAGTTTTATGCCTGCTCGATGTTGCCCTATCCGAGCGGCAAGTTGCACATGGGTCATGTGCGCAATTACACCATCAATGACATGATGGCGCGCCAACTGCGCATGAAAGGCTTTAACGTCTTAATGCCAATGGGCTGGGATGCCTTTGGCATGCCCGCTGAGAATGCTGCCATCAAATCCAAGGTATCGCCTGCCCAGTGGACTTACGACAACATCGCCTACATGAAGAAACAAATGCAGGCGATGGGATTGGCCATCGACTGGTCCAGAGAAATGTGCGCCTGCGATCCCAATTACTACAAGTGGAATCAGTGGCTGTTTCTTAAAATGCTCGAAAAAGGCATTGCTTATCGCAAAACTCAGGTGGTCAATTGGGATCCCATTGACAACACTGTTTTGGCCAATGAACAAGTGATTGATGGCCGCGGTTGGCGTTCAAATGCACTGGTTGAAAAACGCGAAATACCAGGCTACTACCTGCGAATCACCGACTACGCCGAAGAGCTGTTGGATAGCGTTAAAAACAAACTCAGTGGTTGGCCAGACCGCGTGCGTGCCATGCAAGAGAACTGGATCGGCAAAAGTGAAGGCGTGCGATTTGCCTTTGCTCATGATGTCCGTAATCAGGCGGGCCAGTTAATAGATGATGGCAAGATGTACGTCTTCACGACCCGAGTTGACACCATCATGGGTGTCACGTTTTGCGCCGTTGCACCTGAGCACCCGCTGGCCACACAAGCCGCCCTCTCAAACCCTGATCTGGCCGCCTTCATTGAGCAATGTCAGCAAGGTGGGCAAACAGAGGCCGAGTTAGCCACCCGCGATAAGGAAGGTCTACCAACCGGTCTCGTTGTGACGCATCCTTTAACTGGCGAGTCTATCCCGCTGTGGGTCGGCAATTATGTTTTGATGAGCTATGGTGATGGTGCCGTGATGGGGGTGCCTGCACACGATGAGCGTGATTTTGCGTTTGCCAACAAGTATGGTATTCCCATCAAACAAGTCGTCCAAGTCGCCGAGCACACATTTGACAATACTCAGTGGCATGACTGGTATGCCGACAAGCAAGCGGGCAAACTGATCGGATCAGCGCCTTTCACCGGCATGACCACAGCACAAGCTGTCCAAGCCATCGCCCAAGCGCTAGAAGCCCAAGGCACCGGTCAACGTCAAACCACTTGGCGATTACGGGACTGGGGTATTTCACGTCAACGCTATTGGGGCACACCGATTCCGATCATTCATTGCGAAGACTGTGGGCCGGTGCCTGTACCCGAAAAAGACCTACCGGTAAAGTTGCCTGATGACTTGATTCCAGACGGTTCGGGTAATCCGTTAACCAAGCACGAAGCGTTTTTGGCGTGTGAGTGCCCAAGCTGTGGCAAACCGGCGCGTCGTGAAACCGACACCATGGACACGTTCGTAGACTCGTCTTGGTACTTCATGCGCTACACCTCAGCTGGCAACGATCAAGCCATGGTTGATGGCCGCACCGATTATTGGATGCCGATGGATCAGTATATTGGTGGCATCGAACATGCCGTCATGCACCTGCTCTACGCGCGCTTTTACACCAAAGTCATGCGCGACTTAGGCTTGGTGAAATTTGATGAACCCTTTACCAAGCTGCTTTGCCAGGGCATGGTGCTCAACCACATCTACTCGAGCAGAACTGAAAAAGGTGGCGTTGAGTATTTTTGGCCTGACGAGGTCGAGAATACCTACGATGCGAAGGGCGCCATTATTGGTGCGCGGCTGAAGGCGAATGGCCGAGAGATTTCCTACGGTGGTGTTGGCACCATGTCCAAATCAAAGAACAATGGCGTCGATCCGCAGTCTTTGATTGAAAACCAAGGCGCTGACACAGCACGATTATTTGTGATGTTCACGAGCCCACCCGAGCAAACATTGGAGTGGTCAGATGCCGGTGTCGATGGGTCTTTTCGGTTTTTAAGACGTCTTTGGAGTAACGCGCTGGCTCATCAACCAGTGATCAAACCACTGGTATTAACAGCACCCGGCGCTGAATCGATCAATGACGACATCAAAGCCGATAGCGTGCTCGCTGATCTTCGACGCACCCTACACAGCTTACTTAAACAAGCCGATTACGATTACGAACGCATTCAGTACAACACTGTCGTGTCGGCTTGCATGAAGATGCTAAACGCCATTGAAGGCGCCAAGCTTAACGAGCGCACTGAACCCAGTGGTGCGGTCATATCAGTGGCTTCTGAAGCCTTTTCGATATTGTTGCGCGTGCTCTACCCTGTGGTGCCTCACATCACATGGCAACTATGGCGCGACTTAGGCTTTAAAAGCGTTCACGGCGATATTCTTGACACGCCGTGGCCAACCGTTGATCCATCCGCATTAGAGGCAGACACCGTGGCATTGGTACTCCAAGTCAATGGCAAACTGCGGGGTAATTTGACAGTGGCAAGCGATGCTGACAAGGCGAGCATTGAGGCGCTAGCCATCGAACATGAGGCGGTTCAAAAGCACCTCGAAGGAAGACCGCCAAAACGCGTCATTGTTGTTCCAGGTAAGCTTGTTAATGTGGTTGGGTGAAGTCCATTTAGACCATCAGTTCGGGAGACAGCACTCGTATGCCGATTCATCACAGTAGGTTTTCCCATTGGCGCTGGTTGGCGCTCAGCTTGGTTGTTGTCCTTTCAGCCTGCGGATTTCAGCTGCAAGGTCGGGCGCCATTGCCTTTTGACACCCTGTATATTTCAGTGCCTCAAAACTCCCAGTTTGGTGCTGACTTAAGGCGCGCCATTCGCGCTTCGTCACCCGACACAAAAATTATTGAAGAACCGACCGACACCTACCAAGCGCAGCTGCAACAAATCAGCGAAACGCGAAGCTCACGTGAGATCTCGTTAAACGCCCAAGGCCGCGTTGAAGAATATGAGCTTACCCTTGTGTACGTTTTCCGTATAGTGGACGCCAACGGTGAAAATATCCTACCGCCAACCACCTTGGTCGCTGTTCGCGATATGCCCTTTGACGACCGTGTGGTTCAAGCCAAAGAAGGCGAACAAGCCACCCTTTTCAAGCAAATGCAAAAAAGCTTGATTGCACGGATGATGCGACGCATCAGCGCGCCAGACGTGGCACAGCGTTATCAAAACCTGATTAAAAGTAACCAAGCCGTGCCTAAATCATCCTGACCCCCCATGGCAACCATATCGGCCATCCCTGCCAATAAAGCTTTACCTGCGCTGTGCGTGATTATCAGCGGTGAACCCTTGCTTGCACTTGAGGCTGTCGATGCGCTGCGAGAACGGGCGCGCATGGAAGGCTTTACCGAGCGTCATCACTTCATGATGGACGGCAAAAGCGACTGGAATGCCCTTCTTAGCGCTGGTGGTAGCGGTTCTTTATTTGGCGATCGTCAGTGGGTCGAGGTTTCTTTACCGGGTGGCAAACCCGGCAAGACCGGTGCTGATGTGTTGGTTCAATTGGCGCAGCGTGCACAAGGTTTGCCAGCCGCTGACGTGATGACGGTTATCCGACTGCCTGCGCTAGACCGAATGACGCGTGAAAGCCGCTGGGCTAAGGCCTTGATGGGCGCCGCAGTCGTGATCGATTTGGGCCCTATCAATCGCCAAGCGCTACCTGGCTGGATCAGCCAAAGGCTAGCCAGCCAGGCCCAATCGCTGTCGGCAGAAATGCTTCAATGGTTAGCTGATCGGGTCGAGGGCAATTTACTGGCCGCTCACCAAGAAATCATGAAGCTCAGCCTGCTTTATCCAGAAGGCGAAATTTCAGAGGCACAATGCCAGTCAGCGGTCATGAATGTCGCTCGTTACGATGTTTTTTCTTTGCGAGATGCCATGCTGGAAGGCGACTCGCCACGGATGCTTCGCATTCTTTGGGGGCTAAAAGCCGAAGGCGAAGCCCTACCCCTCGTACTTTGGTCGATTGGCGAAGAAATTCGTTCATTACAAAAAGTGAGCCAAGCCGTGGCCGGCGGTCAAGCCATGGCTGCCGCTTTGAAAGCGCAACGATTTTTCGGTGTTCGAGAACAGCGCGCGCGCAGGGCTGTCGAGCGAGTACCGCTGAAACGATGGACGAGAGCAGTGAGCCACGCCCATGACGTTGATCGAATCATCAAGGGCATTCCAGTGGCCGATCGCTTGCCCGACCCCTGGGAAGAGATGGCGCGATTGGCAATGGGTATCGCCGCCTCCAGAGCAGGCTAAACTGTTACTTCTTTTACGCCAACCGCATCTTTTTAGCGACTGCACACTCATGACCACGCTCCAAGAGACCGTCAAAGCCATCGGAACTCGAGCTCGCCTAGCTTCGAAGGCCATCATGCGCGCGACCGATCAACAAAAATCAGCTGCCCTGACGGCTATTGCAGACGTGTTGGACCGCTCACACGATGTGCTGGTTGCTGCCAACGAAAAAGACCTGGCGCAAGCAAAGTCACGCGATCTGTCTAGCGCCCTGCTCGATCGCTTGACGTTGTCGCCCAAGTCACTCTTGCTGATGTCCCAAAGCCTTAGGCAAATCGCCGCGATGCCTGATCCGATCGGCAGC
>JAFMCG010000038.1 GCA_017857895.1 Burkholderiaceae bacterium | reverse complement strand
CCGGACGTAAGGTCAACTCGACACGACGCCCAGAGTGCAGCCCGACGCCGGTGGTACTGACAATCTTTTTAATTGTTCTTTGCTGAAACATAGGGGGTACTGCCTGTACGAATTAAGCCAATAAATTGTAACCTGAATCGCACTGACAGCCCAGCGCAAGGCCCACCCGCCTCCGGGGACAACGGAGACGGGGGAGCTGCCAGCTGGGAACCCATGCTGGCCAGAGGGAGTAGAACGCGCCAAGGCTGTCAATTACTGACGACAAAAACCTTGATTAATCAGCCTGCCGACGCAAAAACGCTGGAATGTCGTAATGCTCCATGCCTGACGTTTCAAGCGCACGCACCTGTGCAGAAGCCTGCGTCCTTGGATTGCGCATAACCGATGGCACGCGTGAGTCTGCGTTTTCAAGCGGCATGGCATAGTCATCAGTGCCTGTACGAAGCGCTTCTTGGCGTTGCGTACTGTGAACCAACGTTGGCTTAGCAGCAGCGCGACCTAGGCCAGTCGCCACAACGGTGACACGCAACTCATCGCCCATCGCCTCGTCATAGGCAGTACCAAAGATCACTGTCGCATCCTCAGCCGCGAAGCTGCGAATGTGATTCATGATCTCGCGTGTCTCTTTCATTTTGAGCGAACGGCTAGCCGTGATATTAACCAGCACACCACGGGCACCATTGAGGTCGATCCCCTCAAGCAATGGGCAAGCCACGGCCTCTTTTGCCGCGTCTATCGCACGTGTCTCTCCGCGTGCCGTAGCCGTACCCATCATGGCCTGTCCTTGCTCACCCATGATCGTTTTAACGTCTTCGAAGTCAACGTTCACGTTACCTTCGACGTTAATGATTTCAGCAATACCCGCGCAGGCGTTATGCAACACGTCATCAGCGGCTTTAAAGCAATCGTCTTGTGTGGCGTCCTCGTCCATCAAGCCATACAAATTTTCGTTTAACACCACGATCAACGAGTGCACGTGCTTAGACAGCTCAGCGATGCCATCTTCGGACATTTTTTGACGGCGATTGCCTTCAAATTCAAACGGCTTGGTCACAACGCCGACAGTTAGGATGCCAAGCTCTTTGGCAACCTCAGCCACAATAGGGGCTGCACCAGTGCCCGTGCCACCACCCATGCCGGCGGTGATAAAGACCATGTTGGCACCCATCAATGCGCCACGAATTTCTTCTCTGGCTGTCTCAGCGGCAGCACGACCTTGCTCTGGCTTGGCACCTGCGCCCAACCCAGTTCGACCCAAACGCACCTGTACCGGCGCGCCTGTTGTAACCAAGGCCTGTGCATCGGTGTTGCAGCAAATAAAGTCCACCCCTTGCACACCCGATTTGATCATATGCGCCACGGCATTGCCGCCCGCGCCCCCGACACCGACCACTTTTATGACGGTGCCCTTTTCGGCATTTTCCAGCATTTCAAACATCATGATTGACTCCCTCAAATCAAAAAAAATCGTGTGACTTCTGTCCCTGCATTTGGTGCTTTTGTAATAACGGCTTTTTACTCACTGCTTTACTCATCACTGCTGTGGTACTGACTTTCCAACTGCTTTGCTCGGCTTTTTAATAACCGAGCCAAAACTTTGCGGCACCCGGGCACTGAGGCATGACCTCAATGCATGAACCATTCCTTCATTCGCGCCAAAACTCGCTTAAAACTACCGTCCTGTTGCGCAACTTTGCGCCCTCGCAATCGCTGCAAGCGAGCCTCACCCAAAAGCCCCATGACCGTTGAGAAACGTGGATTGCGCATCACATCAGCCAAACCGCCCGAATAATCTGGCGTCGCAACCCTGACTGGTTTCAGAAAAACGTCTTCGGCCAACTCCACCATTCCAGGCAAGAGCGAAGAGCCACCCGTGAGCACAATCCCGGAGGCCAGTAAATCCTCATAACCCGAGTCACGAATCACTTGCTGCACCAGGCCGAATAATTCCTCGACCCGCGGCTCGATGACCGCGCCTAGCGCCTGCCGATTAACCAATCGCGGACTGCGGTCGCCCAAGCCTGGCACTTCAACCATGTCAGCGGGGTTAGCCAAGACCTGCTTGGCAATGCCATATCGAAGCTTGATGTCTTCGGCATCGGGCGTTGGCGTGCGCAACATGGCTGCGATGTCGTTGGTGATTTGGTCGCCAGCAATGGGTAGCACAGCCGTGTGCCGAATGGCGCCGCCTGTATAAATAGCAACGTCTGTGGTGCCACCACCAATGTCAACCAGAACCACACCGAGCTCGCGCTCATCAGGCGTGAGGCAAGCCAAACTAGATGCCAAAGGCTGAAGAATCAAGTCCTGCACCTCCAACCCACAGCGACGCACGCACTTCACGATGTTTTGCGCTGCACTAACCGAGCCGGTGACAATGTGAACCTTGACCTCAAGTCGCAAAGCGCTCATGCCAATGGGTTCACGAATATCTTCTTGGCCATCAACAATGAACTCTTGCGTCAGCACATGCAGCACTTGCTGGTCCGTGGGGATGTTGACTGCTTTTGCGGTCTCAATCACGCGTCCGACGTCAGTCGCAGTCACTTCCTTGTCTTTAACGGCCACCATGCCACTGGAATTAAAACTACGAATGTGATTGCCCGCGATACCGGTGTAGACATCACGGATTTTGCAGTCGGCCATCAACTCCGCTTCTTCTAGAGCCCTTTGTATGGAATTGACGGTCGACTCGATATTGACCACGACGCCTTTTCGCATGCCTTTGGACTCATGCTGCCCGAGCCCTAGCACTTCGAAACCGCCATCAGGTCTGGCTTCAGCCACCACAGCAACAACCTTGGTGGTTCCTATATCAAGAGCGACTATCAGGTCTTTGATGTCACGTGTCATGGCATTACCGTTTCTTTTTGGGTTGTGTGGATTCTGGTAAGGGCGCAAGTGTTAGCGCAAAACCATCGGGATAGCGCAAATCGACGTGTCTGACCTCGCGCTGGGGTAGTAGGGCCATGACCCTTGGCCATGACCGGACGAAGCGCTCGATGCGCTCGCCAAAGGTCACGGCGCCGGGTATGCCTGCTTGTGGATCCGGCGCCTCGGCACCTGGGTCTCGCCCAAGGTCTAAGGTCAAACCGTTTGACAGCGTGACTTGCAAAGCATAACGACTGGTCAAGGTCAGACCGCGCACTTGAATGCCAATTTGATCGGACCATTGCGTCAGCTCGGCGTAGCGCTGAATCATGAGACTCTCGGTGCCTTCGGGACCCACAAATTGGGGCAAACTCGCTTCGTCTTCGAGAGCAGCCCGGTTGGCTGTGAATACCTCGCCCCAGGTGTTGACGAGCTGGTTCTCGTTCCAGAGACCTTGCGGCTTTTGTTCTTCGATCGTCACACGCAACATATTTGGCCACACCCGCCTGACTTGCGCTTGCCGCACCCATGAGGCGGACTCGAACGCCTGGCGTGCTTGACCCAAATCCATGGTGAAAAAATTGCCGTATAACTGCCCGGCGAGCGCACTGCGAATCAAATCGGGCGCCACGTACTGAAACGATGTGTTCGGTGCAGACACGATTTCGATTTTTTTGAAGTCGAATACGGGCAAACGAACCAGCCACACCAAGGCCGCACCGAGCAAAGCCAAGACTGCCAATACCATCAGCAGATTGGCCGTTGCGTTGATGATGCGCGCTTCGTTCCACACGTATCACTCCTTATCCTGTTGAGCCATTGCATGACGCCCAACTTTGCAGCTGGCGTCAGTCAAAATGCTCACACACAAAGTGGCGAAATCAATACCGGCTGCTTTCGCCGCCATTGGCACCAACGAATGGCTGGTCATCCCAGGCGAAGCGTTTATTTCCAAGAGCCACGGGCGTTCGTCTTTGTCGAGCATGAAGTCCGCACGCGCCCACCCTTCGCAACCTAACGAACGGTAGGCCTGAACGGCCAGCTGCTGAACGCGCTCGTTTACCGATGATGTCAATGGCGCGGGACAGAGGTACTGCGTGTCATCTGAAAAATACTTATGCTCATAATCATAGTTACCCCCCGGGGCCACGATTTCGATTGTTGGCAGTGCTCGAGCACTCGCGCCTTGCCCCAAAATAGCGACTGTTAACTCACGCCCCACAACGAACTGTTCCGCCAAAATTTGTTCATCAAAGGCTAGTGCTTGCGCGTAAGCACCCGCCAGTTCAGACGCCTCTGTGATCTTGTAAAGGCCAAGTGTTGACCCTTCATTAGGCGCCTTTAGTATCAAAGGCAGCCCCAACTGATCAATCAAACCGTCCAAATCAGCCGTTGAGTCAATGACGCGGTACTTCGGCGTCGGTAAGCCAGCCTGCAGAAACACTTTTTTGGTCATGATCTTGTCCATGGCCAAACTGGCAGCCAATGGGCCACTACCCGTGTACGGGATACCCAAAAGTTCTAGCGCACCTTGCATCGTGCCATCTTCACCATAGCGCCCATGCAAGGCGATAAACACTCGATCGAATGCTTGCTGAGCCAGTTCGTCTAGACCATGTTTACCGGTATCGAACAAGTGTGCGTCAACACCAACGCTTGTGAGCGCTTCGCAAACACCTTGGCCAGACATTAGCGACACTTCGCGCTCGGCTGAACGACCACCAAAGAGAATCCCGACTTTGCCCAAACGGCTGGCGGTTGAAGTCATGATTGCTCCCCCAACAGCGCTGGTACCTTACTGATTGATCCAGCACCCATGACCACAAACACGTCACCATCGACAGCAAAAGCTCGCATCACAGCCGGCAAGTCCTGCACGTCCTCAACAAACAATGGCTCAACCTTACCGGCAACCCGAACGCCACGGGCAAGCGATCGGCCATCAGCAGCCACTAGCGCGGACTCACCCGCGGCATAAACCTCTGTGAGTAACACCGCATCGGCAGTACCGATGACTTTGACAAAATCCTCAAAACAATCGCGCGTGCGGGTGTATCGATGCGGCTGAAACACCAACACAATGCGCTTGTCAGGCCAAGCCCCACGGGCTGCTGCCAGGGTTGCAGCCATCTCGACTGGGTGGTGACCATAATCGTCCACAACTGTGAAGTTGCCACCCTTGTCTGCTGCGTAAGGTCCACTGACACTAAAACGCCGGCCAACGCCGCCAAACGTGCCAAGCGCACTGATAATTGCCTCATCCGACACACCGAGCTCAGTCGCCACCGCAATCGCAGCCAATGCGTTTTGCACATTATGGTGGCCCGGTAAATTTAGACTCAATAACAAAGGCTGTGCGTTAACAGACCCTAAGTGTCGCAGAACCGTAAACACCATCTTTGTGCCTTCTGCCTTGACATCAACGGCACGGATTTGCGCTTCTTCGCCCATCCCGTAGGTAATCATCGGTCGCGATATCAAGGGCATGATCTCGCGGACAAAGGCATCATCAGAGCAAACGATCGCGCTGCCATAAAACGGCAAGCGCTGAATAAATTCAATAAAGGCCTGCTTTAAGCGGGCAACATCATGCCCGTAAGTATCCATGTGATCGGCATCAATATTGGTGATGATGGCCATCACAGGTAATAGGTTTAAAAATGAGGCGTCTGACTCATCGGCTTCAGCGACCAAGTAGTCGCCCTGCCCCAAGCCAGCGTTGGCACCCGCCGAATTCAAACGCCCACCGATAACGAAGGTCGGATCGAGCCCCTCTGCCGCCAAAACACTGGCCACGAGACTGGTCGTTGTTGTTTTACCGTGCGTTCCAGCCACTGCGATACCACGTTTTAGTCGCATCAGCTCAGCCAACATGACAGCCCGTGGGACCACTGGGATTCTGGCTTGGCGTGCTGCTTGCACCTCAGGGTTGTTGCCTGCCACTGCAGTTGAGGTCACGACCACATCCGCTTGGTGAATGTGTTGGGCATCGTGGCCGACATAAATCACCGCCCCCATTTCAGCCAATCGATCAGTCACGCTTGTTGATTGCAAATCCGATCCCGATACCTTGTAGCCTTGATTCAACAAAACCTCAGCAATACCGCTCATACCCGAGCCACCAATGCCGACGAAGTGAATGCAGTTAATTCGGTGCTTCATCACGACTGCCCCATCGATAAACATTGCTCGGCAATCACTTGCGCAGCATCCGGTTTTGCATGTGATCGAGCGCGCGTTGCCACGCTGGCCAGTGACTCACGCGTTTGCACCGCCAACCATTGCGCCAGCCAATCGACGGCAAGGTCCGACTGTTGTTTTAGAAATGCCGCCTCATCGTCTACTAAAAACTGGGCATTGGCTGTTTGATGATCATCAACGGCGAACGGAAAGGGGACAAACATGGCGGCCACGCCAGCCGCCGCTACTTCGGCAACAGTCATCGCGCCTGCCCGACAAATCATTAAATCAGCGTGCCCCAAAGCATCGGCCATGTCTTGAACGAACGGTACGCAATGGGCCGAAACGCCCACTAGTTCATACGCCGATTGCAAGGCTTCTAAGTGCTGCTGACCGGCTTGATGAGTGACCTTCGGTCTGTGCTCGATTGGCATACGCGATAACGCCAATGGGATGATTTCATTGAGCGCGCGCGCGCCCAAGCTGCCGCCGATAACGAGCAACTGAAGCGGTCCATGTCGGGCTGCGTATCGGGATTCAGGCTCTGGTAGTTTAGCGATTTCAGCACGCACAGGATTCCCAACCCACTGCCCGCCAGTCAGTACCTTGGGAAATCCTGTCAGCACGGTGCGCGATAATTTGGCGAGCCATTGATTGGTTTTGCCAGCGATGGCGTTTTGTTCATGCAGCACGATCGGTATCCGTCGCAAATACGCCACCAGACCACCCGGCATCGCCACATAACCACCCATACCCAACACCACCGCGGGTCGCTGTTTTGATGCGGCACGCCACACGTGAACCATTGAGGCGAACAGCGTAAAGGGTGCTTTAAGCAAATCGCGCCAGCCCTTTCCCCGCACACCCGCAAATTTAACGGTGATCATTTCAAAACCAGCTGATGGAACAAGCCGCCCTTCCATCTTCTCTGGATTGCCCAACCAACGAACAACGCAACCCTGATGGCGCAAGATCTCAGCCACAGCCAAGCCTGGCATGATGTGTCCACCCGTACCGCCAGCCATGATCCAAACCACGGGTGCGTGACTCATTTTCGCCCTCCGCGCATCATGACTTTATTTTCGTAATCCACCCGCGCAACAATTGCCAGCCCAACAAGATTCATCACCAAGCCCGATCCACCGTAGCTGATCAATGGCAAAGTCAGTCCTTTGGTGGGCAATAAGCCCAAGCACACACCAATATTGATGAATGACTGCACACCAAACCAAATGCCAACGCCTTGGGCAGCCAAGCCACTGAACACACGCTCCATAGCGATGGACTGCCGACCAATTTCAAAGCAGCGAACAATCACCACTGCAAACAAACCGACAATGAGCGCAATACCGATAAAGCCGAGTTCTTCTCCAATCACCGAGACGATAAAATCCGTGTGCGCCTCAGGCAGGTAGTGCAACTTTTCAATGCTTGAACCCAGCCCAACCCCAAACCATTCCCCGCGTCCAACTGCAATCAGCGAATGCGACAGCTGGTAGGCCGTGCCGTAGACATTGTCAGGATTCCAAGGATCAAGATACGCAAACAAACGAGCACGGCGCCATGGCGACAGCCATACCAACAAGAAGAAAAGACACACCAAAGTGCCCATCAGTCCAGAGAATACCTTTGTGTTGATCCCCCCCAAAAAGAGCACGCCCATTGCGATGGACATGATGACCATCAAGGCGCCCAAGTCGGGCTCTAGCAGCAGGAGTATGCCCACCACTGCCATGGCTATTGCCATGGGCAAAAACCCATTCACAAAACTATCCATGTGCTGCTGTTTGCGCACAACGTAGTCAGCGGCAAACAATACGGCTACCACTTTCATCAGTTCGGAGGGCTGAAAGTTAACTGGCCCCAAGTTAATCCACCGATTGGCGCCGTTGGCTTCGTGACCAATGACTGGCAGAAAAACCAACACCAACAAAAAGACCGTCACAACAAACAAAGGTAGCGTGAATTTTTGAACCACTCGCATGGGTGTCAGCCATACCAAGACGGCCGCAACCAAACCCACGACCAAAAACATCGAATGCCGAGTCACAAAGAAATATCGATTCACCCCACCGTAACGTGGACCATCAGCTAACGCAATAGAGGCCGAATACACCATCAATAGGCCCATCGATAAGAGCGCAGCGACCGCCAAAAAAAGCGCCAAGTCATAATTTCTCATGGCCGTTCGGCCTGGGCGAACCGCATTGACACCGAGCGTGAGGTCAGCGAATAGACTCATGCGACCTCCCCAACCGAGAGGGTCAATTCTGTCACGGCGTCGATGAATGCGTGCCCGCGCGCTTTGTAGTTTTGATACATGTCAAAACTTGCGCAGGCGGGCGATAACACGACGGCATCGCCCGGCACTGCTTGCTCGTAAGCCAACGCAACGGCTTGCGTCATATCGGCGGCTCGCATAGTCGCAACCCCTACTTGATCAAACGCCTCTTGAAGCAACTGGGCGTCTTGCCCAATCAAAACAGCTGCGCGACCATGCTGTAATAGCGCCCTTGCTAAGGCAGTAAAGTCTTGGCCCTTGGCTTGCCCGCCGGCAATCAACACCACCGGACGACCCAAACCCTGAACACCTGCGACGGTTGCACCCACATTGGTGCCCTTGCTGTCATCGTAAAAATGGACATCTCGTGTCATTCGGATGAATCGCATCCGATGCGGCTCACCCTCGTAATGAGAAGCGGCGTTCAAAATGGCAGCCCAACCAATACTTAAGGAGCGAACCAATAGGCTGGCGGCCATCACATTCATGGCGTTGTGCATACCCGCCATCGGCAGGGCATCAACAGGCATGAGTCGCACCAATCGGCCAGCTGGCCTTGGCAAAATAGGGACTTGCTTGCGACGGCGTGAAACCGGTGCCTGAACTTGCTCAAAATCGAGCGGCTCTGCACTGATTAACCACTGCACGTCCTGATTCAATTCAATACCAATGTCATGGGTGTATATGGGCGCCGCTAGCCCAAAACTTCGGATATTCCAATCGTCGAGCGTCGCAACCATATCGCGCACAACTGGATCATCTCGATTCACAATGCAGATGGCTGACTGCGCAAATAAGCGAGCTTTGTCTCGCGTGTAGGACTCAAAATCACCATGCCAGTCCAAATGGTCTTGCGTCATGTTCAACACAACACCTGCGGCCAACTTTAGAGACGTCGTTGTGTGCAACTGAAAACTTGACAGTTCAAGCACCCACGCCTGTGGCAATGTATCTGTCTCTAGTGCTTGCATGAGCGCGGTCAAAGCAGCAGGGCCAATGTTGCCAGCCGCTTCGCATGACACACCGCCCGACACCAACATGTGACGAGCCAATGCGGTTACAGTGGTTTTGCCATTGGTACCCGTCACCCCCAAGACCTGCGGGTGGTAGTCTCGCTGCTTGGCCAAGTCAATCAAAGCGCGCGCGAACAACTCAATCTCACCGACCACTTCGACGCCAAGCTGTGCCGCATGCTGCAGAAATGACTTCATAGGCTCTTGGTGGGGTGACAAGCCAGGACTTAAGACAACCATGTCTACATCGTCTAACCATGTCACCTCTAGGGCGCACCCAACGTGACAGCTATCGATATGTGCAGCCAACCGGTCTTGTAAGATCGCAAGTCCCGACGGCTCAGCGCGAGTGTCCGCCAAAACCAAACGACGCCCCTCACCCGCCAACCAGCGCGCCGCCGCCTCTCCAGTCTCACCGAGACCGAGAATCAGCGCCGCTTTTTGCGACTTGGGGTTTGCGTTTGCGTCGTTCATCGAATCTTCAAAGAAGCCAAACCAATCAACACCAGCATCATGCTGATGATCCAAAACCGAACCACCACTTGTGTTTCTTTCCAGCCACCGACTTCAAAGTGATGGTGAAGTGGGGCCATCAGTAAAATCCGCCGGCCCTGACCAAATCGGTATTTGGTGTACTTAAAGTAGGTCACCTGCAACATCACTGAAAGTGTCTCGACAACAAACACCCCGCCCATGATGAACAACACGATCTCTTGGCGCACCACGATCGCCATCGTCCCGAGCATGCCCCCTAGCGCCAAAGCCCCCACATCACCCATAAAGACTTGTGCGGGGTAGGCGTTAAACCAAAGAAATGCCAACCCAGCCCCCGCCAATGCCGCACACAAAACCATCAACTCACTGGCACCAGGAATGTAGGGAAATAACAAGTACTTCGAATAATCAACGCGACCAACCACATAAGCAAAAATGCCAAGCGCAGCGCCCACCATGACTGTTGGCATAATGGCCAAACCGTCTAACCCGTCTGTGAGATTGACAGCGTTACTGGTACCCACAATCACAAACCAACTCAAAGCCACAAAACCAAACACGCCCAAGGGATAACTGACAGACTTGAAAAACGGCACGATCAAATCTGCCCGGTTGGGCAGTGGCATAGCCATGCCACTGGCAATCCATTCACGAAACAATGGCCAAAGATCCGCATTGGCTGGCGCTGATATCGCGAATGCCAAATAAATAGAAGCGATCAAACCAATAATGGCTTGCCACATCAACTTTGTCCGTGATCGCATGCCTTCCGGATCGCGATAGACAACTTTTTTATAGTCATCGACCCAACCGATCCAACCAAAACCCAGTGTGACTAGGAGCACGACCCAAACGAATCGATTGCTTAAGTCGGCCCAAAGCAAAGTACTCACGCCGATACCAATCAGTATCAAAACACCACCCATTGTTGGCGTTCCGTTTTTAATCAAATGGGACTCCGGTCCATACTGACGAACCGCTTGTCCAATTTTTAAAGCAGCCAAACGACGAATCACCCAAGGTCCCGCCACCAAACCAATAAGAAGCGCTGTGGCACAGGCCATTACCGCGCGCAGCGTGATGTACTCGAAAACCGAAAAGCTCGAGTTGTAGTTCACTGATAACCAACGAAACAGTTCAACCAGCATGATGGTCCTTCACTGCTTGGCCTTGCGGCATGCATTTTTGAAGTTGCTGCACTACTTTCTCCATCGCCATAAAACGCGATCCTTTCACCAAAACACTCATGGGCTCAACAGTTCGAGCTCTTTCACACAATTGCTCAACCGACTTAAAACTTTGCGCGTTGGCCCCAAAAGCGACAACACTATGTGTTGTCGCCTCACCCATCGTCCACAAGTACTCAATGGCGAGCTCGCGCGCATAAGCACCGACCTCAGCATGCATCTGTGGGCCGTTATCGCCAACTTCGCCCATATCACCCAGTACCAATGCGCGTGGCGCAGGTAATCCCGACAGCACATCAATGGCGGCACGGACGGAATCAGGATTGGCGTTGTAAGTGTCGTCAATCAGCAACCGGTCTTGTGCCAAACGATGCACTTGCATTCGCCCCTTGACAGCGGCAAACGCCTCGAGCCCTTGCGCAATGATCGCCAATGGTGCCCCTGCGGCCTTGGCGCAGGCTGCCGCCGCGCAGGCATTGGTGATGTTGTGACGTCCCGCCACAGACAATGCAATAGTCTGTTGCTCGCCATCGATCGACAATACAAACCGACTACCCAAAGCATCCGAATGAATGGCTTGTGCCTGAACGTCAGCCGCCTCAACCAAACCAAATGTCAGTTTCTTGGATACCGATCGCGCCTGCTCGATCCAGCTCTCAGTGTAGGGATCGTTTGCTGGAAAGACTGCCGTCGCGTCAGCTGGTAAACCCACCAGCACCTGACCGTTTTCGTGGGCGACGGCCTGGACGCTTTGCATGAATTCTTGATGCTCACGTTGAGCGTTTAAGACCAATCCAATGTTGGGTTGCGAGATCGATGTCAGTAACGCGATTTCGTCTGGGTGATTCATGCCCAATTCGATCACGGCACAACAATGTGATTCGCGCAGTCGCAACACCGTTAAGGGCACACCAATTTCGTTGTTTAAGTTACCTTGTGTGCTGAGCACCGCGTGCTCGCCTAGCCACCGACGCAAGATCGAGGCAATCATTTCCTTAGTGGTGGTTTTGCCGTTACTGCCAGTGACACCAATCACAGGAATATCGAAACGGCAACGCCAAGCGATGGCAAATTTTTGTAAAGCTTGGCGTGTGTCACCCACACAAATCTGCGGCAAACGGACCCCAGGTTCGACACGCTCAACCAATGCGGCTAAGACGCCCGCTTTCTCAGCGTCAAGCAGGTAATCATGGCCATCAAACTTGTCGCCACGCAGCGCCACGAACAGTGAGTGGGCACTCAAATGACGAGAGTCGGTCTGAACCAGCGGTGCGTTGTCTTTAAAAAGCAATGCCAGCCGTGCCCATTGCCGATCATCAAAGGGGCGACGCACACCAGCCATTTCTTGCCATGTTTCATGACCCTTACCGGCAAGTACCACCACATCGTTCGGTTGTGCGCTCCAAATGGCAGTCAAAATCGCAACAGCTCGATCACGCTGCACTTGTACCAATCCTACTGTGCTGTCACCAAGCCCTGTCAACATGTCTTGCAAGATCGCCTCAATAGGCTCATCTCTTGGGTTATCGCTGGTGAAAACCGCTTGGTCGGCCATGGCTTGCGCCACTTGGGCCATCAAAGGTCGTTTGCTTGCATCACGATTGCCACCACAACCAATCACACACCACAAGCGACCCTTGCGGGCTTGTGCCAAGGGCCTTAAGGTCTGAAGCACGCGCTGCAGTGCGTCTGGTGTGTGCGCATAATCGACCAAGACCCTGGGCAAATCAGGCTGAGCCACTGATTTCGCAATCGGCTCAACCGGTTCTAAGCGACCGTCGACTGCGGGAAGACTTTGTAGACTGGTCAAAATGTTTGCGGGCGACACCTTTAAGTGGGTGAGCACCGTCGCAACAGCCAGCATGTTGGAGACGTTGTACTGACCCATGAAGGGCGTTTGCACCGACAACGACTGTTCGCCTATCCGCATGTCAAACCAAATACCGGTCGACTCGACCCTGATTTGACTTGCCGACACATCAGCCTGACCATTGACCAATCCATAGGTCGAGACCTTGCAGCTCGCGCCAGCCATCATTTGACTGGCCCAAGGGTCGTCAATATTAATCACAGCAAGGCTTAATTCGTCTCGCTTAAACAACTGGGCCTTGGCTTGCGCATACGCCGTCATGCTGACGTGATAGTCCAGATGGTCTTGCGTGAGGTTGGTGAACACCCCGATATCAATTGTTACGGCTGATAGCCGATTTTGATCCAAGCCAATCGAAGAAGCTTCAAGCACAACGTGGGTTGCGCCACCCTCTCGTAAATCAGCAAGGTACTCGTGCACACTGATAACGTCGGGCGTGGTCAGTTCACCTGACTTAACCACACCTTGTGGATCCAAGACACCCAAGGTGCCAATTACTCCGCACGGATATCCCAGCCGGTTAAGTGCGCCAGCCAGCCAATTGGCCGTCGTGGTCTTGCCATTGGTGCCAGTAATCGCTACAACCGTCAATGCATCAGAGGCATAGCCCCACCAAGCATGCGCGAGCGAGCCCAGCATCGACGGCAAATTTGGCACAGCCAGCGCTGGTATTGACCCGAGTTGTGCGCGTTGCTGTTGCGTCAAATCCGACTCGTACACAACCGCAGAAGCGCCATTGGCGATGGCATCAGCGATAAAGTTACGGCCATCACCAACCACACCAGCGCTCGCCACAAAAACATCACCGACGCGGCAACGTCGAGAATCCAATACCAATCGAGCCGACGCCATGACACCGAGATCATTTCGCAGACGCCCAATCATCTCATCGACCATGGGGTTGCCTCGGTTTTCGGCTGTCATGGTCGGCTCCCCAAAACAGGCTGCGTCTGAGCCACCACTTCCGAATCGAATGGCGCATCAGGCTCAACACCCATCATGCGCAGGGTACGACCCACCACGGTCGCAAAAACAGGGGCAGCCACGCGGCCGCCATAATAGTGTCCAGCCATCGGTTCATCAATACTGACCGCCACAACAATGCGTGGATTGGACACTGGTCCAAATCCCACAAAAGAGCTGCGGTAATACGTTTGGCTGTACTCACGATTGACAATTTTTCTGGCAGTGCCACTCTTACCGGCCATGCGGTAGCCTTGGACTTGGGCGAGTTTGGCGCCTTCAGGCCCTGCAGATGCTTCGAGCATATTCCTAATGGTCTGGGCGATCGCCGCGTCGTAAACAGGCATGGTTGCAGGCTGATCTTTGCGCTTGATTAGTGTCAAATTGACCATGTCGCCATTACGGGCGAATGCCGTATAAGCCTTGGCCACTTGTAGCAACGAGGTCGACAAGCCGTAACCGTATGCCATCGTGGCTTGCTCAATGGGACGCCAACGTTCCCATGGTCGCAATCGACCAGCGGCCGCCCCAGGAAAACCGATCACAGGGGGCTGCCCAAAACCCAGCGCGGTGAATTGCATCCACATTTCTTGTGCTTCTAGACGCTGCGAAATCTTTGCCATGCCAATATTGCTTGACTTGACCATGATGCCCATTGGATCCAACACACCATTTTTTGATACATCACGGATTCTTTCACCGTGAAAAATGACTTCACCACGACCCGTGTCAATTTTGGTGTTGTCGTTGATCCGCCCCAATGACATGGCTAACCCCATGGTGAAGGGCTTCAAAATAGAACCTGGCTCAAATGTGTCGGTTAACACTCGGTTTCTTAGATTGGTGCCCCGCAACGTCGATCGATCATTGGGGTCAAAGGTTGGATAATTAACCAACGCCAATATTTCACCCGTTTGAACATCAACCACGACGCCAGAAGCGCTTTGTGCTTCATTGAATTGCACGGCTTCGGCTAGAGTTCGGTAAACAAAATATTGAATCCGAGTATCGATCGAAAGCGCAATATCTTGCCCGTTTACTGGCAAATTAACAGCCCGAACGTCTTCGATGACTTGCCCCAGCCGGTCTTTGATGACACGGCGACTGCCTGGCTTGCCAGATAATCTGTCGTTGTAGGTTAGCTCGATGCCTTCCTGTCCCAAATCGTCCAAATTGGTAAATCCAACCACGGTGCCAGCAACCTCACCCTCCGGATAAAACCGACGTGTCTCTGGTAGCGAATGAACGCCGGGCATGCGCAAAGCGGCAACCTGCTCGACCAACGCCAAAGACAACTGACGACGCAAGTAAACGAATGTCTTGCTGTCATCGGCCAGATTGGCCTTTATCGTGGATTCGGGTATGTCGAGCAATTCACTCAACTTGGCCCACTGCTTAGCAGTTGCTGCTTTTGTGTCTTCAGGAATGGCCCAAACGGCGCGCGCTGGAATGCTTGCTGCCAGAACCACGCCTTGCCGATCCAGGATCTTTCCACGCGTCGCCGGCAGTGGCATCGTGCGCTCGAATCGCTTGCCACCTTGCTCCTGCAAAAACTCACGATTAACACTTTGCAAGTACACCGCTCGCCCGAGCAACACCAAAAAGGCCAGCCCAAATACCAACAACACCAAGCGAGCGCGCCAAGTGGGAAACGAAACCCTCACGACTGGACTATCAAAAAAAGATAATCGACGCATGGGTTAGCCTCCCCGGCCCGGTTGGGCAGGCGCTTCGCGAATATAGATTGTCCGAGCCGGCGCAATTGGCTGCATCTTCAGGGTGTCGCGTGCGATCTGATCAATTCTTGCGTTGCGAGACAACTCTGCGCGCTCAAGCTGCAAGTTACGCCAAACCACGTCTAATTCATTGAACTGCGAGATAAGTTGCTCGTTATCTATAAAAAGCTGCCGCGACTGATAGCGCGCCGTGACTAGCGACATTGCCGCTAGCATCAACATTACCGCCATCACGAACACGGTGCGTCCCATCAGCGTCTACGCCCAGCCACAGTGGGCAATGGTGTCTGCGTCCGTTGCGCAAAACGCAGGACCGCAGAACGCGAGCGCGCATTGGCGAAGATTTCGTCACTAGTTGGCAACACGCGCTTCACACCCGCAAGTATTGGCTGAGGCATTTGATCCTCTCTTAGCGGTAAGCGAGCATAAGCCGCATTAGGCTTAGAAGCCTTTTGCAGAAACTGCTTGACTCGACGATCCTCAAGCGAATGAAAACTGATCACAGCAATACGTCCTCCTGGTCGAAGATGCGTCAGAGTTGCCTCGAGGGCACGATCAAGTTCTTCGAGCTCCCGATTGAGGTAAATCCGTATAGCTTGAAATGTCCTTGTCGCCGGATGTTGGCCCTTCTCCCGCGTACGGACAGCGGCGGCGACGATGTCGGCAAAGTCAAGCGTGCGTTCAATGGGCCGCACTGAGCGGCGAGCAACAATCGCTTTTGCAATCTGAAGAGCAAACCGTTCTTCGCCATAATTTTTGATAACCTCCCGAACTTCTTCAAGGCTGGCTTGTGCCAACCACTGTGCCGCAGTCTGCCCTTGCGACGTATCCATGCGCATGTCTAACGGACCATCGCGCATAAAAGAAAACCCGCGCTGCGCTTGATCAATCTGCGGCGAGGACACCCCGACATCTAACATCACGCCATCGACTTCAGCCAATCCTTGCAGCGTTAACAATTCAGCCAAATCGCCAAAGGCACCGTGTATACAAATAATTCGTGCATCACTCTTAGCCCACTCTCGAGCCACAGCAATTGCCTCCGGATCACGATCAATCACCACCAATGTTGCTGATGCACTGAGTCGCTTCAACAGCTGAGCCGCATGCCCCCCGCGACCAAACGTGCCATCAACATACACACCATCAGCGGGTACACCATCATCAGGAACCAACGCCTGAACTGTTTCATCAAGCAATACACTGCGGTGAAGAGAATCGGTCACGTTTTAAAAAGAAAACTGACTCAGTACTTCGGGCAATCCGCCAGACAAGTCTTGTGCTTCGCGCGCAGCCAGCAAGGCGGCGTCCCACAACTCAAAATGTCCACCCATGCCAAGTAACATCACATCACGCGCCAAATTTGAGGCTGCGCGCAACTCAGGCGCCACCAACACTCGGCCCGCGCTATCAATGTCAACATCTTGCGCATTACCCAACATCAACCGCTGCAGGCCTCGGGCCTGCACAGGGAAGGCTGCAATTTGTTCGCGTTTGCGCTCCCACTCAGGGCGCGGGTAAACCAACAGGCAGCCGTCAGGGTGGCGCGTGATCGTGAGGCGGCCATGCGCCTGTTCGATGAGCGCATCACGATGTCGGGTCGGCACATTGATGCGACCCTTTGTATCTAGCGTGAGAGCACTGCTACCTTGAAACACCAAATATCCCCACAAATTTGCACAAAACCACACTTTTCACCACTCTAAGGGAACAGGAATAGCTGGTCAAGTGAAATTTCACAGTTTTCTTAATGATGACAATGACTTAGCGCAGTTTTAGAGAGCCAACAAAAACAAAATGCTGCTTTATATCAGGAACTTGGAATCCAATATAAAAGTGGCGTCTCAACTATTTTGGGATGGTTTGAATCAGGAAGAGGTTGCGGGGCAAACCTATAGGCCGGATTCTGTGGGTCGACCGAAGTCGACTGGCAATCATTCCTCTCGGTGCGACATTACTGGCGCACTCTAGCCACCTACCCGCATGCTCGAACGAGCCGCCCATCACACCCAGAGGGTGAACGCATGCCTATTTGGTGTTGCTCCGGGTAGAGGTTGCCGCGTTTCACCCTGCCGCGTTGATCGGGTTACCGATCATGCGCCACGGTGTAACCGTGGCGGTGTGATTGCTCACCCTCGCGTCAGACTCGTCTCTGTGGTCCTATTCCTCAATGCACGAATGCACTGGACGGCCGTTAACCGTTACCCTGCTCTGTGGAGTCCGGACCTTCCTCGATACCTTTCGGTCGCGCGATTGCCCAGTTTGCCCCGCGTGGACATTGTAGACGCTCGAACCTGCGACAATGTCGGTTATTGGTGGTTACCCTCTGGTAATCCGTTTTTTATTGTTTGGCGTTCACTCATGGCAGCAACTCCCCTCCTGACCCTTCAAAACGTTCAATTGGCTTTCGGCCATCACGCCCTTCTTGATCACGCCAATCTGACAATCGCACCCCAAGAACGCATCGGCTTGATCGGTAGAAACGGCGCTGGCAAGTCCTCGCTGCTAAAGCTACTCGATCAACGCTCTCAGCCTGACGATGGCTTGGTTGTTAATGCTGACAGCTTGCGTGTGGCAACGGTTGAGCAAGAGCCGACTTTAGAGGCGCTGACAGTGCTTGAAGTGTTATCAGCCGAAGCCGGCCGCCCTGATGCTGAAGATTGGGAACGCGAAATCTTGGCTCGCAAATGGGCTGACAAAGTCGGGATTCCGCCTGAGACATTGATTGACACCCTTTCAGGCGGCATGCGCAAACGCGTCGCGCTCGCGGCAGCGCTAGTGCGCGAGCCTGATTTGTTGCTGCTTGACGAGCCAACCAACCACCTTGACTTGGACGGTATCCTTTGGCTGCAAAAACTTTTGCTTGATTGGCGCGGCAGCGTCCTTTTAATCACCCACGACCGTCGCTTTCTCGATGACGTTGTCACTCGTATCGTTGAACTTGACCGCGGAAAGCTACTGAGCTTTCCGGGTAACTTCGCCCAATGGCAATTCCAAAAGGAAGCCTTCTTGCATGCTGAGCAATTAGAAAACGCTCGGTTTGACAAGCTTCTGGCGCAAGAGGAAGTCTGGATACGTAAAGGCGTCGAAGCGCGACGCACGCGTAACGAGGGCCGCGTGCGTCGACTTGAGCAATTAAGGCGTGATCGCGCACTACGTCGTGACCAACTTGGTCGCGTGTCTTTGAAGGTCGACCATTCCTCACGCTCGGGTAAGCTCGTCGCAGAATTGAAAGACGTCAATAAAGGGTATGACGACAAAATTGTTCTGCAGAGCTTCTCAACCACCATTTTGCGTGGCGATAAGATCGGTGTTATCGGCCCAAACGGCGCTGGCAAGTCGACGCTGTTGCAACTCATCTTGGGCAAGCTTGAAGCCGACGCTGGCGAAATCAAACTGGGCACCAACTTACAAGTGGCTTATTTTGATCAGATGCGCGAGCAGCTTGATGAAACAGCCGCCTTGGTCGATGTTATCAACCCCGGCAGTGAGTGGGTTGAAATCGGCCAAGAGAAAAAACACGTGATGAGCTATTTGGGCGATTTCTTGTTTGCGCCAGCACGCGCGCAATCGCCCGTTAGCAGCTTGTCAGGCGGCGAACGGGCCCGCTTACTATTGGCGCGTTTGTTCGCTAGACCAGCCAACATCTTGGTGCTTGACGAGCCAACCAATGACTTGGACATTGAGACCCTAGAGCTGCTTGAGGTGTTACTTCAAGATTTCTCAGGGACGGTATTGTTGGTCAGCCACGACCGTGCCTTCTTAGACAACGTGGTCACGCAAACCATTGCCTATGAGGGGCATGGTCACTGGGGCACTTATGTGGGCGGTTATGAGGACTGGTTATCGCAGCGCCCCAAAAAA
>JAFMCG010000171.1 GCA_017857895.1 Burkholderiaceae bacterium | reverse complement strand
TGCCAGTTAATAAAAAGGGACAACCAAAACCGTTAAACAGGTATAGTTATCCACATTTGACTGCATTCAAGTCAACAAAAGCCCCTGGTCAATATTCAACCGGCACAGGTGGTCAGTATTCAACCGGCGCCAACAATTCTGTAAAGAACGCGAATCCGCTTCAGTATTCTTCAATAGAGTTGACCACTTCCGTATAAATCAAGGCCAGTGACCGCAGAACACTGCGGCCTTCATACATTAAAAAGAACGACAACGTAACGTCATCACCAAGGCCTGTAACACGGTCATGGCGTTGTAATTCTGGCGATTCGCATCCTGAGCGGGAATAGGGTATCTCACAGTCGCTAACGAACCAATCGTTCGGCGCATAACGCCACAAGTAAGGAAGGCTGTTTCAGGGGCACTTACAAATAAACATTGTCAGAGCAGGCGCCGTCCATTACCGTGGGATGATGCGTATCTCTTCAATCCATCGACACCAAAGCCGCCGCCGGCAACTCCTTGTCGGGCTTGCTGGGGTAGCCGTATCGGTGCCCAATTGGTGTTCTGCTAGCCACTTCAGCGTGATCGATATGGTTGCGCTATCGGCCAAGCTCACTGGCAAATCACCCGAGCAATTCCTTGAATCAACTGCTCAAAAGTTGCTAGACGCCTACGCGCAGCGAGGACTTGTCGATCGGCTTAAGGCCCTGCTAGCCAATCCTGCAGTCGACACCGAGCTGGCTAGAGAAATTGTCGCAACATGGTATAGCGGTGTCATGATGACGCGCCATGGGCCTGAGGTCATGACTTACGACAGCGCACTCTTGTGGGGCGTTGCAACCTTTTTACACCCATTGGGCTATTGTGGCGGACCTATCAATTACTGGTCGTTACCGCCCACATCTTGAGAGAAAAGCCTTTGAAAGATACGATCAGTGTCGAAGTTGTCGTTGTGGGTGCGGGTATATCAGGTGCTCTGATGGCATATCAATTAGCGAAAAGCGGCATTCAGGTTTTACTGCTCGAGGCCGGTCAGTCTATCGATCGTGCTCAAGCCGTCAACACGTTTCAAAACGCTGTTATCAAGGTGCCAGAGTCTGCCTACATGCAGACTGAACAGGCCATGTTTCCTCGCACAGATCAGCCAAACCAGTGGTATGTCCAAGCCGGTCCAGACGTATTTAAGAGTACGTATCTGAAGGTATTGGGCGGCACAACATGGCATTGGCTGGGTACTGCTATTCGGCTAATCCCAAGTGACTTTAAGACGCAGACACTATTTGGCCGCGGTGTCGATTGGCCCATCACGTATTCAGACCTAGAACCCTACTACACGCAAGCTGAGTATGAGCTTGGCGTGTCTGGACAGAGTGCGCAAGATCAAGGTTCGGCGCGCTCGCAGTCTTACCCGATGCCAGCAGTTGGACAGTCCTTCTGCGATCAAAAATTCGTCAATGCGCTAACGAATACTCGCTATCACGTGACGGCTACGCCCCAAGCGCGTAACACTGTGGTCAGAGATGGTCGCCCTCCATGCTGTGGCAGTGGCAGCTGCATACCTGTCTGCCCTATTCAAGCGAAGTACGATGCCACTGTTCATATAAATAAAGCCGTTGCGGCAGGCGCGACGTTGCTGACTAAAGCGACAGCGGTGCAGTTGATTGTCGATAACAACCAAAACATTGAAGCGGTCCGATTCAAGCGTTGGGACAACACGCAGGGGCTGATTAAAGCAAAGCAAGTTATCTTGGCGTGCCATGCCATTGAAACACCTCGCCTATTACTGGCGTCCCGATCGACACAACAGCCTAATGGCGTCGCAAACCGATCAGACCAGGTTGGTAGAAACCTGATGGATCATCCAGCCCAGCTTTCATGGGCACTGTCACATGAACCGGTTTATCCCTACCGAGGACCGTTATCGACTTCAGGCATCGAAAACGTTCGTGACGGCATGTTCCGCAAAGATCGAGCTGCATTTCGGATTGAAATTGGCAACGACGGTTGGGGATGGCCCACCGGAGGCCCGATATCAACCGCTCAAGACTTTGCACTTTCAGGATTGAGCGGCGATGCCTTAGATCAAGCTATTGCTGATCAAACGTCACGTCATATCCGCTTGGCATCATTGATGGAGCAATTGCCTGACCCAGAGAATCGTGTCTCATTAGACCCAGCAGCGCTCGACATGTATGGAATACCTCGGCCCAAACTTCACTATCGTGTTGACGAGTATGTGCAAAAAGGTCTGCAAGCTGCTCAGCTGACTCATTCGGAAATATTTAACCATCTTCAAGCAACTAAGGTTCAACACAAACGAGCGTTTCAAGGCGCTGGTCACATCATGGGAACAGCCCGCATGGGCAATGATGAAAAAACATCGGTTGTTGACCGTAACTTAGTTAGCCACGACCACAAAAATCTCATGATTATTGGATCAAGTGTATTCCCAACCGGTGGGACGGCTAACCCCACATTGACGATTGCCGCGTTAAGCCTTCGAGCCTCAGAGTTTCTCATTCAAAAGCTAAAAAAACGGAACGCCTTGGGAGCCTAAGGTGTTGTCGCCGGTTGAAAACTGACCAGTTTTTGAGGGTTGTGCCGGACGAAAATTGACCAGGGTGTTCAATCGACCTGCTTACTTATTAAGCAGGGAGCTGAGGTGATCACATCGCAAGCCGTAAGCACGCAGCTCGCAATCGCGCAATGCTGCTGCTAACGCACTATGCGGGTATGCGTGTAGGGGAAGTGGCTGCGCTGTAAGGACGTTGTAGACGCTACAGGGCAGGTGAAAACAGAGCTGCGCTTGGACGCTTCACACACTTAGGGCAGTCAAGGGCGGACGGTGTTCATTAGCAATCGCTTAAGAAAGGAGCTGCAGGCTTGCGCCGATACGCATAAGCATGTGCCTGCAAGTGCAAACTTTTTCTACACGCAGAAATCTTGGATTGGGGGATTTTCAGCGAATACTCTGACTCAGCACTTTTTTGGATGTACAAACGTGCTGGGATTGAGGAAGCGAGCAGCCATAGTGGCAGGCGCAGTTTTGCTACCACACTGAGTAGCAAGGGGGTTGCTCCGCGAGTACTTATGAAAGCCATGGGTCATCGTAATATCAGCAGTGCGATGGTCTACATTGATGCCAGTGATGAGATGGTGAAAACTGCTGTAGAGCTGGCGGCCTGACGATTATCAGGAAATCTTTCCAGAAGGCCGAGGCCGGTTTGCCAAGGTCAGTCTTCAACGGCATCCTCAGCCTGATCAACGGCCTGCGTGGGTCGCCAGCGATAACGGCTGCTGCATGATGGCGACCACTCCAACAAAACCTGTAAGCGAGGCTGAGGCTGGCGGGAGCAAGGATATACACGCCCTGATTTTGGCGTTTTGTAGCAAAATTGCGGGCATCACGCGCTCAGCACGCACGGACGGCGCTCTGAATCCTCGATTGGATGGACAAACTGGGTTGAGCACCAGTATTAATCCCTTACACTAACCTGAGGCGTTTCAAATGGGAAATGCCGGATAAGGAGAGATAAAATGAGCAAAGCACCAAGCCTGGTCGCACTGGTGGCCGCCGCGATCTTGATGTTGCCACTTTCCCCGGCCAATGCCGCCGACTTGGTGGAGAAGGTCCGCGCCCTCGGCAAGATTGAGGCGAACATCTGGGAGGCCGC
>JAFMCG010000037.1 GCA_017857895.1 Burkholderiaceae bacterium | reverse complement strand
AATCGGATGGACGGCAAGACAACGCTCGGTGGTTATGGCTTGTTTAACCTTGGTATTTCGTACGCGGTAAATGACAAGCTACACGTTCAATTGCGTTGGAACAACGTCTTTGGTAAGGCATACACTCTGGTTCAGGGCTACAACACACCAGGTTCAAATGTTTTTGTTAATTTGTCAGCGCGTTACTGAGTTAACACCGAAAATCCTTTTGGGATTGGCGTTGTGTTTGGGGGTCGGGCTAGCACAGTCCACCCCCATGTCACCACGCGTGGTGTCACTCACACCGCATGTCACTGAGTTGATCTTTGCTGCTGGTGCTGGTCACACGATAGTCGCCACAGTCAATGCCGGCGATTATCCCGAGGCAGCGCAAAACATTGCTCGGATCGGCGACGGCCTAAACACCAGCGCCGAACAAGTCCTTGCCTGGCAACCCGACTGGGTCATGGGGTGGCCATCAGCCCTGATGACCCAATTACAAGCACTGGGGGTCGAGACCGTGGTGCTAGAGCCCACCTCAATGATGCAGATTGCCCAACAGGTCCGAACCCTTGGGTTATTGCTTGGCACGCAATCCGTGGCCGATACTAAGAGTCAAGAAATCGCCGCTGACATCGCTTTGATCGCTGCCCAAGTGACGGATAAATCAGCACCACCGCTGCCCGTCATTGTTCTGGCAAGCCCAGACGGTCAATACGTTTTGGGGCGCCAAGCGCTCATCAATGATGCGTTGTCTCTTTGCGGTGCGCGAAATATATTTGCGCAAGCACTCTCGGTAGCGCCTTCGGTTAGTCTGGAGGGGCTGATTGCAGCCAAACCGGCTCTGGTAATCACGGGCTATGAGCCGCCGGCTTGGCTGGCCGATCGTTTTACGGTTGCTATGATTGACCCCAACTGGCTTTACCGACCCGCCCCACGGTTTGTTCAAGCGGCACAGCAAATTTGCACCGCCGTCAAACAAGCACGACAATCAAGGCAGTAATATTCACCGTGGCGTTTTTAGCCTCCCATTTAGGACTGAATAATGATGACTCAAGATCCGCTGATCATTGCAGACAAGGCGTACCATTCGCGCCTTCTGGTCGGCACCGGCAAGTACAAAGATTTCGCGCAGACACGGGCAGCCATCGATGCCAGTGGCGCGCAAATTGTGACTGTTGCCATTCGCCGAACCAACATTGGGCAAAGTCCAGATCAAGAAAGTTTGCTCGATTACTTGCCACCCTCGCAGTTCACGCTGTTGCCAAATACCGCTGGCTGCTACAGCGCCGATGAGGCAGTACGTACCTTACGCTTGGCCCGTGAACTACTCGATGACCACCGCTTGGTGAAGTTAGAGGTTCTCGGTGATTCAGACACTTTGTTTCCCAACATGCCTGAAACACTGAAGGCCGCCAAAACACTGGTGGAGGAAGGATTTGATGTGATGGTGTATTGCACCGATGACCCGATTCAATGCCAGATGCTTGAAGACTTGGGTTGTGTGGCCGTGATGCCCTTGGCCTCTTTGATTGGTTCTGGCATGGGTATTTTGAATCCGTGGAACTTGCAGTTGATCTTAGACAAAATTCAAGTGCCTGTTTTGGTAGACGCCGGTGTCGGCACCGCATCAGATGCGGCGATTGCCATGGAGTTGGGCTGCGCTGGGGTCTTGATGAACACCGCCATTGCGGCAGCCAAAGAGCCTATTCTCATGGCTGGCGCCATGCGCAAGGCGGTTGAAGCGGGGCGAGAGGCCTTTTTGGCGGGCCGCATGCCCCGCAAAACTTATCAAGCCACCCCAAGTTCACCGACAACGGGGCTAATCAGTGGTGGAAACCGCACATGACCACTCAGATACCAAACGTATTGAGTATTGCGGGCGTCGATCCATCGGGTGGTGCCGGTATTTTGGCTGACGTTAAAACCATGAGCGCCTTGGGTGGCTACGGCTGCGCGGTGGTGGCTGCCTTGACCGCCCAAAATACCCAAACCGTCACGCATATCCATCCCGTGCCCGCCGATTTTGTGGCGGCCCAACTCGATACGCTGTTCAACGACGTGCGGATCGACGCCACCAAAATCGGCATGTTGGGTCAAGTTCACGTGATCCGCGTGGTGGCTGAAAAGCTCAGCACTTACCTTTGTGAGCACATTGTCTTAGACCCAGTCATGGTCGCCAAAAGTGGTGACATGCTGTTAGAAAAAAACGCTGTCGGTGAGCTGCGTGAAGCTTTATTGCCTTTGGCCACCATGTTGACGCCCAACCTGCCTGAGGGTGGGGTTCTGACCGAGAGGCGCCCGCCTGAGACCTTGCCCGAAATGCGCAAAATGGCCGAGATTCTTCGCGAGAAAATGAATTACCAAGGCCACCGCTGGGTTTTTTTAAAGGGTGGCCATCTACCCGGTAACGAGACCACTGATTTACTGCATGACGGCGATGTGATGATTACCTTGCCAGGTCAACGGATCCAAACACCAAACACCCACGGCACGGGTTGTACGCTATCGGCCGCACTTGCCACGCTGCTAGCGCGCGGGTTGACCGCCCAACAAGCCGCCCAAGAGGCTAAGGCATATTTAACCCAGGCTATCGCTCAGGCCCACGCATTATCTGTTGGGAAAGGCCATGGGCCAGTGAATCATTTTCATGGTATCTGGGAAAACCCCTAGTACAATGATTTCATTAACTTTCGATGAAATGACCATGAAATTAGCCAGTCCGTCTGATATTGAAAAAGCCCGATTCAATTTAATCGAGCAACAAATCCGCCCTTGGGATGTGAACAACGAGCGTATCCTTGCCGCTTTGCCCTCGGTTGCCCGCGAACGTTTTGTGCCAGCCCAGTTTCGTGGCTTGGCGTTTTCTGATTTGGAAGTGCCATTGGTGGTCCATGGTGTTGACACCAAACAAGTCATGCTTTCACCAAAAGTCGAAGCCCGTTTGGCGCAAGCGCTGGCGCTGACGTCTGAAGACTGTGTGCTGGAAATCGGCACTGGCTCTGGCTATCAAGCCGCTGTCTTATCCAAGCTTTCGCGACAAGTGACCTCAGTCGAAATCGATGCTCGACTAGTCGCCTTTGCCCAAGAAAATATAGTCAATGCCAAGATTGACAATGTCGCTATCGAAACCGGTGATGGCAGTGAAGGCTGGGGTACAACTGAATACGACGCCATCCTCATAACAGGATCCTTGCCGGTAATGCCAGATGCTTTTAAGTATCAGCTGCGAGTCGGAGGACGTCTGGTTGCGGTGATCGGCCAAGCACCTGCGATGACAGTGGTTCGTGTGACTCGCATCACAGCGGCGAGCTTTGAGACCGAAACCTTGTTTGAAACTGTTATCAAGCCTTTGGTGGGACCCTGCGTTTCACACTTCAAATTTTGAGAGAACCCATGGTAAAGATGACGCGCTGGATTCGTAGGGCAGTCATCGGTTTGGCCTGTTTTCTGCCAGCTTTACCCGCTAGTGTTTACGCCATGGATTTGGCGCAAGCCTGGCAGCTGGCCTTAAACAACGACCCCACATATCAATCGGCACGTGCCCAATACCGTGCCATGGCACAAAAGATGCCTCAGGCTTTGGCTGGATTGCTACCGCAAGTTGATGGCTCTCTAACGGGCGCCTATCTTGACAGTCGGGCCACGGGTCAACTGAACCAAGTGTTCCAAGGCAGCCGCTCAGCGTGGAACTTAAGCCTCACTCAACCAGTATTTAACTGGTCTGCCCTTCAAACCTATGAGCAATCCAAGCTGGTGGTCGCACGCGCCGAAATCGACCTTCAGATCGCGTATCAAAATTTAATCTTGCGCGTGAGCCAAGCCTATTTTGATGTGCTCGCACGTAAAGATTCGCTCGAGGCTCTTCAGGCTGAAAAACGCTCCATTGACGAGCAGTTGGCAGCCTCTAAGCGACGTTTTGAACTCGGTGACGCCACCATCACCGATGCGCTTGAGGCACAAGCGCGGTTTGATTTGGTGTCGGCCAACATCATCGGCGAAGAAAATAAATTAAGTAATGCTGAAGATGCCTTGGCACGCATCATCGGTCGCCCACCAGAGGCCAACCTTTTGTTTGCGCTGCCCTACAGCATCACCCTACCGGCACCGAACCCCAATCGCTTGGCAGACTGGTCTGCACAAGCCAAGACCGCTAGCCTTGACGTGGTGCGCTCACGGATTGAAACACGAATTGCCGATTATGAAATTCAGATCGCCAAATCAGGCCATTACCCTTCAGTGAGCCTTTCGGCGCAGTCAACAAGTAACACAGTGGGTAATTCGCAAGTGAGGCCTTTTTTTGATGGACGCACTATTGACAATAGCGTGGCCTTGACATTGTCTGTGCCGATTTATTCCGGCGGCGGGGTCAGTGCTCGGGTGGTTGAAAAAGCTGAGTTACAGCAAAAGTCCGTTTACGACTTAGAAGCAGTGCGTCGCCGTGCCTTGCAACTGTCGCGAGAGTATTTTAATGGCGTGCAAGCGGGTCTTGCACGGGTCAAAGGGTTGTCAGCCGCTGAGAAATCCAGTCTATCGGCCTTGAAGGCCAATGTCACGGGCTACAACATTGGGGTTCGGATTAACCTTGATGTGCTTGATGCACAACAACAGCTTTTTGTGACCAAGCGAGACTTGGCCGTTGCCCGTTATTTAACGTTGGTGACGAGCTTGCAATTGCGAGCCAATAGTGGGGTGTTGTCTGAAGTGGACCTCTTAACCATCAACAGTTTGCTCAAACCCCCGGGTTCGCCAGGCACCGGCATCATGCATGATCTCAAAATGCCGCGCTGATTAAACGCCCAGCGAATCTGTTGACGAGGCCTGTTATTGGCCGCTTTTGATTTTTCGCACAAGTGATGTCGTGGATCGCTCGAACCGAAACGGGATGGCAACAGCTCGCCCCCCCCATGACTTGACCAAGTTGGTTTCGGCCAACTTACTCATGTCGTAGTCACCACCTTTGACAATCAAATCTGGGCGCAGCCGCTTGATCAGCTCAAACGGTGTGTCCTCATCAAAGCTCGTGACCGCCGCCACGCTTGACAACGCAGCCAGCAAAGCCATGCGATCCATCATGTTATTGAGTGGACGCTCAGGGCCTTTGCCCAAGCGCTTGGCCGAGGCATCGGTATTGACCGCCACGATTAATGCACCACCGAGCTGCGAGGCTTCTTCAAGATAAGTGACATGCCCACGATGCAAAAGGTCGAAGACACCATTGGTAAAGACAACAGGCGCGACACACTCTTTGCTGTCGCGCCACGCCAAGCATTGCTCAGGTGTCAAGATTTTGGTTTCGAACCCAACACTCACGAAACGTTGTCCTGGCTGATATTAGACAGCCACTGCCACAGCAGGCGCGGCTAGGCTCTTGCGATACCGGTTCAAATCTTGAACGGTCGCAAACGGCATTTCCATCAAAACCGACATGTTGTGCAAAATTCGGCTGCTGACTTTTTCTTCCCAGACTTTGTCGAAATGGATTTGTTGGTCAAGCCAATGCTCAAGCCAACCGGGCTCAGGCAACTTTGACTGGACCGTGTCTTCCGGATACATGTCTTTGTTGACATGTAAGTTGGTTGGGTGCAGCGCCTGAGCGGTGCGCTTGGCCGAGGCCATTAAAACACCAATCTTGGTGAAAGCTTGCTTGGCTTGCATGGCGATGTCTTGTCCACGATCTTTCAAAGCACGACGCATGTATCGCAGGTAAGCACCCGCGTGGCGGGCCTCGTCGTGGGCAATGGTCTGATAGATGGACTTGATGACGGGTTCAGTGTGCCATTGCTCAGCGCAACGGTACCAATGGTTGAGTCGAATTTCGCCACAAAAGTGCAGCATCAATGTTTCGAGCGCTGGGGCTGGGTCAAACTCAAAACGCACCTTGTGCAGTTCTTCTTCTGTTGGCATCAAATCTGGACGAAAGCGGCGCAAATACTCAATCAGAACCAGTGAGTGCTTTTGCTCTTCAAAAAACCAGACTGACATAAAGGCACTGAAATCGCTATCGTCGCGGTTATCGCGTAAAAACATTTCGGTGGCTGGCAACGCAGCCCACTCGGTGATTGCGTTCATTTTGATGGTTTGCGCTTGCTCGTCAGTGAGCAATGCATCGTCAAACTTGTCCCAAGGAATATCGGCATCCATATTCCAACGCACTGCTTCGAGGGATTTAAACAATTCAGGGTAAATCATTTTGTAATGGCCTTTTAAACGAGTGCTGACATTAGTAACCGCCACAGCCTTCAGGAAAATGACAAAATCAAATTTGTTGCAATTATCAGACAGCCCAAACGCAACCTTACCAGAGATGGAACAACGCCACCCCTAATGCCACTGCTCCCAACACGATCAAAGCGGCCATCAACCGATTCGACAATTGCCGCTCACGGCGTAAGGCCTTGAGCTCCTGCAAAACTGCGGCGCTGTGGTCGGGTTTGGTTAGTGAGGCGTGAATCAAACGCGGAAACTCAGGCAGCAGTTGGGCCCACTGGCCAGCCTCCATGGTCAACTTCTGACGCACGCCGCTCAAACCAACGCGGTCATGCATCCACTTCTCTAAATACGGCTTGGCGGTTTCCCACAAGTCGAGCTTAGGATCAAGCTGACGACCAAGCCCTTCAACGTTTAAAAGTGTCTTTTGAAGCAGAACCAATTGTGGCTGAATTTCCACATGGAAGCGCCGTGACGTCTGAAATAAACGCAAAAGCACTTGGCCAAGCGAGATTTCTTCTAGCGGCCGATCAAAGTAAGGCTCGCAAACACCGCGTATTGCGCCCTCTAATTCTTCTTCGCGCGTGTCCGCTGGTACCCAACCGGACTCGATATGCAAACGCGCGACTCGCCGATAATCGCGTTGAAAAAACGCCAGGAAATTTTGTGCCAGATAATTCTTATCAAACTCTGAGAGCGAACCAACAATACCAAAGTCTAAAGCGATGTAGCGGCCAAGGGTCTTGGGCGCGTCAGACACGTAAATGTTGCCAGGATGCATATCCGCATGAAAAAAACCGTCGGTGAAAACTTGGGTGAAGAAGATCTCAACACCCACCCGTGACAATTCCTTGAGATCGACCCCGGCGGTTCGCAACCGCTCAATCTGCCCCACTGGAATGCCGTACATCCTTTCCATGGTGAACACATTGGTGGCGCAAAAGTCCCAATGCACTTCAGGCACCCACAACAAATCGCCACGGTCTGAACCAGGCCCAAAGTTCCGGCGTAACTGGCTGCAATTGGACGCCTCACGCAGTAGATCGAGCTCGTCATGCAAGTGCTTTTCAAACTCAGCCACCACTTCGCGTGGTTTTAAACGTCGACCATCGGGTGACAAACGCTCGACCCAACGCGCCACCACGAGCATCAAAGCCAAATCATTGTCGATGACTTCGAGCATGCCCGGGCGCAGCACCTTGACGGCCACCTCACGACCATCATGCAGCGTGGCGAAGTGCACCTGTGCAATTGAAGCAGAGGCCACGGGATCAACTTCAAAGTGTGCAAAGAGTTCTGCCGGCGGCGAGCCAAGCGCGAGCTCAATGATCTTAGCGGCTTGCGCCGAAGGGAACGGCGCCACGCGGTCTTGAAGCAGCGCCAATTCATCGGCCACATCCGGCGGAATCAAATCGCGCCGAGTCGAGATCACTTGGCCAAACTTAACAAAAATAGGACCCAATGATTCGAGTGCCAAACGCAACCGTTCGCCGCGAGGCATCTTGGGCGGTGAGCCCATGCGCACAATGCGCAGCAACCGCACCGCGAAAGGATGATCAAAACCCGATAGCACCAGCTCGTCTAACCGGAACTTCAAGGCAACCACCACGATTTTAAAAACGCGCAACACGCTCATGTCTTTTGACTCCTAAGCGTGCGATCAAGACGCTGTTGCAATTGCAGCAAACGCTCTTCAAGTGCGCTGACTTTTTCAGACAGTGCCACGCGATCTGCTTCGAAAGCATCAAAAGCCGCTGTGCCCGTGATCGTCTGGGTTTCATGGGTCGCGTACTCTGCCACGTTTTCTGCCAAGTGCTGACTTGATCGCCAAACGGTGGACAGCAAACTTTTGGCGCCACGCAACACTTGCCGAGCGGCCACATCACCGATGCGCTGTGCCAAGAGATCTTCTAAGTCTGGCCGCCAATGCTTGGCCAAAGTTGAAAGGGTTTGCGCCACCGCAACATCACCGCTCACGTGCAAAAGGCCTGGTTGCTCTGGGAATGGTTGGCCAGGACGCCAACCCAATTTAATCAGGGCCGCTGTGTCCAGTGTCAAACAAACCTGTGGCGCGACGAGCACATCGGCAGGGCTTAGCTTGCCGTCAGTTTCTATGGTCAGTTTGGCTTGAATCGGAGGTGCTTTTATTTCAAACGTGCAACCGGCGTGTTGGGCCAGTAGTGCGCAGGCTTTATCGTTTTGAGCCAACAATCGATTTAAGACAGCGCACAGCAAAGAGGGCGGTGTGGCGCCGCCTGGACTGGGCAAAATAAAAGAAGGAAAAGACGCGGTAGTGATGGCAGTTGCCTCAAAAAAAACTCTTACAGAGTTTAACGGTTTCGGCCGCCACACCACCAAATTTGTCTAAGGACGCTAGTCAGAAGCCAGTGGCTACTTCCAAAGGGTATTGATGCCTGTCGCTTAAGCGCGATTACCTGGCAATTGTTGGATGCCGGCCAGCAACCAACCTTGGTTGTTGGGCTTAAAGAGGTTCCAAGCCTCTTCGAAACTCGCGGCTTCAGGCGCATCGTCTTCACGCAATAGGCCAGAGAATCGCACGCTTGCCAAATGGCCGTTGGTCAGCTTCTCGATGCCGAGCATTTCCGCGTTCAACAAGACAATCTCTGTTTTAGAAGCGGCGGTGCGCTCTTGAAGCTTAGGCGCGTACTCAGCGTAAAACTCATCCGTCAAACGCTCACGCAGTTGCTCGAAGTCACGCTCATCCCATGCTTTCTGAACGGCGACAAACTGTTTTTTGGCTTCGCTTAGGAAGGTTTGCTTATCAAAGTCAGCCGGGATGAACCAATCGCCCACTTGAGGTGGCTGCTCAAAATTCGGTGTGCTGGATCCCATTAGGCCCGACAAACCCGTGTTTGGCTCGCGACCTGGCGTGCTACGACGATAGCTGTTGTTTGCACCTCGGGCCGCTGGCTCTGTTGCTGGCGTCATGCCACCACGTAGCGCTCGCAAAATAAAACCGATCGAGAAGTAAACAAACCCAGCAATCAAAGCGATGACCAATAAGTCAGCCAATGCACCGCCCAGACCAAAGTGCGAGAGCAAAGCCGCCAAGCCCAAGCCTGCTGCGATACCAGCCAAAGGCCCAAGCCAACGCGAACCCGAACGTGCGCCTGCGGCTGCACCAGCAGCAGGCGCGCGGGCAGCGGCTGCTGGCATGGTGGCTTGGTTTTGCTTCATCACGTTAGTCGACTGACGACCGCTACTGAAGCCCCCACCAAAACGGCGAGCTTCGGCATCAAAGGACACGGCGACCATGGCGAACGTACTGCCCGCCAAAAGCACGATTGCCAGCATCTTTTTCCAAACGTTATTCATGGTTGTTCGCCTCCGGAGCAATATCACTTGGATTGTAGTGATTAGTGGGGCAATTTTTACCATAACCCCACAAACTTGAAAACGGGCTTTACGCCATTCGTACACCCTCGTGCAGGGCCACCACACCGGCGGTTAAATTGAAAAACTGTACCCGAGCCAGACCCGCTTGGATCATCATGGTCTTAAGGGTTTCTTGATCGGGGTGCATGCGAATTGATTCAGCCAAATAACGGTAGCTGTCCTCGTCCTTGGCCACGGTTTTACCCAACCAAGGCAGGATATTGAATGAGTACCAATCATAAGCGGGTGCTAAGGGTTTACTAACCCTTGAAAACTCCAAAACGCAAAGTTTGCCACCAGGCTTAAGCACGCGAGTCATTTCTTTCAGTGCAATGTCTTTGTGAGTCATGTTACGCAAACCAAAGGCCACGGTGACCCGATCAAAGTACCCGTCCGGAAATGGCAAAGCTTCGGCATCACAAACGGTGCTAGACATAACCAAACCAGCATCTAGCATCCGGTCGCGGCCAACTTTAAGCATTGAGTGGTTGATATCGGTGAGCCACACCTCACCCGTGTCGCCCACGGCGCGTGCCATGGACTTGGCCAAATCACCGGTGCCACCTGCAATGTCGAGTACGCGCATGCCGCGCCGAGCGCCAACGCGGGCAAGCGCGAAAGCTTTCCAGAGCCGATGCATGCCGCCGGACATAAGGTCGTTCATGAGGTCGTAACGCGTGGCCACTGAATCGAATACATCGGCCACTTTCCTAGCCTTGTCTGCTTCAGCGACTGTTTGAAACCCAAAGTCTGTTTTTTTGTCTGTCATGGCATGCCTGTTGCTTAAAGTTGCAACCAATGCGCTATGGTAGCTTAAGGAAAACCGCTTTTACGCAAAACCTGCCACGCTGTCATAGACCTGAAATATTCCAGACATAAGATGACAGTAACCAAATAGTCAATCGAGGTGAGCAATCTGCTCAACAGCCATGTCTAGCACCATACTTGTCATTGAAGACGAACCAGCCATCCAAGAGCTCATTGCTGTGAATCTGTCGTTTGCAGGCCACAAGGTCTTACGCGCCTACGATGCCGAGCAGGCCGATACGCTGATCCGTGCTGAGTTGCCAGATCTGATCCTGCTGGACTGGATGTTACCCGGCATTTCGGGCTTGGCGTTTGCGCGAAGATTGCGCAACGAAGAGCGCACCCGTCAAGTGCCTGTGATCATGCTCACGGCCAAAGGCGCCGAACAAGACAAACTCGATGGCTTGGAAGCTGGCGCTGACGACTACATTACCAAGCCCTTTTCGCCCAAAGAACTGATGGCACGTATCAAAGCCGTGTTGCGCCGCCGGGCACCGCAGCTGACAGACGATTTAACTGAAGTGGCTGGCTTAGCCCTTGATCCTTCTTCGCATCGCCTGACAGGTAACGGTCAACCCTTAAACATCGGACCAACCGAATTTCGTTTGCTCCATTTCTTCATGACACATGCTGAGCGTGTTTTTTCTCGGTCACAGCTGCTTGACCAAGTTTGGGGCGATCACGTTTTTGTGGAAGAAAGAACCGTTGACGTTCATATTCGACGCTTGCGCAAAGCGCTTGAGCCATCGGGCCACGACAAGCACATTGAAACCGTTCGCGGCAGTGGCTACCGCTTTACCAACCAAGTCCAGTAAGGCACTTTTGTGCCCGCAGATCCCGCCGCGTGCGAAAATGCGCCTATGCAATGGCATCGGACCCCACTCGTCTATTCGGCTTGCGTCATTGGCGCGGCCAGCGTTCAACTCGTTTGGCACAATCCCATCGGGTGGATTGCCTTGGCCATTGGCGCAGGCGTTTACCTGACCCATCGACGCTATCAAGCCGCCAAGGTTGCCGACTGGGCCAAATCACCTAGCCACAACAAACTGCCCACCAATGTGGGCCCTTGGTCAGACATGGTCAAGCAACTCAACCGCTACATCCAGTTACAGCGCGAATTACTGTCCGAATCTCAAGAAAGCACTGGCGCCATCATGGCAGCAGCCCAAGCACTGCCTGTCGGGGTAATTGCCATGGATGGTAATTTGGAGATCTCCTGGTTTAACCGGGCTGCAGAGCAACAACTCGATCTTGAAGAATCAACAGACATTGGCAAAAACCTTTTGCACCTGATTCGTCACCCCGAGTTTGTGAAGTACGCTCGCCAGCGCAGTTGGCCCGAGCCGCTGATTCAAAAGAGCACGCAAGGTACGCAAGAAAAGTTGTTGATGCTTCAGTTCGTCAGTTATGCCCGCAGTCAACGACTACTTATCATGCGCGACTTGACGCAAATTGATCGGCTTGAGACCACGCGGCGTGACTTTGTGGCGAATGTGTCGCACGAGCTGCGCACGCCGCTGACGGTTTTGTCGGGCTTTTTAGAAACCATGCGCGAGTCGCCCCCAGAGAGCTTTAGCGACGAGCAGCGCACTCAATTTCTCGACCTGATGCAAGAACAGGCTTACCGTATGCAATCGATTGTGGCTGATCTGCTAACCCTCTCTGAACTTGAAAACAGCCCAAGCGCTGATCAAGTGCCTATTGATGTGCCAAGCTTGCTCGAATCCGCGCGACAACAAGCACAAGCCTTGTCGGGCGGGCGCCACACATTCACTTGGGCGATTGACCCTGATTTGCCACTGCTGGGGTCGCACTCTGAGTTGGCCTCGGCTTTCTCTAACTTACTGACCAATGCTGTGCGCTATACACCTGATAACGGTGAAATACGTGTCTTTTGGGGGCGTGATTCCGAAGGTAAACGGCGTTATAGCGTCACTGACACAGGTATTGGGATCGCCGCCGAACATATTCCTCGCCTCAGTGAACGCTTTTATCGGGTTGATCGCGGCCGCTCACGTGCGGCCGGCGGCACCGGACTGGGTCTGGCCATCACCAAACACATCGCCATTCGCCATGACGCGCAATTGCTTATCGAGAGCCGGCTTGGGCAAGGCAGTACCTTCTCTTTGGTGTTTGAACCTGAGGCGAACGGCACGGCAACCTGATATGCTTTCTTCCTTTCGATTTAAATTGCTTGCCGTCGGAGATTGCAAACCATGTCAAATGACACCATGCCCCCATTTCACTTAGCTTTTCCTGTTCGCGACCTCGCTGAAGCCCGTTCCTTTTATGGCGAACTTCTCGAATGCCCCGAGGGCCGCAGCTCGGATGAGTGGATCGATTTCAATTTTTTCGGTCACCAAATCGTCGCACACCTCTCGCCTGACGAGTGTCGTGAGACCGCCACAAGCGGTGTCGACAACCATCAAGTGCCCGTGCGTCATTTTGGGGCTGTGTTATCGATTCCCTCTTGGCAGGTATTGGCTGACAAACTTAAAGCTGCCAGCACCAAGTTCATCATCGAACCTTATGTGCGTTTCAAAGACCAGCCTGGCGAGCAAGCCACCATGTTCTTCACGGACCCATCGGGCAATGCGATTGAAATAAAAGCATTCAAAGACATGCAATCCTTGTTCGCCAAATAAGGGGGGCTTCCTTAGAATGGCCAGTCATTGGATCCGCACGATAAGACCCGAGGGTGATCGTTGTCTGATCGTCGAGCTGGGCGACCAGATCGACGAAACCATTGGGCGTCGGGCCAGGCAGCTGGCCCAGGCAATCGAAGCGGCTCGTTGGCCTGAAGTCATTGAGGTGATTGCGGCCTTCGGTACGGTAGCGATATTCGTGACACCCATCGCGCCCCCTTTTGGCGAGGCTTTGACTGACCGCATTCATGCCCTCACGCAAACGATGCCTGAAGTGGCCAACTTGCCAGGGCGTAAAGTCACCTTGCCAGTTTGCTACGACGCGCGGTTTGGCCTAGACCTTGAAAAAGTGGCGGTCAACGCTGGTTTGAGTGTGCCTGGCTTGATTGCGGCCCACCAAGCATCAGTCTGTCAGGTTTTTACCTTGGGCTTCTCGCCAGGACTGCCGTATTTGGGAGTGTTTGATGAACGCTTTGATATTCCGCGCCTTAAAAATCCTCGCTTAAAAGTTAGCGCTGGCTCTGTGGGCATTGCCAACCGCCAAGCAGTGGTTTACCCCCGCACGTTACCCGGCGGCTGGAATTTGATCGGGGCCACACCGATCCGGCTGTTTGATCCCACGGCCGTAGAACCCAGCTTCTTAAAGCCTGGTGATGAGGTCACGTTCAAAGCCATCTCTATCGAAGAATTTGAAGCCCTTCAATCAGAAGCACAATCGACATGAGTTTTAAGATGATCAAACCGGGCATGCTATCGACCTTCCAAGATGGTGGTCGATGGGGGCATCAATCGCTCGGTGTGTCTGTGTGTGGCGCCATGGATTTGGTGTCGCATCACTTGGCCAACTTGATCGTGGGTAACAGCACCGACATGGCTACACTTGAAATCACCTTGATGGGCCCAACCTTGGTCTTTAATCAAGCGTGTTGCGTCTGCCTAACAGGTGCTGACATGCAGGCCAAACTCAACAACAAACCCGTGGCACGCTTTAGGCCCATTGTGATTAAGGCTGGCGAGACACTCACCATGCCACTGGCCAAGGAAGGCACTCGCGCCTATCTTGCTGTGCACGGTGGTTTTGCATTGCCGCTGGTGATGGGCAGCCAAAGCACTTATTTGCGATCGGGCTTTGGCGGCTGGAATGGGCGCGCGTTGCAAGCCGGTGACGAAGTCCGTTTCAATCTCAAGCTGGACGATGCGCCAGAGAAACTCAACAAACTTTCAAACACACTCTGGGACACCCGCATCTATTTACCGAGCAGCTTGGGGGCATGGTCTTTGCGCAAGTCGACCGTGCGCTGGGTCAAAAGTACGACCTGGCCTGAATTCACACGCGAGAGCCAGCAAGCCGTGCTGCTAACGACTTGGCGCGTGGCCAACGACGCCGACCGCATGGGGTTTCGCCTAGACGGGCCGAAGCTAGCCTTAAGTGTGGCGCGTGAAAGGCTGTCAGAACCGACCACTTTCGGTACTATACAAGTGCCAGCAGCGGGCCAACCGATTGTATTAATGGCTGACAGACAGACCTCGGGTGGCTACGCCAAATTGGGTTGTGTGGCCAGTGTGGACCTACCGATCTTGGCGCAAAAAAAACCGGGCGACGAGATTCGCTTTTTGCCTATTGATGTTGAGCAGGCGCAAGCCCTTGATACTGTTCGACAAAATGCATTTGAAGAGCTGGCCGTGCAGTTAGCCAGCATGCATCAACACATTCGAGACACGGTAAGCTCGACCAACCTTACGGGAGATACCATTCCATGACATTAAGCCTAGACATGAATTGCGACATGGGTGAAAGTTTCGGTGCTTGGCCCATGGGCCAAGATGAGCGCGTGATGCCCTTTATCTCATCGGCCAACATCGCCTGTGGGTATCATGCCGGTGACGCCAGCACCATGCGTAAAACTGTGGCCTGCGCTTTGGCTCATAACGTCGCACTGGGCGCGCACCCCGGTCTGCCTGACATACAAGGGTTTGGTCGCCGTTTTATGCAAATTACGGAGCAAGAAGCCTATGACTTTGTCGTCGCGCAGGTTGGTGCACTGGCTGGCGTTGCGGCTTCACAAGGTGCCAAGCTTAACCACTTCAAAGCCCACGGCATGCTCTACAACATGGCCGTCAAGGATCGTGCATTGGCAAGAGGGCTCGCCCGAGCTGTCGCCGATGTTGACAAGACCTTGGTGTTTTTTGGGCTGGCCGGCAGTCACATGCTCGAAGAAGCGCAAGCGGCTGGTCTAACGGTTGCCGGCGAAGTCTTTGCGGATCGCACTTATCAAGCCGACGGCACTTTGACCCCTCGCAACCAGCCTGGGGCACTGATTACCGATGTTGAGGTGTCAATCAAACATGTTTTACGCATGGTCCATGAAGGGGTGATCATTGCGCAAGACGGTAGCGTGGTCAAAATACAGGCCGATACACTTTGCATCCATGGCGATAAGCCTGAGGCTCCTGCCTTTGCTGAAGCGATTAACAAGGCCTTGGCCGCCGACGGTATTGCGGTTAAAGCCTGCGCACACCGCTCATAATTGGGTTTAAGACCGATACCGATTGAAGCATCAGCGTCTTAATCCCAGGATTTAAGACGCTGATGTCTTTTTGCTAGCGCTAGACCAGCACCCGTTCAATGCCGCCTTGATTGGCCAGTTTGACATAGTCTTCGAGCCAAGTCGGCCCCAGAATATGCTTGGCCATCTCAACCACAATGTAATCAGCTTTGGCGCTGGTGTCAGCCTCAAAACGCGACAAGCCTTGCAAGCATGAAGGACAAGACGTTAGGACTTTGACCTCACCGTTGAAGCCGTCCTCAGCGATCGTGGCCAAGTTTTTGTCGAGCTCTTCTTGTTTGCGGAATCGTATTTGAGTCGAGATATCGGGCCGCGTCACGGCCAAGGTACCCGACTCACCGCAACAACGGTCGGTTTTGATGGCGTCCTCACCCACGAGCGCGCGCACCGTCTTCATGGGGTCTTGCAGTTTCATCGGTGTGTGACAAGGGTCGTGATACATGTATCGAACCCCATCCACACCTTCTAATTTGACGTTTTTCTCGAGCAAGTACTCGTGAATATCAATCAAGCGGCATCCGGGGAAAATCTTCTCAAACTCGTATCCTGACAGTTGGTCGTAACAAGTACCGCAACTGACCACGACTGTTTTGATGTCGAGGTAATTCAATGTGTTGGCCACTCGATGGAACAACACGCGGTTGTCAGTGATGATCTGATCGGCTTTGTCTTTCATGCCGTTGCCGCGCTGCGGGTAGCCGCAACAGAGATAGCCTGGCGGCAATACGGTTTGAACCCCAACGTGCCACAACATGGCTTGAGTGGCCAGTCCGACTTGCGAAAATAAACGCTCAGAGCCACATCCTGGAAAATAGAAAACCGCTTCTGTCTCTGTATCCGTTCTTTGAGGGTCACGGATGATTGGCACGTAGTTGGCGTCTTCAATGTCTAACAACTTGCGGGCGGTTTTTTTGGGTAGACCACCCGGCATTTTTTTGTTCACGAAATGCACCACTTGCTCACGCAGTGGCGCCTTGCCGACAGAGGAAGGCGGCTGCGCGGTTTGTTGGCGAGCGAACTTTGAAAACACGTCGTTGGCCAAGCGTTGTGCTTTGTAGCCCATGCCCACCATGGCTTGACGGGCAAGGTTAATGGTGGCGGGATCTTTGGCATTCAAAAAGAACATGGCCGCGCTCGTGCCGGGGTTAAATGACTTGCGACCCATGCGACGTAATACCGCCCGCATGTTCATCGAGACCTCCCCAAAATCAATATCCACCGGACAAGGATTAAAGCATTTGTGGCAGACCGTACAGTGATCGGCCACATCTTCGAACTCTTCCCAGTGCTTCAAGCTGATACCGCGACGGGTTTGTTCTTCGTATAAAAACGCTTCGATCAACAGCGAGGTCGCTAGGATTTTATTGCGCGGGGAGTAAAGTAAATTGGCACGTGGCACATGTGTGGCACAAACAGGCTTACATTTGCCGCAGCGCAAACAGTCTTTGATGGATGCGTTGATGGCGCCAAGCTCACTTTGTTGCATGATGAGTGATTCGTGACCCATCAATCCAAAGCTAGGTGTCCACGCGTCACGCAAGTCTGCGCCTGGCATGAGTTTGCCGGCGTTGAAGTGGTTGTTGGGGTCAATCTGACGTTTGTAGTTTTGAAATGGCGCCAGCTCTTCTTCAGTCAAAAACTCGTACTTGGTCAAACCAATGCCATGTTCACCAGAAATCACGCCATCCAAATCGCGCGCGATTTGCATGATACGCGCCACCGTCTCATTGGCTTCGTTTAGCATGCCGTAGTCATCCGAATTGACCGGAATATTGGTGTGCACATTGCCATCGCCCGCATGCATGTGCAAGGCCACAAACACTCGGCTCTTTAACACTCGAGCGTGTACAGCCACCAGTTCAGCCAACACGGGTGCCAATGAGGCACCGACAAACGTGTCTTCAAGGTGCTTTAGCACCTCCACTTTCCATGAAATACGCAAGGTGCGGTCTTGCACCAAATCAAACAAAGTCGCGTCGGGTTGCTCAGCCAAGCGAGCCTGAATAGCAGGCATCAGATGACTCAAATCATGCGCCACGAGCGCCAGTTCAACATTGGCTAAGGGCTCATCAAGGTGAGTCAAGACCCAGTGCCAGCGATGCCGAACCGTGTCGATCAACGCATTGGCTTGTGTACACCGGTCGGTCAGCCAATCTTCTCGGCTCATGCTCTCGCCGTCGCCTGAGTCGAGTTTGGCCACCGTCAGGGGCTCAGCCAAGCGTGCTTGTAAGGCGTCTAGCAAACGCAGTTTGTTGCGCGTGGACAGTTCGATATTGATGCGCTCAATCTCGTCGGTGTATTCACCCATGCGATCAAGCGGAATCACCACGTCCTCGTTAATTTTGAAGGCGTTGGTGTGGCGCGCAATCGCCGCCGTGCGGGCGCGGTCAAGCCAAAAGGTTTTACGGGCTTGTGCACTGACGGCCACAAAACCTTCCCCGTGGCGGGTGTTGGCCATACGCACCACTTCACTACAGGCTGCCGCCACCGCGTTGTCGTCGTCGCCCACCACGTCGCCAATCAGCACCATTTTCGGAAAACCGCCGCGCTTACTTTTGGTGGCGTAGCCCACGGCTCGAAGGTAGCGCTCATCAAGGTGTTCAAGGCCAGCCAAAATCGCCCCATTGGCTCGACCCGTGGCGTCAAGGTAGTTCTTGATTTCAACGATCGATGGGATGGCGTCGCGTGCTTGCCCAAAAAACTCCAAACACACCGTGCGCGTGTGACTGGGCATGCGATGCAAGATCCAAGTTGCGGCCACAATCAAGCCATCACAGCCCTCTTTTTGTACGCCAGGCAGACCCGCCAAAAACTTATCGGTCACGTCTTTACCCAAACCCACTTTGCGAAACTGCTGGCCTTTGATCGACAGCACTTCGGTTTTTAGTGGTTTGCTGCCAGGTGTGTAGCGACCGTCAGACCAAATGAGTTCAAACTTTGCCAAGGCTGTATCATGGATTTTGCCGCGATTGTGTTCCAAGCGCGTGACATCAAGCCAGTTGCCTTGCGGGTCAACCATGCGCCACCATGCCAAATTGTCCAATGCCGTGCCCCACAACACCGCTTTCTTGCCACCTGCGTTCATGGCCACGTTGCCACCCACGCATGACGCATCGGCCGAAGTCGGATCAACCGCAAAGACAAAGCCCGCCCCTTCGGCAGCCTCAGCCACGCGACGCGTGACGACACCAGCGCCGCAGCGAATCGTGGCCACGGGCTCAGCCACCCCCGGTAGCGCGCTCATTTGAACGGCACCCAAGGTGTCGAGCTTTTCTGTGTTGATCACCACCGAGCGCCAAGTCAATGGCAAAGCACCGCCGGTATAACCCGTGCCACCGCCACGCGGGACGATGGTCAAGCCCAACGCGATGCAACCGCGCACCAAGCTGGCCATTTCAATTTCAGTGTCAGGGGTAAGCACCACGAATGGATACTCGACGCGCCAGTCTGTGGCATCTGTCACGTGTGAAACGCGCGACAGACCATCAAACTTGACGTTGTCTTTTTTGGTGAGTTTGCCCAAAACTTTGAGCACTTGCCGGCGAAGCTCAGCCGTTTGCTCAAACGTCGCCTCAAAGGTGCTGACCGCTTGGCTTGCTTGGGCCAGCAAACCCGCAACTTTCTCATCGCGTGACAAATTATCTGAAGCACGCCGTTGATCGATTTCGTTTAAACGATGGCGCAGGGCTTGAATCAGCAACTTGCGCCGTTTGGGGTTATCGAGCAAATCGTCTTGCAGGTAAGGATTGCGTTGAACCACCCAAATATCACCCAAAACTTCGTAGAGCATACGCGCTGAGCGGCCCGTTTGGCGTTGCGCACGCAAATCGCTTAACCACTGCCAAGCCTGCTCACCGAGCAGACGCGTGACCACTTCTTTGTCTGAAAAAGAGGTGTAGTTGTATGGGATTTCGCGCAACCGTTGCTCAGCTTGAGCCGGGGCTTGGGTGGCGAGTAAATGGCCGGCAATGGGGGCATTCATGGTGTGGTGGATTCTCTGGTCATAGGCCCTTAAAGAGATATTTTAAGGTAAAGACACCTTAACCTTGTCAAAAATCGCGCACAAACCCGC
>JAFMCG010000170.1 GCA_017857895.1 Burkholderiaceae bacterium | reverse complement strand
TCGTCCAAGTCACTCTTACTGATGTCCCAAAGCCTTAGGCAAATCGCCGCGATGCCTGATCCGATCGGCAGCCTTGGGGCAACCATCGTACGACCCAATGGCATGCGTGTTGCCCAAATGCGCGTACCACTTGGCGTGATCGGCATTATTTATGAGTCACGCCCCAACGTCACCATTGATGCGGCTGCGCTTTGTATCAAGTCTGGTAATGCCTGTGTTTTGCGTGGTGGTAGTGAAGCCTTTCACAGCAACATGGCATTGGTTGCCGTTATCAGCCAAGCACTCAAAGCCGTTGGATTGCCACAGCGTGTCGTGCAATATATTGAAACCACCGACCGCGATGCCGTGGGCTATCTCGTGACCATGACCGAGGAAATCGATGTGATCGTGCCGCGTGGCGGCAAAGGGCTGATCAAACGATTGCAGGAGCAAGCGCGAGTGCCCATGATCAAGCATCTTGATGGCAATTGCCACGTGTACGTCGACAAAGCGGCCAATCTAGAATCAGCCAAGCAAATTGCCATTAACGCCAAAACTTACCGTTATGGCATTTGCGGAGCAATGGAAACTTTGTTGGTCCACCAATCAGTGGCTGCTGATTTTGTGCCCATGATTTGTGAGGCGCTGTCCGATTTGGGTGTTGAAATTCGAGGTTGTGCAAAGACACGGTCACTATTTCCTGACGCCAAAGAGGCCACGGCGCAAGATTGGGCAGAAGAATACTTGGCACCGATCTTGGCTGTGCGAGTGGTTGACGACCAAATCGCTGCCATGGAGCACATCGCAAAATGGGGCTCAGGTCACACCGATGCGATTGTGACCCAAGACATTTCGGCCGCAGACACATTTGAACGCGACGTTGATTCGAGCTCGGTTTATGTGAATTTACCGACTTGCTTTGCCGATGGTTTCGAGTACGGTTTGGGTGCTGAGATCGGCATTTCAACCAATCGTCTACACGCACGAGGACCCGTGGGTCTTGAGGGCTTGACGACGATGAAATGGGTTCTGCGCGGCGAGGGACAAACCCGTGGTTAATACCATCAACCACCATGGATTGACGCGATGCTTTGGGTAAAAACTTTTCATATTCTGTTTGTGGCTTCTTGGTTTGCCGGACTGTTTTACCTACCGCGTATCTATGTCAATATTGCCCAAGCAGAGGACCCAGCGGTTCGTCTCGCGCTCGTTGGCATGGCTCGGCGCTTGTATCGGTTCATGACCATCTTGGCATTCCCAGCGCTTTTCTTTGGGCTGTGGCTCTATTTGTTCTATGGCATCGGCTTGGGTAGTCGTGACATCTGGATGCATGTCAAACTCGTTCTTGTCGTTGTACTGTTGGGTTACCACCTTATTTGTCGTCACTACTTAATCGTGTTTGAGCGCCAAGAAAATAAGCACTCGCACGTTTTTTATCGTTGGTTCAACGAATTCCCTGTCGTCATGTTTTTGGCGATCACGGCATTGGTAGTGATCAAACCCTTCTACTAAAAGCCTTGACTAGGGCCATGACGCGCCACCAAACATGACAGACACCACGCCTAAAAAAACCACGCTTTCTATCAAAAAACGACCTGAAGCCCAGTCGACATCTGGATCAGACAAGTCAGAGATCCCATTTGTTAAAAAAAGTGGTGCCCGAGCACACCAGCGGGCACGCATCGCTGCCGAAGAGAAAAAGAAAGCACCCATTGAAGAGCGTGAGGTCAGCAGTGCTGATATTTCAAGAGCCACTCGACACCGAGGCGCCACCGACGCCGAGATTTTTGATGTTTTTGCGCCATGTCCACGCGGACTTGAGACTGTTTTGGCTGCTGAGCTTGAAGCGATTGGCCTAGAGCACGTCACACGCGGGCGGGCCGGTTGTCATTTCAAGGGCAATTGGCGAGCCATACAGACGGCAAACCTTCAAAGTCGCTTGGCCACACGCATTCTTGTACAACTGGCTCACCGTCCTGTGAGAACCGAAGCCGACATCACGGCCTTGGCCTACGACACCGAATGGGAACGTTGGTTCGGCCCGGAAATGACGCTCAGAGTAGACACCTCAGCTATCGCGAGCCCGATGAAAAGCCTGCAATATTGCAACCTGCTGACCAAAGACGGCATTTGCGACCGAATCCGTAGCCGCGAAGGGGCAAGGCCGTCAATTGACACTGTCAGACCCGATGCCCGCGTGCATTTATTTTTATCTGAGACAACCGCCACGATGTACCTCGACACGTCTGGCGAGTCACTTTTTAAGCGTGGCTGGCGTTTTGACAAGGGCGAAGCCCCCATCCGTGAAAACTTAGCGGCAGGCCTCTTGGCGCTGGCCGGGTGGCAGCCAAACAAGCCGTTACTGGACCCTTTTTGTGGCAGTGGCACGATTTTGATTGAGGCCGCTTGGATTGCGCTGAACATTCCACCTGGGATTAATCGGCCCTTTGGTTTTGAACGCCTGCGACACCATCACATGAGTGCTTGGCAAGACATTCGCAAGGAGGCTACCGCGGCCATTAAAAAAGAGCCGCCCGCCCCACTTTTTGGTAGTGACATTAGCGAAGCCGCTATTGAAGCCGCACGACAAAATCTTCAGCGCGCTGGACTGACCGAAGCCACGATTAATTTCACTGTCGCTGACGCTTGTGAGGTGATTGCACCGTGTCCTGAAGGGATGATCATCACCAACCCACCCTATGGACAACGGATGGCTTCCGAGTCGCCATCAATGACGCTATGGGCGTCACAGCTTAAAAAGTCATTTGGTGGTTGGTCCGCTTTTGTGATTAGCGATGACACAGCCTTACCGAGCCAGATGCGTTTAAAGCCACGTCGCCGTACGCCCGTCTTTAACGGGGCACTCGATTGCCGGTTGTATGAGTTCGAGATGGTCAACGAAAGTTATCGACGATAAAACGTCGTAAATTCACCACAATCAGGCGGACTAACTTTCTTTTTTAACAGCCGCTTGCCTCGAGTCAGGGTTTTCCCTATAATTAGGGTATTCCCTATTAGAAATAACCCTGACCGGAGCACACCGTGGCTAAGAACACAGTCCCCACCACCCCTTTCATGTACTACTCAAACCGCTTAGAGTGTGAACTCATGGAGCGTGAACTTCGCAGCCAAGCCCAATGGGCCGCCGCTTGCGCGATTGGCCGTTTCTTCAAAAAGAGCTACAAACAGGCTCGCGCCGTGATGATCGACGCGGCTCAATTGCAAAGAGAGTTGGGTTCGAACCCTGCGCGTTCTTCTTGATCCGGGCTCACTGAGGTTAGGAAAAGCTGGGCGCCTAGTGCACCCAGCTTTGTTTAGTCACTGACCATGCAGCACTGCTTTAGATACAGCATAATGCTGTTATGCAACAAACCAAACCCCCACACCAATCACGCCCCTTGGTTAGCGACACAGAAGCGCCAGACGTCTCTCGCCTAAAGCGGTTTGCTGCCATGATGTACGAAGGCGTGCTTCTATTTGCTGTGGTTTTTACAACGGCTTATATTTTTGATGTTTTAACAGAAAGCAAACACGGCCTTCTGAACCGAGAAGCGCGTATTTTCGTTCTTTTTCTTTCTATCGGTGCTTATTTCTTGGTATGTTGGCAACGCGGCGGGCAAACGCTTCCGATGCGAGCATGGCACATCCGCTTGGTGGGCACCACAATTCAAAAACCCACCTTTAAACAACTGGTCATACGGTATTTACTGATCTGGCC
>JAFMCG010000036.1 GCA_017857895.1 Burkholderiaceae bacterium | reverse complement strand
AGTGGATGTACAGCTGAACAAAGACGCCGAAGGCTTGGCTAGCCAAGGCACACAGTTTTGGGTGGTGAAACCGACCTTCGGTTTGAGCGGCGTCTCAGGCTTAGCCACGCTCTTGTCAGGCGTCTATATCAATGCTGATACCAAAAACATTCGTGGTGACATGCCCAAAGAGCGAGATTTTAAAGGCCTAGAGCAGCCACCACCCATTTCTAGTGATCGCCCTGGCTCCAAGTTCAACCTGCGATCAGATACCTTGGGTTCACTGGGGCCAGGCGCACCGATTTATTTTCTGCGAATTCCTGTTGGCGTCGTCACTGAATACCACCTCGATGTTGACGGCAAATTCGTTGACCTCCAAGTCTTTATCGATGCCCCGTACGACAAGTACGTCAACGCTAACACCCGTTTTTGGGATGAGAGCGGTATCTATGTCAATGTTGGTGCCGACGGCATAACGGTATCGACCGAGTCACTGATCAGCATTTTAGCGGGCGGTTTGGCATTTGGTAACTTTGGGCCATCCATGGTGATGGCTAGTGATCATGTCTTCACCCTTTACGATAACAAAGTTGCCGCCAACGCCGTTCCCATCGGCATTTCTGTTCCGATCACCATGAAGTTTTACCAAGAAACTCGGGGTTTAGAATCACAAGCACCTGTTAGTTTCCAAGGCATCAACATTGGCTCGATCACGTCAACCAAACTCGATTTTGATCCTTACAAAGGCAAGTTCTTCACGCAAGTTGATGCCACGCTCTATCCTGCGCTGTTGGGGACTTTGTTTCAAACCATGCAGCGCGCCAACCAAACCCCTGAGCAAATTGCTGAGTCATTTGGTTTGTTGGTCAGACGCGGGCTCCGTGCAGAGCTCAAAACCGCTAGTCTAATCACCGGTAGCTTATACATTTCGCTTTCACTCAAAAAAGGCGCGCCAGCCCCCGAGAAAATAGCCACAACGTTGCCCTTTGAAATACCAACGGCTGAATCCACCAGCATTGATCAAATTCAAGAGCAGATTGTCACCATCTTGGCCAATGTTGAAAAAATTCCATTTGAAAAGCTTTCCAATGATTTAAGTTCAACATTGAGTGAACTCACCGCCTTCACCAAAACACTAGAAAACACCCTGACCCCTGAGCTGTCAGCCACACTCAATCAACTACAAAAAACACTTGAGGGTGTTGACGATATTTTGCTTTCGAGCACAGCGTTACCCTCGCAGATTGATGGCAGCTTAAAAGAGATGGACCGGGCCATCCGAGCGACTCGATCACTCATTGATGAACTACGCGCCCAACCTAACTCATTGATCTTTGGTGAGTCAACCAAGCCTTATTCGCGTGAAACCTTGGGAATTGATCCATGAAATTGCTGGCCCTCTCAATCATCGCTGCCTCAACGATTTTGTTGACGGGTTGTGCCTCACAGAGCACTGCTTATTACACGCTGAGCGTACCGCAGGGTACGGCTAACAAAACGAACGCTGTGAGCGCGACCCCCATTTACATCGTGACCCATGTCAAAGTGCCTGCAGCCGTTGACGACATCCCGCTGATCGTACGTCAGTCCAATGATCAACTGATGGTCTTAACCAACGACAAGTGGACCGCACCTTTGGGCGAAATCACAACCGGCGCGCTATCACAGGCGCTGACCCAATTCGTTGGTATGCCACCCATCCAAGGCGTCATGGTTCAAAGCCTACCGCGGCCCGCCAATACTTTTGAGATCATGGTGGACATTCAGCAATTTGAACTTGAACCCGCCAAAAAAGCCGCTATCGGTGCGGTCTGGCGCGTGAGTTTCAATGACAAGGCAAAGCGGGCTTTAACCTGCTATTCCTTGCTCTCCACACCAGCCACCCCAGGCGTTGTGCCGTTGGTAGCCGCTCAACAAAAAAATATCATCGCTTTGGCCGAGCAAATTGCCTTTGTGCTGCAAAACCAAAAAGCGCCTGTTGGTATTAACTGCCAAAAGGTTGCTTGATCCAACCCATAACGCACACCATGTCCGTTGATCACGTCCTCTTTATCATGGCGATGGCTGCCACCATCTCATTTGCCATCACTGGTGTCCTCGCTGTCTCTGAGCGAAGCGTCGATTTCTTTTCTGCCGTGGTGCTTGGTGTCATCACCGCTGTGGGTGGTGGCACCATCAGAGACTTGATTTTGGATGTGCCAGTTTTTTGGGCAAATGATCTGAGCTATATCCGAGCAGCGGTGCTCGCCAGTATCCTGACCTTTGTTGCACAAGCTTTTTTTCTCGCCCCCAGGTCTTTAAACTGATTCTGTACATCGATGGCATTGGCATTGCGCTATTTGGTGTCGCAGGCGCCGCACCCGTGGTGGTTCAGACCTTTCTATCGCCCAACAACAACAGCAAGTTCATTTGGGGTGTCGGACCTGTCATATCCACACCGGCTCTGTCGGGAAATGATTTCGGTACACGGCAAACAGGCGCTGGTGTATCGGCCGTTGGCCTATACATGAGCGCGCCTTGGACGGTTGGACTACTGACCTACCAAACCTGGGATGTTGGTGGGTCAGACATTGCCGGCACAGCCAACAACACATACTGGCAGCCGTTTATCTCCTATGTCACACGTGACGCCTGAACCTTTTCACTGAACACGCAGTCCTCATTTAACTGGGACAGCCGAAACAGTCAAAACCCCATGAACGCCACTGTCTCAAAACTGGTGCGTGTGGGCGACATTCCCATGTCGCTGTCCGTGGGTGGTCGCTATTTCTTGTCTAGCGTGCACGGTGGCCCAAGCGGCTGGGGCTTGCGCGCCGGTGTAACGTTGTTGTTCCCAAAGTAAGCCAAACACTCACATTTAGCAGTTTTTACATGGGTCAACCGGCAGGCCGCGCGCAATCCAGCCAGGGCCAGCTCGGCTGCCGAGCATGCCCTCGGGTACATCCACCACGTTGGTGAAGCCCATCTCTTTTAACAAGGGCACCAAACGGCTAGTTCGACTCCCCGTGCGGCAAATCAACACAATGGGCGCATCCAAATCCTTGCCTGCAGCCTCGTAGATGGCTTGCGCAAACGCTTGTCCACCACCCGGTTGGCGCATGCTGACGCGCTTCACATCTTGAGCGACACCGGTTTGACGCCACTCCTCGGGTTGGCGAATGTCGATCAATGTCACGGCACCGGCTAATGCCATTTCGTGAGCTTGCACCGCTGAAAGCGAATCCGGTGCGGCGGGTGTTACTTGGGCCTGAACCGTAGCAGCGACCAAACCGCTCACCAACACAACCATTCCCAAGCCTCGAACCAACGTGCTAAACCAGCCTTGCGTCATGACAAATCTCATTGGATGCAATCCCCCTGTCCAATCAAAGACACTGTTGCCAGCGCACCAAAGTCTCTTCAATGTCAACCGGTGTCGTCTGAAAACTGGTGACCAATCGAATCACACCCGGTGCGGTGCGGTAAAACAATAAACCCGCCGCCTGCAAACGATCGGCCATATCATCCGTGACACGGACAAAAGCCATATTAGCTTGGGGCGTCACCACAAAAGTCGCACCCTGAGCTTGAAGGCCACGAACCAAAGCCTGCATGGCATTATTGGCTTGGCTGGCCCAAGTCAACCAGCGCCCTTGATTCAAATATGCTTGAAGTTGAACCGCCTGAAAACGCATCTTGGAGGCCACTTGGCCGGCACGCTTGAGTCGGTAAGTCAAGGTCTTGGCAACCTCGGCGTTAAAGCAAACAATCGCATCAGCCGTCATCACGCCGTTTTTGGTGGCGCCAAGTGTCACCACATCCACGCCCGCCTGCCAAGTCAATGCGGCTGGGCTACAGCCCAGCGATACCAACGCATTGGCCAAGCGAGCCCCATCCATGTGCACCAGCAGTCCTTGCTCATGAGCACACCGACTCAATTCGGCAAGCCGCGCCAACGGATACACCGTCCCAAAATCAGTCGGGTTTGTGAGCGAAACCACCGCGGGCTGCGAATGGTGAGGATCGCCCCAACGGGTGGACGCAAAAGCAGCCTCCAAAGAAGCCGCTTCCAGCAAGAAATTATTTCCTGGCAACCCTCTCATGACAGCGCCCCCGCCAAACATCGACGTGGCCCCACCTTCACTGCGCAAAATGTGGGCCGTCTCGTGGCACAATACAGCACCCCAAGGTGGGCACATCGCTGACAAGGCAATCGCATTGGCAGCCGTGCCCGTTAAAACCGGGAAAACAGTTAAATCAGCTTGCTCGAACACTTCAGCCGCCACGGCTTGCAAGCGCACGCTCCACGCATCACCGCCATAGGCGAGCGCCGATCCCGAGTTGGCTGCTTCAATCGCCTGAAGGATTTCGGGCGCAACACCCGCGGCGTTGTCACTTCTGAGTTCAATGGGGCTCATGCCGGCTCTCTTCAAACGGTTGCGTTAAGGGTACGGAAAAAATGTAATTGAGGTCATTGGATATTTTCCCATGAACGCGAGCAGTTGTGATTTTTCAGCTATTTAGGCATTGCGACTCACTTCAACACAGATAGTGAGAAATCGCCTGTTACGCACTAGAAACTCACCGCCAAACCAATCGCAATACCCTGAACGTTCTGGCCAAAAGCGTAGCGCCCCACAATTCGGGTTCGTGAAATCAAGCCGCTTTTGGCGCTGGAATCAAACTCAATACCCGCGCCAACAAAGCTTAGGTTATTGAAACCGAGCAACCCGCGCTGGTCGCCGAGATAGGTGGTTGAGGCAAGCTCGAGCACATAGCGCAATGGCCTATCCATCACATACAGCCCCGTTGGCGCGCGGTAGCGCGCGTAAATACTGGCCGCCTCAGCTGATGCCGTACCACCCACTGCCTGCGATGATTTAAAGGCCTTTAAGCGAATATTGGTGTAACGAAGCTCAAAGTCAATTTCATACTCGGGTTTAACCAATGTGTAATCGAACATCACCGACCCCTCCAAACCATAGGCGTTAAGCTGGCCATTTTTTAAAAAATCAAACGACTGATCAAATTGACTGTCAAGGTAACGCCCCGCTAGGCTTGAGTCAGACTCTAAGTGCCCGAAGGAAAATTAAAAATAGGCCTCAAAACCCAATGTTTGGTGAGGGGGAAATCCAAACCCACGCCACCGGTTAAAGCAATTGAATTCCAGCGTGCTTTCAAGCGACGCTTTTCTTCGCCAAGCGTGGCCACAAATGTCGGGTCGTACCGCATGTAAGCCGCAGACCCTTCCAAATAAATAGGAATTGATCGGCCAAAACTTTCACCACCTGCCACTTGAATCATGTTGAGCCGGTTTTCACCAGACTGAGAGTCATCAAACGATAAGAAACTGACAGTTAAGTCTGGAACCACTGAGAACGCCATGATGGCCAACACATCATCGGCATTGCTTTTGATTTTTTGAGAAGGCAGCACATCGCGTGCGCTTGCCGCCTTGGCACAGAGCAACAGCACAAAAAGACTCACGCAAGCCAGCCTGAGCAAGGCCTGCCCCACTGACCCAAAAAATTCACGACACATGGTGCTTTTTAAATACCGACCGATTCAAGGGCTTGCATTAGCATCTCGGACCACCCCTTGGTTAATAAAACAACTGTCCACACCAAGTCATAGACCCAGTGTCGGTGACCCGCTGGTGATGCTGGGCGAGCCGCGAGCGCACAAAGTGAATGTTTTGGCGCAGCCGGAAATAATCCGCACCGACGCTGCCATATATGCGCCCTTTAATGGCTTGGTCCTCCAACTCGTTAAGCAGTTGCAAATACGCTGGGTACTTAGCGGGCTCATAGTGGTGGGCAGTTTCCGTTTCTAGCGCTTTAAGCTTGGTATATCCACCCCAATTCCGACGATTCATTCGCCGAAACCGATACTTGGGTAACGAGATGATAATCGGGTAGGCTAGCGCTGCAAATGGCATTAAGACCAGCACCAAGCGATCAACCAATTCAGCAAGCCAGAAAGGCAAATGAAGCTGCAGATAAGGTGAACCCTTTTGGTAGAACTCGTCAGCGACATGGCTGCGTGGAATATTTGAATCTTCAAACCGTGGGAAAAGCCCCGGGTCAGCAAAAAAACTACCGGTGCCATTGATCTTAACGGCGGTTTTCATCAGTAGGAACTGAACCGCCGGGTGCAAATCCTTTCGGGCAATTAACGCCGTGGTAGTGCTAAGGACGTCCAAATTCTTTGATGGTGTGTTTTGCTTAAGATTAATAGATCCCTCAGGCACCTCTAGCACAGACAAGTAGGGTAGCCGTCGGCGATAGGCCTGCGCGCGAGGAGAGGTTAACAAGACCAATTCGGGTGTATTGGCCAGTAACGACAGATTTTTGCTTTCGATGCCATCAACCAAGACCAATCCATCAAGCTTACCCGCCAGAAGGGCCTGCGCGGCGACCTTATCCTCAATATTGACTAAATTTTCGCGCTTGACGATATCGCCATCTTGAGACAGCAACCGTTCGAACTGGACCTTAGTACCGCTACCGATGCTACCCACACCAATCCTGAGTTTAGAAAAGCTTTCAATTAAGTTTTCAGAAACTTGGCTTTCAAGATCTTTACGTAAAATGAAAAAGATCGGTTCAAAGTCAATGCTACCCAAGTAAATCAATTTCTCAAGACCCGGCAATCCTTCTGACAACCCAGCCTGAGTGAGTGCCACATCCACCACCTTCTAAGTTGGCAATTGGCCATTCAGCAACTGCAAATTCTCCATCGGCCCTGCGCTCGGTAATATCTCAACCTCAATGTCATAGTTTTTAAGGTACGCCTGATACTCGAGAGCCAATGCTTCGTATGACCCACCAGGTGTTCCCGAAGCCATGACAATTTTTTTGGGTGGCGATGGATCAGCGACCCAAACGGCGCCAAGCACCAATAAAACCAAAAGCACCAAGAGCGGCCAAGTGTCTCGCACGTATCGACCCCAGATTAAAATGGAGGTGACAAAATCTTCCTTGAACGCAAGAACGTGTTCTTTCAAATCATCATGAAACAACGCTCTAAAAAAACGCTTCACTTAAACCCCTTGGTCAAATATGACGATCCGCTCTCAAAACGTCGGCTATCAAAACCCATCGATTGATGGAAAAACCTTTCTTACTAACAATTGCCAACAAAAGCCAAGCATTTTAAGTAATCCAAGACTAAATAGCCCTTTATTTATGAAGGCACGTTTGCTGCTAATTAAACAAGCTGAATTGGCTTGGTGTGAAACGGCGATAATCCAACCTGACATTTTTTCTTTTCGGATATCGGCATGTCCACTGCCCTGCACCACCTGCGCTTAGACGCTGTTGTGTCTGCCCTTTTGGCAAGCGGCGTTCACACGGTAGCCGATTTGGGCTGTGGCGACGGCGAACTGATGCTCAGGCTACGCGAGCAACCTGAGTTCGAACGCGTTTTGGGTATTGATATCGACCCCCGTGTCATTCAAAACGCCAAACAGCGTTTGGGTCTGGATCTCTTTAGCACCAACTCCCGACTGCAAGTGCGACTCGGATCCTTTGAAAACGCCGACTGGGTGGAATCTGCGGTTGAGGCCGCCGTGCTGTTAGAGACCATTGAACACATTGAGCCCGGTCGTCTTTCGAGGGTTGAACAAGCGCTTTTTGGACAGGTCCAGCCCAAGCTGGTGTTAGTGACCACACCGAACAAGGAATACAATGTTTTGCATGGCATGGCAGCTGGTCAAAAACGCCACCCCGGCCACCGATTTGAATGGACCCGTGCGCAATTTCAAAGCTGGGCCAATGGCGTGGCCGCGCGCCATGCTTACGGCGTGACATTCACCGACATCGGCCCATTGGACCCGCACTGCGGCAGCTCGACACAGATGGCATCGTTTTCGTTGACAGCGTGAAAATAAAAAACGAGAAAACTTAAAGCACACGTTACGCTCGGTAGTACGCAAGCAACCGAAGGACGTAGGCATCCATACCGAAATTCTGTAACGCGTGGTCGCGCGCCCGTTGGCCAAGCCTGAGGCGCCGCTCATCGTCTTGCATGAGTGCGGCCAGTGCGTTGGCAAACGCCTGGCTGTCATCGGGGTTGACCAACAAACCAATATCTGCGCTGATCAACTCAGGAATCGCACCACTGTTGGCACCGACAACGGCGCAACCGGCAGCCATGGCTTCGATCACTGACAGGCCAAAGGCTTCGTTGTGCGAGGCTATGGCGGCAATATCAATCGCTTGTAAACACTGCGCCATTTCGGACTGAAACCCAGCAAGCGTTACGCGTGACGACAAACCCAACGCATCAATGCGCTCAACCAATTGCGCTTTATAGCCGCCTTCAAGCGCATCCTCACCAGATGCCTCACCAACGATCACCGCGTGCCACTGGACGGTCTGCACCAGCTTTACCAAAACTGCCAATGCTTGCACCCACTGAATTTGGCCCTTGCCCCGGTTGATCCTGCCAGGAATGCCCAGCAACAGGCCATGCACTGGCACGTTAAGGGCTCGTCGAACCTGTTCTCTTTGCTCAAGGCTAGAGGGTGGCTGGTAAGGTCTTAAATCAATGCCGTTGTAAAGCATCGTGATGCGCTCAGCTGGTAGAGGAAAGGCTTTTAAGTTGCGCGCATGGGTGGCACGACTGATCGAAAAGAGTCTCGTGACTTTGCTGTACATCCAACGGTGCAGCCAGTCTTTTTTAGACATGGTCACGCCCATGTGATCGGTGAAAAAAAGCTTTAAATCGGGTGCCAGCGCCACCAACAATGCCGCCAAACGCATGTCACCCGATTTGTGCGCGTGGACCACCGTGATTTGATGCTGACGGATGTAAGACAGTGTTTTTTTTACAGCCAGCAACGCACACCATTGCGAGCCGAAGGTCAAGTGTGGCAGTCTTGCCTTTTTAAAACTGTCCGCCACAGCGGTGCTTACTAGGGCCGCACCATGAACCTGACAGCCCTGGCGCACCAATGCCGCACCAAGCTGGGCTGGATACATTTCCAAGCCACCCCAACTTTTAGACAGGCAGATCTGTAAGACGTTTGGCGCTGGCACACCAAGCGATGGTGTTTGTGGTGCGTCAATAGATCGCAGCATGGCAAAAACGTCCTTCTAACTTTTAAACAACAGCCAAACATTTAGCGCGCAGTTAGAGAATACCCGATGGCACAAATGACGTGCAGCCTAACCCTAAGCAGCCATTCCCAAGCGAGTCAAATAAAACCAAACCAGCAAATACAACGATGTTCCAATCAATAAGCCCGTTGAAGCAAACCGACCGAGCACGTAAACCGACAGCAATCCCAACAGCGCAATCAGCTGCTGCGCATGCACCGCCAGAAAATGCGATGGCCTGATATCTTGATGCCAGTGCCAGCCTGTAAGAACCATGCCAGGGCCTGGTGGCGGCTGATTGGCACCGAGCAAAAAACCACTGATGGTTGACAACCCGAATGTCAAAACCAGCGCAATCAGCACGCTTAAAGTCGTGACTGTCATGGGCGCACTGCTACGAGACTGCCAAATCACCCATGCGAGCCAAGCCTGCGATGCTGTCAAACCGACTGCGGCAAGCGCCATCACACCAAATAGCAGCGCTCGGATTGGGTCAGTGGTGTTGTAGTGTGATGCTTCGCCTTGAGTGGCTTGGTAGGTGATGTAGGCGACTTCGAACAGCGAGGTCGTCACCATCAAATAAGCAATCCATTGAAACGACCGTTTCTGATCGATGTCTTGACCAACCAGACGCACCAACCAAACGGTCGTCAAAGCAAACAAGGCTGTTGCTGCCATGAACTTCATTGGCTTGGCCCAGATACCAACCCCGCGCAATGTATGGGTATCGTTCAGTGAAACCAGATAGGTCACACACAAGGCCACGAGCATCAGAAAGCCGTAAATGACAACGGCTTGAGAGGTGCGGCTAAGCGCTACCCACGACCAGTGCCCAAAGCCCTGCTGGTGATCAATTGCCGATACACGCATGAGAAACCCCTAAGACATGGATTCAATCAAAATGTTTACGCTGTCAACTATTTTAAATACAATGATGACACTGTCAACAAATAAATGCGTGCCGTCGCTCGACGATTGAACGCAAGGCCAAACCGATGACCAAAGTGATCAACAAACTGAATCTGAAAGAAGCTTGCATACACGCGGCCAGAGCGGTGATCGCCGAACAAGGCGTGGAAGGCTTAAGCATGCGCGACGTGGCCAGAAAGCTCGCCATTTCTCATCAAGCACCCTACCGTCACTTTCCCAGCCGAAACCATCTCCTTGCGGAAATCATGCGACGCTGCTTTGAAGACTTTGCTGATTTTTTAGACACCACATCCAAAGCACAGCCCGCTGACGAACTTGGCGCCATGAGCCAAGCCTACATGCAATACGCCGATCACAAGCCGCTGGAATATCGCTTGATGTTTGGTACCCCATGGCCAGAACCAGCCGACCACCCTGATTTGGTTAAGCACGCCGTGCATGCTTTTGATTTGCTCAGGAACAATCTTTTGATCAGAAACGCAGGCCACCCTGATGCCAAGAAACGATCCGAATTTCAAGCCCTATTCATCTGGTCATCACTGCATGGCTTAGCCAGCATCAAGCACGCCAACGTGATGCAGCACCTCGTTTTATCCCACGGGGTTGAAAATCAAGCGCAAGACTTTATGCTCGAAATGATTGATGCGGCGCTGGTGTCCGATAGGGATGCGTTTTTCGAGCGATCCGATGCCGCTTAAATCTATATTTGAGTCGCGATCGCCTTCGGCCACTTTTCTGCGGGTGGCGTTTATCGCCTCACTTTTGACAGTCTTGGTCGGATGCAGCCGATTCAATTATGTTTTGCCAGACAGCCCAAATGCACTGTCCAGACTTCCCCCAATATAGCCACCACCCAAGATCGCATTGGTATTAGGCAGTGGTGGGCCACGCGGTTATGCACACATTGGCGTCATGCAAGTCCTTGAACAAGCCGGCATCCCGTACGATCTTGTTGTGGGTTCTAGCGAGGGCTCGCTCATTGGTGCGTTTTGGGCCAGCGGTCTAAATGCCGATCAAATTGATGCGTTATCTAAGACCGGTGGGCCCTTGACCGTTTTTAACTTTTCGTTGTTTGCCGGCCGTGGCTGGATACATGGCCAGCGACTGCAAGACTACGTCAACGACCGTATCACCCAAGGAAAAATAGAATTACTGCCAAGAAACTTTATCGCTGTCGCAACACGAATAGAGGACAAACAACCCGTCTTCTTCCAAACGGGCAATGTGGGTGTTGCCGTTAGAGCATCCAGTGCTGTTAGCGGCGTGTTTTCACCGGTTGGCATTCAAGGCGTTGAATACGAGGACGGTGATGAATCCTTACCGGTCGCGGTTCGGGCGGCTCGACAAGCCGGCGCGCAATTTGTGATTGCGGTTGATGTGGCACCCCGACTAAAGGACGCACCGCCGAGCACATCAGTGTCCCGATTGGCTCGTGAGACTACACGCCGACAACGTATTGACCCAGAGCTTCTGGCCGCTGACTTTGTGATTCAACCTGACATCGGGTTTAAAACCAGCCCCTCTGCTGCCTTTTTTGTCAAAGCTCGCCAAGCCGGCGAGGACTCAACACGGGCGGCATTGCCAGCGTTAACGCAAGCGCTCACGAAAAGTGCAATGCCGGCGTTACCCGAAATTGTTTCAAGCCAATAACAGGCTTCAGCGCGATCGACGTTTTGGGGTTAAAAATAACGATCACAAGACCCAAGCGAATCAACATGTCTGACACTTCATCCCAACGCACTGCTTCTACAACCGAGACAAGCGCAAGCGCACAAGCCCAATGGCCAAACGAATCACGGCACCGTGCCACCGGCCCCTTGGCAGGCGTGCGGGTTTTGGACATGACCGCTGTGGGCATGGGTCCTTATTGCACTCAGACGCTAGGCGACTTCGGCGCCGATGTGATCAAAGTCGAATCGCCCGAGGGTGACGTGTTTCGTCATGCCACCCCCTGCATCAATCAAGGCATGGGTGCGCCCTTTTTGCAGCTTAATCGAAACAAGCAAAGCCTAGTCTTAAACTTAAAAGAGGCACAAGACCTTCTTTACTTGCGCCAGCTGGCAAAGAGTGCCGATGTGTTGGTCTATAACGTGCGTCCACAATCGATGCGCAAACTCGGGCTTGGTTTTGAAGATTTACAAGCCATCAATCAACGACTGATTTACTGCGGTGTCTACGGTTTCTCTGAGGCAGGTCCGTATGCCGGTCGACCCGCTTTTGATGACATCATCCAAGCCATGAGTGGCTTAGCTGATTTACAAGGTCGCGGCCGACAAGAGCCGCCAGCCTATGTGACCTCAATCATGGCCGATAAAATCACTGGCCTATCGGCGTTAAGCGCTATTTTGGCAGCACTCTTTGAGCGCGAAAAGTCGGGCTTGGGTCAAGCCATTGAAATCCCCATGTTCGAAACCATGGTGGCCTTTAACCTTTTAGAACACATGGGCGGTGCGACATTTGATCAGCCTGGCGACAATATGGCGTACGCACGAGCGGTTTCCCCTCACCGCAAGCCCTACCGCACAGCCGACGGCTACATTGGATTGTTGCCGTATACCTCGGCTCAGTGGCAACGGTTCTTTGAGATTGCGGGTCGTCCCGAGGTGATGCGTGACCCGAAATTTGCAACACCCGAAGAACGCGCCAAACACGTGGGAGAGCTCTACGAGATGCTTGAATCTATTGTGGTTAAGCGCAGTAGCGCGCAATGGCTAGCGCTTTTTGAGGCCAATGATATTCCAGCCGCTTACGCCAACACACTTGAAGACTTGCAACAGGATCCTCACCTCGTTGCAACCCATTTTTTTCAAAAGCACGACCACCCTACCGAAGGAAAGATCGTGATGACCAAACCAGCGACCACTTTCAGTCGCACACCGGCTAGCGTCAGAAGTCTCGCACCCAATTTGGGTGAACATAACAAAACGATCCTAAAGAAGACCGCCAACAGCAGTGATTAATGGCAAAGTCAAAAGTGTTTGATTTGATTGGTTGTTGGGCTAAGTTGTTTCAATTTTTGTTAACTGTTGTTCAAAAGCATCGTTTTTCTGCAGCGCAACATATTTTCTTACATATCGCTACGATTTAAAAAAAAGCAAAAGGAATCTTAGAGGCTGCTGGTTGTTGGTAAGACAGCAAACACCAGTCTTTAGGCGGATTGATACTTGGCCTAAAAACTGTAAATGCACCATATTGGGTTCACTTAGCGTCGTTTAATGCAACGCTCTATAAAGAATGAAAGTTTACCAACACACAACCACTAATACAACAACATGGAATGCCGCCTTTTGTGACCAAAGTTCCAATTGTTTTGAATCGTGAAACTTCCCACACAAATAACGCGGTTTACCTTGCGCGTAAAAGGTGTCGGGCGTAAGGTTTGTTTGTTCTGGTCATAAAACAAACAGTTACAAATGACCTGCCCAGTCAACTGAGCACCACGCTTGGGTGAAGATGGGGCCTCGGAGCGTTGTCGTTTTTAAGCCTTTCTTTCTATTGGAGACCGTTCAAATGGAACTAACCTTTGGGCAATACGAGCTGATCTATAACGCATTTTCTTTCGGCACTGCCACATTTTTAGCTGCAACAATTTTCTTTTGGCTGGGTCTAACCCAAGTCTCAAAGAAGTACAAAACCGCTTTGGTTATCACCGGTTTGGTGACATTTATTGCCGGTTATCACTACCTTCGTATTTTCAATAGCTGGAACGAAGCTTACACAGCAGTCAATGGCGTTGTGACAGCCACAGGCGTCGCCTTTAACGTTGCTTATCGTTATGTCGACTGGCTCTTGACCGTGCCTTTGCTTCTAATTGAATTGATTTTGGTGATGGGTTTGTCCCGTGCTGAAACAATCAGCAAGAGTGTGAAGCTCGGTGGCGCTGCCGCCCTGATGATCATCTTGGGTTACCCAGGTGAAGTGTCAGCCGGTGGCATTGACAGCACCCGTTTCATCTGGGGCGCCTTGTCAATGATTCCTTTCCTGTACATCGTTGTGACGTTGTTCTCAGGCTTGAGTGAGTCAATCAGCAAGCAGCCTGAAAATGCTCGTGGATTGATCAGTGCAGCGCGTTGGGTCGTGATTTTGTCATGGTTCTTCTACCCAATCGTTTACTTCGCACCATTTGTGATTTCACTAGAAGGTGGCGCCACGACCGCCGTGATCGAAATCGGTTATACCATTGCCGACATCGTTGCCAAGGCTGTGTTTGGCGTCATGATTTTCATGATCGCTGTTCGCAAGTCAGAGTCAGAAGCTGCTTAAGTTATTGCCTAAACGCTTGACTTTAGGATAAGCACTTCCCGATCCCCGGTCAGCTAGCATGACCGGGGATTTTTTTTAAGGTGGGTATACATGAGACCACACGACCCAATGGCAAACTCACCGCATTCTGAGCGACTACGGGCCTGTGAATCGCTGATGCTCGATGCGCTTTGCCGCCGCGGTGCCGATCGACTCAATCATCTTATTCGCTATCACCTTGAAAGTGGCGGCAATCGAATCAGAGCGCGCTTAGCCCTCGAAACAGGGCATGCCCTGCACCTATCACGCGAGTCCTGCATCGCGCTAGCGGCCAGTTGCGAACTGGTTCATAACGCCTCACTGCTGCACGACGACATCCAAGACCGAAGCACGCACCGCCGAGGTAAGCCAGCCGCTTGGCATTGTTTTGATGCCAATACCGCCATGTGCGCCGGCACTTTGATGCTGTCTGCCGCCTTTGACGTTTTGGCGAGAATTGATCCCAACCCAGCCAAACTGATTCGACACTTACACCAACGCACAGCTGATTTGATTGTGGGGCAAATCGCCGACTTACAGTACGAGGCGCAGCGCTGGGGTGTTGAACAATACCTTCAAATAGTTATGGGTAAGTCCGGGGCCCTTTTGGCCCTGCCGTTAGAATTAGCCATGATTGCTGCGGATCGTGGGCACGCGTTGCAAACGGCCACACAGACCGGTGAAGCGTTTGCGATCGCCTATCAAATCGCTGACGACATGGCTGATTTGAATGAAGACTTGGCAATCGGCAATTGCAACATCATTGCCGTGATACAAGCGCAAGACACCAACGTGTCGGCACAACAAGCACGCCAGCAAGCCCGTCTGTTGGCCCAGACGCATCTGAACCAGGCCTGCGAGTACGCCAGGCAATTGCCTGAACAAAGCGGTCAAGCGTTTATCACTCTTTGCCATACGCTGACGCTGTCCGTTTGCACTGAATCGAGTTCGAGCTGCGAGAAATCATGACTCAAGTTGTTGTTATTGGTGGTGGATTTGGCGGTATGGCTGCCGCATTGCGAGCGCGTGCCAAAGGCCATGCGGTCACCGTCGTTGACCGTTGCCCCAGACTTGGTGGTCGCGCGCAAGTGTTTGAGCGCGCCGGTTTCAAGCACGACGCCGGCCCCACGGTTCTCACGGCACCTTTCTTGTTTGAAGAACTGTTCGAATTGTTCGATCAGTCGTTGCATGACCACGTTAAGTTAGTGCCACTGAAACCTTGGTACCGCTTTGAATTCAATGACGGCGCTCATTTTGACTACGGTGGCACGCTAGAAGACACCTTGGCCGAAATCCATCGCATTAATCCGGCCGATGTTGATGGCTACAAAAAGCTTCTAGAACAATCACGCAAGCTCTATGACATTGGCTTCACCAAACTTGCTGACCAACCCTTTCACAGCGTGGGTTTTATGGTGGCTCAAGTGCCCCATCTGGCTCGACTCGGTGCATGGCGCACCGTTTGGCAAATGGTCAATCGCTACCTAGAAAGCGACTACTTGCGACAGGCCTTCTCCATTCAGCCATTATTGGTTGGTGGCAATCCCTTTGACACGACCTGCATTTACGGCTTGATACACTTTTTAGAGCAATCGCACGGTGTCCATTTCGCCATGGGCGGTACTGGCGCCTTGGTCGATGCCATCGAAGCACTGATGATCGAACAAGGCATTGAAATTCGCCTGAACACCACGGTGACTGCTTTGGCCACTCAAGACGGCAAAATTCAAAGCGTGGCTATCGAAGGCCATGATGGTCATCAAGAGCGCCTGCGCGCCGACTGGGTGATATCAAACGCCGATCCTGTTCACCTTTACAAGTCACTTCTTCCAAAAGCCAGTGTCAATTGGGCAGCGCGTGTGAAGGCTGATCGCTGGCGTAAATCAATGGGACTGTTTGTCCTGTTTTTTGGCACCAAGCGCCAATACCCTGATGTGGCACACCACACCATTTGGATGGGACCGCGATACGAAGCGTTACTTGATGACATCTTTAATCGTAAGATCCTCGCTGAGGACTTTTCTATTTACTTGCATCGCCCGACGGCCACCGATGAGAGCTTTGCCCCACCGGGTGGCGATAGCTTCTATGCGCTAGTGCCTGTACCCAATCTGCAAGCGAACATTGATTGGGACGTTAAGGGCCCTGAATTAGCAGAACGCGTCATCACCGCACTGGGTCAAAGAACACTACCCGGTTTGCGTGAATCGATTGTGGATCAGTTCTTTATGACACCGGTTGATTTTGAAGAACGTTACCTGTCGCCAGACGGCGCTGGTTTTTCTGTGTCACCCTTATTCACCCAATCGGCTTGGTTTAGATTTCACAATCGCGGTGAAGGCCCATCTAACCTTTTCTTGGTGGGTGCAGGCACCCATCCTGGCGCAGGACTGCCAGGTGTGGTTTCATCAGCAAAGGTCGTTGACCGCCTTTTGCCAAACGCCACTTAGGTTCTTGGCCCATGACCCTTTCCACTGACGAAGCGATTGCTGTCCTAAAGTCTCACGGACGAAGCTTTCATTTCGCCAGCCGTTTACTGGGTGAAACTTACCGTTCGCGCGCGGCACGGCTTTACGCCTTTTGTCGCTATGTTGACGATTTGGCCGACGAAGCGAGCGATCCGTCAATTGCTGCCCAAGAACTGTTCACCCTCAAAACTTCGCTAGAAACAGGACAAACTAGCGAGCCTTGCGTGATGAGCATGATTGACCTGATGCAAGAGCTTTCAATGCCAATGGCGCCCGTGCTATCACTAGTCAGTGGCGTGCAATCAGATCTTGAGCCACGCCGCGTTAAGGACCAAGCCGAGTTGCTGCAATACGCTTACCAAGTGGCCGGTACCGTGGGCTTGATGATGTGTTTTATTTTGGATGTCCGCGACCGCCAGGCCTGGCCATTTGCCATCGACTTGGGCATCGCCATGCAGCTCACCAATATTGCCCGTGACGTGGGCGAAGACGCCCAAAAGGGTCGTGTCTATCTTCCAAGCACGTGGTTGGGTGATGTGGCAGCGGCGCAAATTCCCGAACCGTCAGCTGATCATGCCGCCCAACTGCGCACCGCCACCAAACAAGTTTTGTCTTTGGCTCAAGACTATTACCAGAGTGGCATGGCGGGTATTCACTACCTCCCAACCACTGCGCGCTACGGCATTGTGGTGGCGGCCATGGTCTATCGCGATATTGGTCAGATGGTGGCTGAACAAGACTATCGCGCTTGGGACTGCAGAGCGGTCGTGCCTTACTCGCGCAAGCTCGCCACTGCGGCCAAAGCACTGACGCGCTACTCTACGCAGTCAACAAGCCGTCAAACACACGTACACCATGACGCTCATTTGCACCAACACTTACAACATTGCTTTGGTGCGAATAATGCGGCACCCGCATGAGTTTGGCCATGCGTACGCCTGAAGACAAGGCCCAACGCGCACCCAAATGCGTTGACTTGGCCATTCTTGGTGGGGGTTGCGCGGGACTCTCGTTAGCGCGCGAGCTTGCAAAATGCCAAACGCTGGATTCTGTTTTGGTGATTGAGCCGCGTCAAACCTATCAAGACGACCGCAGCTGGTGTTTCTGGGCAAATGACTCGCAGGCGCTATCACCTTGGTTTGGTCACCGTTGGCCGAGATGGTCGTTTGGGAAAATAAATGCGCAGCAACAGCACAGAGGATGTGACGATTTCCCATACCGCTACGTCCGATCAATCGACTTTTACAGAGCCAGTCTGGCTATCATCGAGAGGTGCCCTTCCATTGAATTAAAACTCGGCCATGCCGTCACCGATCTGAGCGCCATAGAACCAGGCTGGCAAATCACCACCGATGAAGAGACTTACATCGCCCGCCAGGTGGTTGACACACGTCCACCCGCCCAATCGCAGCTCGACCAATCAACCCTGCACCAATGCTTTTTAGGCGCTGAGATCAAGCTAAACCAACCAGTTTCACTTGACACCCAAACCGTAGAACTCATGACCGACATGCGTTTGGTTGATGGGGAATTTTGTTTTACCTATGTGTTGCCATTTGCCTGTGACCACCTGCTGGTTGAAGTCACCTTCTTTGCCAAGCGTCCCCCGACACGGGCTTGCCTTCAAAACCAACTGAACCAACTCCTTGCCAAACGTGGCTGGTCTGATGCACAGATCCTGCGCACCGAATTTGCCGAACTACCGATGGGCTTGCCGCTGGTGATGAATGCCAAGCAAAAGCAACCCGTGCTCGCTGGCATGCGCGGTGGCGCGCTCAGGCCATCGTCGGGCTACGGCTTTTTACGTATTCAAGATTGGGCCCAGCGTTGCGCCAAGCAATACATCAGTGATGGCACACTGGCGCGCCAGACAACATCTGGATACTGGTTACAAAAGATGGATCAAATTTTCTTAAATGTCCTGCGTCACGAACCCGCTCGGGCTGCTGAAATATTTGATACCTTGCTGAGCAAGACCAAGCCCGTCCGATTTATTCGCTTCATGAACGATCAAGCAACGCTGTCAGATTGTTTGCAAATCGTTGCTTGCCTGCCAAAATTACCTTTTTTGAGGGCCTTCCTGCGCTCATTACCCACTTTATTTGCCCGATCCGATTGAGACAAGACCAAGGCCAATATGAGGCAACCCGTGAGCCGATCGACACCACCACCCACGCTAGAGCGGTTGCTTTTCCCTGTCACGGCCATTTTTGTCATTGCTCTACTGGCCTTGACCCCAAGCCTCTTTTCACCCACCGTACAACTGGTTGGTTTGGCTGTCGTTGTGGCGTTGTTGGGTATGCCCCATGGTGCACTAGACCCTTGGATTGCTGAAAAGATTGGACTAAGCCGCACACGCCCTGAAAATGTCGCCTTCAATTTGGTTTATCTGATGATTGCGGCCCTTGTGGTCGTGATCTGGACCGTTTTACCGGTTAGCAGCCTGTTGGTTTTCTTGGCCATCAGTGCCTGGCACTTTTCGGGTGATTGGTCGCACGACATGGGCCTTCCACCTAGGCTTGGCGTGGGTTTGTTGCTATTACTGATGCCAATCGGTTTTCACACCGATAATGTCGCCTTGCTGTTTTCTTACCTTTCTGGGGATGGTGGCCAGACACTAGCCCACACCCTGTCCCTGCCCGTGTGGTTTCTGGTTGTGGCGATGCTGGTTTTGGCGGAATTGGCCGCATGGCGACGTCAGTGGCTTGCCAGTCTTGAGCTTCTAGGGCTGCTGGCTTTGGCCTATGTGGCCCCACCCTTGGTCTATTTCGCCCTTTACTTTTGTTTGTTACACAGCCCGCGCCACCTATTGGGGCTATTTAGAGAAGCACCATCCTCACATAAACCACGCCTCGTTCGCATGGCTGTCCTCTACACTGTGGTGACATTAATGCTTTTGGGTGCTTTGGCTTGGTTTTGGCGTAACCAAGGCCTGGCTGAATCACCCAACGCCTTACTCACCAAGCTTGTCTTCATTGGGCTTGCAGCCGTTACCGTCCCACACATGCTACTCATCGCATGGGCGCATGTTCGCAATCGATAAGCACCCGTCAGCAAATATT
>JAFMCG010000035.1 GCA_017857895.1 Burkholderiaceae bacterium | reverse complement strand
CTTGGTATTGTGGGCGAGTACGTCGCCCGAATATTTGAGGAAGTCAAAGCACGACCGATCTACTTGATCCAACAACAAAATGGATCAGCGGCGAGCGGCAAAGGCCCAAAGACGACTAAAAATGAAGGTCAAGATGGCCACACCAATCAAAATCACCCCAAGTAATAATTCATAGGGCAGGTCGGTTTTTCTGAGGGCAAAGGCGTAGCTGGCCTCGTTGATTAAAAAACCAAAGGCTGATATCAAGAAAAAGCGTGGCAGGCTTTTGCCAAGCCCAGCATGTTGCGATCTGAATGTCAGTTGATAATGGCCAGTAAAGGAAACCACGAAGGCTACCAGCCAGCCAATGACGTTGGCCACCAAAGGTGCCCAGTGGGCTTGTGAGACCAAAGCCACCACAACGAGCCAGTGCACGATTGATGCGCAAATCCCGACCATGACAAACAAACCAAGTTGATGCGATAATTTTTTCATGAAAAGCGAGCCCGAAACTGGCACATGCGATGAATTCAAGTAAGCCTGCGCAAATAAACAACACCATTGAACGTCAGGTGGCGATTTGTGCTGATGACTTTGGTGTTGACCAAGCCGTCAACGATGCCATTGTAGACTTGGCTGCCCAAGGACGCTTGAGCGCTACCAGCGTTTTGGTCGATGGTGCGGCTGTTCAAAGCGCCAATGAACTTTTGGGGCCGTTGGCCTTAGACATCGGCTTGCATCTGAATTTGACTGACGCGATTGGACAACTCAAGGCCGCTGATGTCAAACCGCTGACACGTTTGATCCTTAAATCCCACGCCCGACAGCTCAATCATCAGTGGGTGCGTGCGGCCATTGAGCGTCAGTTCGACCGCTTTGAAGGCCTTTTTGGTAAGCCCCCGGACTATGTGGATGGTCATTTGCATGTCCACCAGCTACCAATCATCCGAGACATGCTGATGGATGTCCTCAGTCGTCGCTACCTTGGCCCAAAAATCTGGTTGCGGGACACCCGATCGCCACCCGGCCTGAAGCAGTCTTGGTCATGGTCAGATCGATTTAAGCCATGGTTGATTGGTCACCTGGGCATGTCGGTTTTGGTTAAGCAAGCCCAAGCGCGAGGCTGGCAGACCAATCAAGGGTTTGCGGGCGTTTACGACTTTACGCATAAGCATCCTGCATATGACGATATGCTTAAGCGATGGTGCGCCCATCGCAAAACGGGTTCGTTAATCATGACCCATCCCGCCAAGCAAAGCGTGGCTGGTGACCCTATTGGTCAGTCACGGGTTGATGAATATCAGGTGTTGGGCAGTGAGTCGTTCGGCAAGTACTTATTGGATGAAAAAATTCGTGTTTCGCGCTTGTCTCAAGTGTTCTCAACTTTGCCATAAAAAGTCACGCCAAGTTTGATTCGGTCGCGGCCCTGATCGCGGCGATGACGGTTGGTGTCTCGCAAAGAGTAAACGCAGCCGCAGTACTCTTGTTGGTAAAACTGCTCGCGTTTGCTGATTTCGATCATGCGTTGTGAACCACCGTGCTTGCGCCAATTGTAGGTCCAGTAAATCAAGCTGTCATAGCGTGCTGCCGCGCGCTCACCGCAGTCATTGATCTGGTTCATGTCCTTCCAGCGAGAGATGCCTAAGGAACTGGTGATCGTGTCGTAGCCATTTTCATGCGCATAGAGCGCCGTGCGCTCAAAACGCATGTCAAAGCACTTGGTGCATCGCTCACCACGTTCGGGTTCGTTTTCTAGGCCCTTGATGCGGGTAAACCAGTTGTCAACATCGTAATCGGCATCAATGAACTTGATGCCATGATCAAGCGCAAAACGGATGTTTTCTTGCTTTCTGATTTCGTATTCTTTGACGGGATGGATGTTGGGGTTGTAGAAAAACAAGTCATAGTCGATACCAGCGACCAACATGGCTTCCATGACCTCACCAGAACAAGGCGCACAGCATGAATGCAACAACACTTTGCGGCGTTCTGGGGGCAGGGTAAGGCTTGGTCTAACGGGGTCAGTCATGGTTTGATCCACATCAATTCATATTTTGCTTATGGGTAGTGTAATCCTTCAATGCTATGCCGAAAACACTGTCAGGGCCTTGCCTATAAAAAGGCTTTGTACTCAAGGTGTTTGCTGGGTACCCCCAATTGGAGATTGCATCGATGAAGCAAAAAATTGACAGAAGGACCTTTTTGGTTGGCGCGGCTGCCTTAAGTGCCGCTGGTTGGGGTGCCGCGCCTCAGGCCATGGCCGCCGCTCGTGCGCATGTGGTGATTGCAGGCGCCGGTGCGGCCGGCCTTTCTATCGTAGCCCGCGTGGCACGATAGATGCCAAACGCTCAAATCACCATCTTTGACAGCCGCCAAGACCATTACTTCCAGCCCGGTTGGACGCTCGTTGGTGCTGGTTGGTGGCAGCCTGGGCAGACCGTTGAAAGCACCCGTGGTTACATCCCAAAGGGAGTCACCTGGGTTGAACAAAACATCGCCGAATTCGATCCGGAAAGCAACACCGTCACGGATGGCGCAGGCAAAAAATACCGCTATGACTGGTTATTTGTCACGACCGGCCTGTCACTGGATTACGACCGGATAGAGGGAATGGATCAACAGTTGATTGGGCAAAATGGTATTGCCAGCGTCTATGCTGGTCCCAAAGCGGCTGCATCGCCACATCGTGTGATTACCGAATACCTTAACAGTGGTGGTGTGGCTTTGTTTGGCCGTCCAGCCACTGAAATGAAGTGTGCGGGTGCGCCCTTAAAAATGACATTCATTACCGATGACTTGGCTCGCCGAGCGGGCGTGCGTCACAAATGCGAGATTGTTTACACGGCCCATAACCAGACCTTATTTGCCGTGGCACCCGTTGATGTGAAGGTCAAGGGCATGTTTGCTCAACGTGGTATCGCGACGCGATATGACCATGTCATCACGGCGATTGACCCCATGGCCAAGCGGGCGACATACCGGACGCCCAATGGTGCCGTTGCCTTGGATTACGACATGATTCATGTGATTCCACCCATGAGCACACCCCAGGCGGTCCGAAACAGTCCTTTGCCATGGCAAAGTGGTGTCAATGCCGCTGATGGGTGGATCGAGGTCAGTCCTGAGAGCCTTCGTAGCCCTCGCTACCCCAATGTTTTTGCTGTTGGTGATGTGGCTGGGGTGCCCCGGGGCAAGACCGCGGCGAGCGTCAAGTTCCAAGTGCCTGTGGCCGTCGATCACATGATTGCAGCAGCCAACGGCCTAGCCTCACCAAAGATCTACAACGGCTACACCGCTTGTCCGCTAGTCACCGGCTTGGGTAAGGCAATGTTGATTGAGTTTGACTATGCCGGCAACCTCACGCCGTCCTTTCCTTTCATTGATCCGCTGCAAGAACTTTGGATTTCTTGGTTTATTGAAGAGAAAGCCTTGCTAGGCACTTATCGCGCCATGCTGCGTGGCTACGCTTAAATTAGGAGAAATAAAATATGGACGAGATTTCGATATCAATGATCGTGGTGACGCTTTGGGAAACCTTTGGTGGGCTCAGTGTCATGGCAGCAATAGTGGGTGTGGTCTTGTTTGGGATGCTGATTGCTGGTTTTGTACGAGTGCGTGCCAAAGGCATGCCAGCCAGTCGGCTTTTTAGACAGGGCGTGCTGATTATGTTGGTGCTTGCAGCCGTCATCACACCCTTTGTACCCCTTTGGACTTTGGCTCCGGTCGGTGACCTGCACGGGCTTGTTGATTATGTTTTTGCGTACAGCATCGCGTTAGCGCCCGCGGCGATTTTTGGTATTTTTTGGGTCGACATCAGGTCTCGGCTTCAGCAGGCAGTGCCAAGCTAAAGCCGCGCTTATCGCATTAATCACCCAAAACGGTTTCCCAAAGCGCACGGACGGCTTGTCGCGTTTCCTTCATTTCTTGTGGCGCGACGCGGGCACGCTCAGCGCCTTGCAATCTCAGGGCGTGTTGTCGTTTGCGCAATACGCGATACGCTTGGATAGCTTGTGCAGCCAGATCTTTAGGAATGAGCCCGAGTTCACCGCAACGACCCAACAAGGCAATGTTGCCAAGGTTTGGGATGAGTCCAGGATGCTTGCGGGCATGAAGCAGGACCAAGTATTGGGTCACAAACTCCAAATCAACCATGCCGCCGACATCGTGCTTAAGGTCAAATTGATCGGTTTTATTGGGGTGGCCTTCGCCGATTTTGACGCGCATTTGGCGAACCTCTTTCGATAGCTTTTCTGGGTCGCGCGGTAAAGTCAGGACTGTTTGGCGAATACGTTCAAATGAGGCGCCAACCGCTGAATCACCAACCACATGACGCGCTCTCGTGATGGCTTGGTGCTCCCAAGCCCAAGCATGTTTTGTTTGATATTGCTCAAACGCCTCAATTGAGACGGCAAGTAGTCCCGCATCGCCGTCTGGTCTTAAGCGCAGATCAACCTCGTAAAGCCGGCCAGACGATGTCATGGTCGAGAGCCAGGACGTCAACCGTCTGGCCAGTTTGGAGTATGTTTCGGCGGCATTTTCATCGGGATCATCGAATAAAAACACCAAATCAAGATCGGACGAATAGCCGAGCTCTTTGCCGCCGAGTTTGCCATAAGCAATGATGGCAAATTTTGGGGTAGGAACCTCGTTTGATGCGGATTTAAGCACCAGCGGCCAGACCCATTGCAAAGTTAGTTCGAGCAACAAGTCGGCCAGTGCTGACAATTGATCGGCGAGCGCTTCAACGGACAACACGCCCGCAATGTCTTGCGCTAACAGTTGAAAGCTCACTTGCCTTTGCAGATCACGCATCAAATTCATTTGCTGTTCGACATCAGGCGTACCGTCAGCGAGCAAACAAGCACCCAAGTCAGCCGTCAAGTTATCGCGTACCCGTTCGAAGTCAATGGGCTCCATGAGGCTGCGCCAGTCAATCAAACTGTCTAATACAACGGGGTGCTGAATAACGTATTGGGAGGCCCAAGGGCTTGCTGACATCAGCTTAGCTACCCGCGCTAATGTGTGCGGGAATTCAACGAGCAGCGCCAAGTAAGCACTGCGTTGGGCGATCGTTTCGATCAAATCCAATAAGCGCAAGGCTGTGATTTTGGGCGCATCGGTGGCTAGGGCCGCTTGTAAAAGAAGGGGCACTAGCTCGTCGACCCGTGTCCGGCTTTGATGGGTGAGTCCACGGATTCGGTGACCGTCTAAAAAAGCGTCGATACGCTTGGCTAAGTCGGTCGCGTCGGCGCCAAAGGCCTCAATCAGATTCTCGGTGTTTGATTGTTTTGGCGAATGTGTGCTGTCAAGTAATTGGGCGGGATCGCTGCGATCAACGTCAGTCGAATTCTCTTTGGCGACACCATCAGAATCTTCTGAGGGCTGAGTGAGGCCAGCCAAACGAAAGGCATCTCGAAACACCGCTGAAACGCGAGCGCGATGTTGCGCCAACTCGTTATCAAAAGCCGTCGCAGTCATGCCCATGGCCACGGCTAGCGCATCGCGCAGTTCGCCGTTATCAGGTAGCAGGTGGGTTTGTGCATCTTCGCGATACTGCAGCATATGCTCTAAACGCCTTAAAAAGTGGTAAGCGCTTTCTAGGTCTTGGCTGATCTCCCTTGGTATGAGTCCGGCACGTTCTTGCGCTTGCAGCGCGCTAAGTAGGCCGCGTTGCTGTAAGGCTGGCATTTTGCCGCCACGAATCAGTTGGGTCAGTTGAACGACAAACTCAATCTCTCGTATGCCACCATCACCGAGCTTGATGTTACGTTCGGTGTCAAGCCCGTTGCGCGCCGAAGCCCGTTTTTGCCAGTCTTGCCGAATGCGTTCACGCAGGTCACGCAAGGCGGCTAAAGCGTCAAAGTCGAAGTACTTGCGGTAGACGAAAGGCACGCGCATGCTTTCAACGTGCTGAATTGTCAAGCTGCTGTCACTGTTTGGCCATGCGCAAGCGGGCATGATCCGCCCCTTTAACCAAGCGTATCTTTCCCATTCTCGACCTTGGGTAAAAAGATATTGCTCGAAGGCATCGAGACTCCAAGCCAGTGGGCCAGAGTCGCCGTCAGGTCGAAGTCTTAAGTCGGTTCTGAAGACTTGGCCGTGTTGATCAAGCGCTGAGATGATTGGCATCATTTGGCGAGTCAACTTGCCATAAAATTCGTGGTGAGAAATCGGTCTAGCCCCATCGGTTTCACCTTCTTCGCCGTAGAGCATGATGAGGTCGATGTCTGAAGAAACATTCAATTCGCATCCGCCGAGCTTTCCCATCCCAACAATGATCATTTCTTGAGGCAATCCCGTGCTTGATTCTCGGGGTACCCCATGGACGGCAGTCAGCGCGTTGACAACTGAACGATAAGCCTGTTCAACGGCAATGTCAGCCAGGGTGGTCATGGCGCCAGTGACCTCTGGCAAATCGGCGAGGCCAGCGATGTCGCGCACCATGACGGTATAAAAAACGCGTTCGCGCAGTTGGCGCAAAACCCGTCGGCAGTCATCTGTGCTCAGGCTGGCGTTCTCAGGTGCCACACCAGCCAGTTCTTCGAACCAAATGCGTGTGATGGCTTGGTCAACAGGCGTTTGGCTGGCGTTTTGCAGCCATATAGCCAATGAATCGTCGGCATATAGCCGCCGCCTAAGGGCGCCAGACCATGCAATGGCTGGATCAAGAAAAGCTTTGTGTGTCATGTTGTTTCTAAATTTAAGCGAGCTGAAAGCAAATTAACCGAAACAGAACCGCATTTACAGACAGAATGTCACGGTAATTGACCCTAAAACGATTACGATATCTTATTCGTCATCACTTATGCCGCTTTTATTTTGCGTTTATTGAAACCGATCGTTCGTTTGGCTTTGCTGTTGCTGGTTGCCGGCTACTTTGTGTCCGCCGCTGTCATGCTGTTGACGCGCTACTGGGTATTGCCGCGCATCGATCAGTGGCGGCCAGCGATCGAGCAAGTTGTGAGCGAGTCGGTGGGTTCGCCCGTTCAAATCGGTCAAATTCAAGCGCGCTGGCGCTCGCTCAATGCGGTACTTGATATCAAGGACATCACAATCCTAGGGTCAGATGGTGCCCCTGGGCTGAAGATCCCGAGTGCAGATGCCATCGTTTCATGGCGTAGCCTTTTTTATTTCAAGCCTATTTTTAAATATATCGGTATTGATGGTTTTGATTTAACGGTGTCTCGTCGCGGCAAAACCGAGTACAGAGCCGCTGGGTTTGAGTTTGACACTGGCGCTGATTCGGATTCAGCCGTTGCTGATCGGGTACTTGACTGGGTTGCGCTTCAAGGCCGTATCAACTTTACAAATGCTTCGTTGACGTGGACCGATCCTTATTCAAACACACCAACAGTTTCCATCACTGACGTTAACCTCACGCTGAACAACCGGCTGTTGTCGCATGAACTAAGTGTTCAAGCGAACCTACCAGCAGCATTGGGTAAGACCGTCTCGCTGGCCGTTAGATCCGAACGCACCCGCGGCTCTATTGCTGGACTTATTGGCCCAACGGTTGATAGCAACATTTACGTCGCCTTGCCTCAAATCAGCTTGTTGCATTTGAGTGAATGGTTTGACGTGCCTTCAATAGCGGGTGCCTTTGGGGGGCAGGCTTGGCTGACATTACGCGGTGCACAAGTCGATCGCTTGACGATCGATGTGGCCACACGTGACACTTCGGGTGGTGATCACAATGGTGACAAGCTGGCGTGGCGTGCAGACAGCGCACAAATCCGAATCGATGGTCCGGCAGCGCTGTTTGTTCCGCAAGCCAAGTCGGTGTCGTGGCTAACCAGCGCACCGGCCAATTCACGACTGAATGCTGTCTTGAGCACCAAGAATTTGATGGTTCAGCACTTGACGGCTGATCTCGATATGTTGTCGATCGACGATGCTAAGCTTTCAGGGTCCATTAAGCAACCCAGTGATGGCGCCTTATCGGTGGCGGTGGACTCGCTTAGTCTAGCCAATCAGGACGGTGTGATTGCGCTAAGCGGACAGTGGCGCAAAGACGCTGCTGATAGTCAGGGCGATATGGATTTTGAAGGATCCCTGACACGTTTCAACCTAACTGCACTGCCACGATACCTTTCGGGCGTGGTGGGTGAGGACGCCCAGCAATGGTTGGACAAGGCATTTAAAACAGGTTCTGTTTCCAAGGCTGGCTTTAAAGTTAAAGGCCCAGTCCAAGCTTTTCCTTATGCGGGCAAGTCAAAGGCAGGTACTTTTAACATCGATGGCGTCTTTGAAGACCTCACGCTTGACTACGCGCCAGCCGAGTCGACCGATGACCTGGGGTGGCCGCTTTTGGTGGGTGGCAAAGGCACCCTCAGTATGGTCAGTGATCGTATCAGCATCCAAGCCACAGCAGGCGCGTTGCAAATGCCAGATGAGCAGCAAATCGACATTAAGCGGTTGACAGCTGACATCATTGATCTTGAGACGACGCCTGTTTTAATGCTCGATGGCGTGACTGCGGGCTCAGCCAACAGCTATCGATCGGCGCTCACCAAAACCGCCTTGGCGGCCTTGGTACCGACATTCGTGACTGAAATTTCTGGAACGGGGCAGTGGTCGTTACCCTTGACACTGCAAATGAATTTGGAAGATACCGACGCCGCCACATTTCGTGCGGTGCTAAATCTAAATGGTGGCTCTGTTGGCTACAGTGATGTGCCGCCTGTGACTGTGACAGCTGGAACGGCGGTTTTTACTGAGACAGGGTTTGAAGCCCAAGGGCTTGCCGGAACTTGGCTTGGTGGCGATCTGACCGTCTCAGGTGCCATTAATGACAGCGAACACACATTGCAAGCGCAAGGTGATTTGGCGTGGTCAGCGCTGGCGAAATACACCGGTAGCGTGATGGTTCGGGACTGGTTCACGGGTCAAATGCCTTACCAAGTGACGTTGACAGCCGAGCCAAAGAAGCCCCTTGACGTTAAAGTTGAGTCAACTTTAACGGGCACAGAGATCCTATTGCCAGCACCCTTTGGAAAAGCGCGCCAGGCGACCTTACCGTTGACATTGCATTGGAAGGAAGGGACAGCATCGGCTGCTGACACGATGGACGTGAGGCTGGGACCGTTGTTGGCCATGCAGGCACGATTTAGTCCTGCCACTGCCTCAGCGCAGTCAGCCATCATCGACAGCGCAACAATCACAGTTGGTGATCAGCCGGCGCGTCGGGTCGATAACAAACCGATTGGGGGGGTATCGGTTGTTGTGCGGCTCAAGCAAGTCGATGGCGAGCAATGGCACTCTGCAGCAAAGACCTTGCACGCCGAGATCGAAGCGCCGACAAAAGGCCGTCCATTGTTGGGTCGCCTAAGAGCCGTCGATCTTACGGCGTCATCATTCAAATGGGACCACGTCTTTTTAGACGCGCTTGATCTTCAGTTGGCGCTCAACCAGACCGGGACCAATAACCTGACACTCAAATCTGAGCAAACCGCCGGTAAGGTAAGTTGGCAGAGCAAGGCGGGAAAGATTGACAGTCGCGTGGTGGCTCATTTCACCAAACTCCATGTGGGTGATAATAAGATTTCGCTGACTGAAGAAGAAAAAACCGCTGCACGGTCTTCGCTGCCAAAGGAAGACAAGTTGTCGGAAGTGCCTGCGCTAGAGCTCACCGTTGATGAATTCACTTTGTTTGGCTCCGCGCTTGGAAGGCTCAAAGTCGTTGGTGAAAACTCGCCCGATCACACCCAGTGGCGAATCGAAAAGCTGCAAATCTCAAATCCCAATGGTGAGATTAACGCCGCAGGGACTTGGCATTTCAGTCCGGTACCAGGCATCAACGTGGCCGCATCTTTCAATGTGAATGATTTGGGAAAAATGAGCAACGATTTGGGCTTTGGTGATCGCTTGCGTAAAGGCGCTGGCACCATCACCGCAAAAGTCGATTGGCGTGAGTTTCCTTGGCGCTCAGACTACAGCGCCTTAAATGCACAAGTGGCCATCGATTTGAAGGATGGCACGTTTGACGGTGTTGACTCAAGGGGTGCACGGGTGCTGGAGTTACTGTCGCTGCAATCACTGAGCCGTTTGTTCAGTATTAACGCTTCTGCAGAAGGGACCTTTACGGATGGTTTTCCGTGGCAAAGTATCCGTGGCGACCTCTCTATCAAAGATGGTGTGATCGACACGCGTAATTTAGGCGTTAATAGCACTGTGGCGATCATCTCGATTGTTGGTGGCTCAAACTTGGTTGATGAAACTTGGCAGTTAGATGCCAACGTCAAACCCAACTTAGACATGAGTGGTGCAGCCATTGCCACAGGATTTGTTGTCAACCCCTTGGTGGGATTGGGTGCGCTTGTTGGTCAGTATCTGTTGAAGATTCCCGTCGAAAAGGCGCTGTCAATTGATTACATCGTGACAGGGACTTGGGATAATCCATTGATTAACGGCAAGGGTAATGCCACTGAAACCAAGCCCAATGAAAAAGAGCTGGGTGGCTTAGCACCAAGCTCCGCGGTCAAGCCTGCCCATGTCTACAAAAACCGGCCAGACACAGGGTACTAATCTCGGCCTATGCCATTGGGTAGCAAGTGGTGGTTACTTCTTCATCATTTCGAAGAACTCAGCGTTGTTCTTTGTGGAACGCATTTTATCGAGGATAAAGTCCATCGATTCAACGTCATCCATGTCGTGAATAAACTTGCGTAATACCCAGATCTTGGGCAGCAAATCTGGCCGGATGAGCAGTTCTTCGCGCCGTGTTCCTGATTTATTCAAATTGATCGAGGGATAGACACGCTTTTCAGCGAGTCGACGCTCAAGGTGAATTTCAGCGTTGCCGGTGCCTTTGAACTCCTCGTAGATCACCTCATCCATACGGCTGCCCGTCTCGATCAGGGCCGTGCCAATAATGGTCAGTGAACCACCTTCTTCCAAATTGCGGGCAGCACCAAAGAAGCGTTTGGGTCGTTGCAGAGCATTGGCATCCACACCACCGGTCAGAACCTTACCCGATGAGGGCACCACGGTGTTGTAAGCACGCGCCAAGCGAGTGATGGAATCTAGCAAAATAACCACATCTTTTTTGAGTTCAACCAAGCGTTTGGCTTTCTCAATGACCATTTCCGCCACTTGCACGTGGCGCGTAGCGGGCTCATCAAATGTTGAGGCAACCACTTCACCACGAACGGTTCGTTGCATTTCGGTGACTTCTTCAGGGCGCTCGTCAACTAGCATAACAATCATAACGGCGTCAGGATAGTTGGCTGTGATGGCATGTGCAATGTGCTGCATCATCACGGTCTTACCCGATTTTGGGCTGGCGACAATCAATCCCCGCTGCCCTTTACCGATTGGCGCAAAAATATCGAGGATTCGCCCAGTTAAGTTTTCTTCGCTTTTAATATCCCGCTCTAGCAGCATGGGCTCATCAGGGTGCAAAGGTGTCAAGTTTTCAAACATGATCCTGTGCTTGATGGCTTCAGGCGCCAATCCATTGACTTTTTCGACCTTGACCAGAGCAAAGTAACGCTCACCGTCTTTGGGTGTGCGCACTTCCCCCTCGATTGAATCACCCGTATGTAAGTTGAATCGTCGAATCTGCGATGGCGAAATGTAAATATCGTCAGTGCTAGCAAGGTAGGAGGTTTCGGGCGAGCGCAAGAAGCCAAAGCCATCAGGCAGCACTTCAAGCACGCCATCACCAAAAATTTGTTCGCCTTGCTTGGCACGGCGCTTCATGATGGCAAACATCAGTTCTTGTTTTCTGAGGCGGCTGCCGTTTTCGATTTCGAGACCGGCGGCCATCTCTAGTAGTTGCGAGACGTGCTGCGCCTTGAGTTCATTCAGATGCATGAGGTGAGGGTATTTTGATGTGAGAGAGGACAATAATGGCAGACCCGGATAGGGTCTGCGCGCGGATGCGGTTAGGTTAGAGCTGTTCGTTAAGGAATTCGGTCAGTTGCGACTTGGAAACGGCGCCGACTTTTGTGGCCTTTACTTCGCCGTCTTTAAATAACATCAGCGTCGGAATCCCGCGGATGCCAAACTTGGCTGCTGTTTGTTGGTTTTCGTCAACATTAAGCTTGGCAATGGTTACCTTATCGCCGAATTCAGCAGCCACTTCTTCCAAAATGGGGGCGATTGCTTTGCATGGTCCACACCAAGCGGCCCAATAGTCGACTAACACTGGCTTGCCGGCGCTAAGGACGTCAGTCGCAAAGCTGTCATCGCTGACGTTTTTGATGTTTTCGCTCATGATTACGCTCTGTTTGGAGATGATCGGTGTCTGCGGGTACTCCGGCAAAACAGGATAAAACTCGCAGTTGGGTTGTTTTTTCAAACACGATACGCTCGAAGACGCTGTATGTGTTGTGTTTTAAGAATTTTGTCTGATAAGCATAACACCGATTCGACACAGAATCGCAAGCGCATGCTGAAGTTGCTCATATTTTGGGCGTTCTAGCGTTGCTCGCACAAAACCGGCGGTTTTTTCCTAAAATGCGGAAGCTTTTCCACAGATATTGGGGATAACTTGGTGGCAACCGCCTATAACGAATCATCTATTCGAGTACTCAAAGGGCTTGAGCCCGTCCGTCAGCGGCCGGGTATGTACACCCGCACTGACAACCCGCTACATATTATTCAAGAGGTCATCGATAACGCTGCTGACGAGGCGCTGGCTGGATTTTGTCAGGATATTTCCGTCACGCTGCACGCTGACGGCGGTGTCACTGTGCAAGACAATGGCCGGGGTATTCCTGTTGGGCTTCACCCGGAAGAGGGCGCGCCAGTGGCTGAGCTTGTCTTCACCCGCCTTCACGCTGGCGGAAAGTTCGATAAGCAAGGTGGGGCAGGCGCCTATGCATTTTCAGGCGGTCTTCACGGTGTCGGTGTGTCGGTGACCAATGCGCTTTCAACCCGATTGGTGTTGACGGTCTTTCGTGATGGTGCCGAGCACACCATGACATTTGCCGATGGTGATGTTGTCAAACCATTGTCTGTTGTGGGAGCCGTACCGAAAAAGAAAACGGGTACCACCGTCAGTGTGTGGCCGAACCCGAAGTATTTCGACGCCATGACGTTGCCCTTGGCTGAGATGTCACACTTACTGCGCAGCAAGGCGGTGCTGTTGCCAGGTGTGACGGTGACTTTGACGCACGAGAAAACCGGTGATGTTCAGCAATGGTGCTATGCCGGTGGCCTGCAAGGCTATCTGCAAGATGCGCTAGCCGATACCCCGTTGTTGGTGCCTTTTTTCGCGGGCGAGCAGTTTGCCTTGGCGGGTGATGATGTTTTTGCCGTGGGCGAGGGCGCTCAGTGGGTGGTTGCTTGGGCCGAAGAGGGTGCAACCATTAGAGAGTCATACGTTAATTTGATCCCCACGCCCGCCGGTGGCACGCACGAATCGGGTTTGCGAGAAGGCCTCTTTAGCGCGGTGAAAGGGTTTGCCGAATTGCACAGTTTGTTGCCCAAAGGCACCAAACTGTTGCCCGAAGACGTTTTTTCTCGTGTCAGTTTTGTGTTGTCGGCAAAGGTGTTGGATCCACAGTTCCAAGGACAAATCAAAGAACGATTGAATAGTCGCGATGCGGTAAAGTTGGTCAGCGGTTTTGTGAAGAGTGCGCTGGAATTGTGGCTCAACTCGCACATGGATGACGGCCGAAAGTTGGCCGAATTGGCCATCCGTCAAGCGCAGGCCCGCACGCGTGCGGCTCAAAAAGTTGAAAAGCGCCGAAGCTCGGGTGTGGCTGTATTGCCCGGCAAGCTCACCGATTGCGAAGCCACTGATGTCAACCGTACAGAGGTTTTTCTGGTCGAGGGCGATTCGGCTGGTGGTTCGGCCAAAATGGGTCGCGACAAGAACTTTCAGGCCATATTACCGCTGCGCGGAAAGGTGCTTAATTCTTGGGAAGTCGACAAAGATCGTTTGTTTGCCAACAACGAAATTCACGACATTGCGGTTGCCATCGGTGTCGATCCCCATGGCGCTAATGATGACGCTGACCTCACCCAACTGCGCTACGGGCGAGTGTGTATTTTGTCGGATGCTGATGTCGATGGCTCACACATACAGGTGCTATTACTGACGCTATTTTTGAAGCATTTTCCGAAGTTGGTTCAGGCTGGGCATTTGTACTTGGCCCGCCCACCGTTGTTTCGGATCGATGTGCCTGCCCTCGGAAAGCGTCCGTTACGTAAGTTTTATTGCTTGGACGAAGGCGAAAAAGACGCCTTGCTGGACAAATTGCGCAAAGAAGGCGTCAAAGAGGACAGTTGGTCGATTGGGCGCTTTAAGGGTTTGGGCGAAATGAGCCCACAGCAACTTTGGGAGACGACGCTTAATCCTGACACTCGTCGACTGCTGCGCGTTGATTATGGATCTTTAAATGTCGATGAGACCAATCAAATGTTCAGCATGTTGATGGGCAAAGGCGAGGCTTCACAGCGGCGACTCTGGATTGAGGAAAAGGGCAACTTGGCTCAGGTTGATATCTGACCCTTATTGAATGATTTGAAATGAAGCGAAACCATGACAGACAGTAACCAACCCTCTTTGTTTGACCGTGCCGACGACGACGCCTTAACGTTGGGCCTTTATGCCGAACAGGCCTATCTAGACTATGCCGTGTCGGTGGTGAAAGGCCGAGCGTTGCCTGAACTTGGGGATGGACAAAAACCCGTCCAGCGCCGCATATTGTTCGCCATGCAAGCCATGGGTTTGCAATCAGGTTCACGCCCCGTTAAGTCAGCGCGTGTGGTGGGTGATGTGTTGGGTAAATTCCACCCCCACGGGGATCAAGCCGCTTACGATGCGCTGGTTCGCATGGCACAGGCCTTTACCTTGCGTTACCCGCTTATCGATGGGCAAGGTAATTTTGGTTCGCGAGATGGTGATAATGCCGCGGCGATGCGATACACCGAAGCACGGTTGACGCCGATTGCCCGGTTATTGCTTGACGAGTTGGGTGAAGGGACCGTTGACTTCGTGCCAAACTACGATGGCAGTCAATTAGAGCCAGCCTCCTTGCCCGCGCGTCTACCCATGGTGCTCTTGAACGGGGCGTCGGGCATCGCGGTGGGCATGGCCACTGAAATGCCACCACACAACCTAACCGAGGTGGCGCAGGCCTGTGTGGCTTTGATCAAAGATCCAACGCTAGATGCCGCTGCAATACAAGCCATTGTGCCGGGCCCTGACTTTCCGGGTGGTGCTCAGGTTATCTCTGAGGCTGAGGATATCGCGCAGGTCTATGCCAGCGGTCGAGGTTCGCTCAAAATGCGGGCACGTTGGCAGTTCGAAGAAATGGCCCGCGGTCAATGGCAACTCGTTGTTACAGAGTTGCCGCCAGGCACATCAGGGCAAAAGGTGCTCGAAGAGATCGAGGACATTACGAACCCGAAAGTCAAAACTGGCAAAAAAACCCTTTCGCCTGACCAGCAGCAAAACAAGGCTCAGATGCTTGCTTTGCTTGATGCTGTCAGAGATGAGTCGGGTAAAGATGCTGACGTTCGCTTGGTTTTTGAGCCCAAGTCTTCGCGGGTGGAGCGCGATCAATTTGTGACGCTTCTTTTGTCGCAGACCAGTCTTGAAACGAATGTGTCTGTCAACTTAGTGTGTGTCGGCACTGACGGGCGTCCCAAGCAAAAAAGCTTGCGCGACATATTGCTAGAGTGGACGGCGTTTCGCGCGCAAACCATCTTGCGTCGTAGCCAGTACCGCTTAGACAAAGTGTTGGATCGGATCCATGTGCTCGAAGGGCGCATGGTGGTTTATCTTAATGTGGATGAGGTGATTCAAACCATCCGTGAGTCTGACGAACCGAGACAGGCGTTGATGGCGCGCTTTAAGTTGTCTGAGCGTCAAGCCGAAGACATTTTGGAAATGCGCTTGCGTCAACTCGCTCGGCTTGAGGGCATCAAAATCGAGCAAGAGCTTCAAGACAAAAAGGATGAGCAGGTCAAACTTGAAGAGCTCATTGAAAAGCCCCCAGCACTTCGGCGCTTAATGGTTAAAGAAATCGAGGCTGACATCAAAGCGTTTGGTGACGCGCGGCGCACCGTCATTGAGCCAGCAGAGCGTGCGGTTTTGGCGATTAAGGTCACCGATGAGCCCGTCACCGTGATTGTTTCCCAAAAGGGCTGGTTGCGATCTCGCCAAGGGCATGGACATGATGCTGCGCAATTCACCTTCAAATCGGGTGACGCCTACTATGGCCACTTTGAGTGCCGAAGCACCCATCAACTGATTGTATTGGGCTCCAGTGGACGGGTTTATTCAACGCCTGTGGCGGGCTTGCCGTCGGCGCGAGGCGATGGCAGTCCTGTGACGGCCCTCATTGATCTCGAGCCAGGCACGCAAGTGATTCATTCTTTTGCCGCCGATGCCGATCAAATGTGGTTGATCACCACCTCAGCTGGCTTTGGTTTTAAAGCGCCAACGCGTGCGATGGTTTCTCGCCAAAAGGCGGGTAAGCAATTTATTAATCTAGATGCTGGTGAAGCGTTGATGCGTCCGATTCAATTGGATGCCTCGCAGACTCATGTTGCGCTGCTTTCGAGTCGCCAGCGTTTGGCAGTGATTGATTCCGAAGAAATTAAAAAGCTCGCCGGTGGCGGCAAGGGCACGATCTTGATCGGGCTTGACGCCCCGGACCAGCTCAATCAAGTCAAGCCAGTGGGCGTCGCAGGCTTGCCAATACGAGGCACCTACCGCAATCAGGAACGCACCGACATTTTGGCTGGAGCTGACTTGGAAGCCTACTTCTGCAAGCGTGCGCGAAAAGGCAAGCTGCTTCAGACGAGACTTAAACAGCCGGAACTGGGATAATGTTTCTTTATTCAATGGATTGCTAGGGCGCTTTATGTCGACTTACAGAATTACTGTTGAACCGAGTCAGCACCAGTTTGATGCTGCCGGTGATCAAAGCATATTAGAGGCGGCATTGGCTGCAGGTATTGTGTTGCCTTACAGTTGTCGCAGTGGTGCTTGTTCAAGCTGTAAAGGCAAAGTGGTTTCAGGGGACTATGAGGCGGGTCCGGCTCCTGAGCAAATATTGCAACCCGAAGAACTTCAGGCCGGTTACACGTTGCTGTGCCAAGCGCAAGCCCGTTCTGACATGGTCATCGAGTCGCGCGAGGTTAGACTGGCTTCTGATATCCAAGTCAGAAAACTACCAGCACGCTTGACCCGCATGAAGCAGCTTGCTCCTGATGTGGCGGTGTTAACTTTGCAACTGCCGAGTTCTGAAACATTCAAGTTTTATGCTGGCCAGTACGTCGAATTGATCCTAAAGGAAGGCAAGCGTCGTGCTTATTCCATGGCCAACTCGCCAGATCAAGCGGCCGCCCTTGAATTGCACGTCAGACACATGCCTGGTGGCGTGTTTACGGATCATGTTTTTGGTGCGGGCGCGACTCAAATGAAAGAGCGTGAAATCTTGCGCCTAGAGGGGCCGTTTGGTTCATTTTTCTTACGCGAAGAGACACAAAAACCCATTGTGTTTCTGGCCAGTGGCACGGGCTTTGCGCCGATCAAAGCCATCATCGAATCGATGATGGAGCGTGGCGTGCAGCGCAAAGCCGTTTTGTACTGGGGTGGTCGGCGTCCTCAAGACTTATACATGGATGAACTCGTGCGTGGTTGGACTAGCGCCATTGCTGACTTTGAATACGTGCCAGTGGTCTCAGACGCGTTGCCCGAGGATCAGTGGGCCGGGCGCACTGGTTTTGTTCATCAGGCTGTGATGCAAGACTTTCCTGACTTAAGTGGGCACGAGGTTTATGCCTGCGGCGCACCCGTGGTTGTAGAGTCGGCTCGGGTTGATTTCAAAGGCAGGTGTAGTTTGCCAGATGATTGTTTTTTCGCAGATGCGTTTACCAGCGCAGCTGACAGCACATTGGGTTAAGGCGTGGTTACGAAAGCGTAGAATTCAGCCCGTTATGTCTTTTAAAAGCAGTCTTTGAGTCGCAAGGGGTCGTCACGATGAAAGTGGTCGTTCTTGGTAGTGGTGTAGTGGGCACGAGCTCCGCCTGGTGGCTGCAAGAAGCGGGTCATGAAGTCATCGTGATTGATCGTGAGGCGGGTCCAGGTCAAGAGACATCTTTTGCCAATGGCGCGCAGATCTCGGTTTCTTATGCTGAGCCATGGGCCAATCCTCAGGCGCCATTCAAGCTTTTGAAGTGGCTGACCAAAGATGATGCCCCCTTGTTATTTCGACCACAATTTGACTGGCGACAATGGGTCTGGGGCTTGGCTTTTCTACGTGAATGTTTGCCTTCAAGATTGGCACCAAACATTAAGGCCATGGTGCGGCTAGCGCAGTACAGCCACGAAACGCTTAAACAAATGCGCCAAGAACTTGGCATTGATTACGATCACTTGGAAAAGGGCATTCTTAACTTTTATCGTGACCAAGAAGAGTTTGACGGCTCGCAAAAAGCCGCTGATGTGATGCGTGACTTTGGGGTTGATCGTCGTGTTGTCAGTGCTGATGAGGTGATCCAGATTGAACCCGCATTAGCTCCGCACCGGGCGAGCATTGTTGGTGGTGATTACACCAAGGATGACGAAAGTGGTGACGCCTACAAGTTCGCCAAGGTATTGGCGCAGAAGGCCCAAGCCAAGGGTGTTGAGTTTATGTTTTCGACCCGAATCACTCGCGTGATTTGTGATCATGGTCGTGCTAGCGCCGTTGAGGTGATACGCGAGGATGGCAGCTACGATAAAGTTGAAGGCGACGCTTTTGTTGTCTCACTAGGCAGTTTCACCCCACAATTGATGCGCCCGCTTGGGATTCATTGCCTGATTTACCCAACAAAGGGTTACTCCGCCAGTTTCCCGATCCTTGATCCTGAACGCGCGCCCACTGTGAGTTTGACGGACAGTCGTAATAAAGTGGTGTTTTCCCGCTTGGGCAATACCTTGCGTATGGCTGGCACAGCTGAGCTGTCGGGCTACTCTCGCACACTAAACCCAGTGCGATGTGAACGCATGAGTGATTTGGCTCGAGAGTTGTTTGCCGACTGCCTTGATTTTGAGCAGGTGCAGTACTGGTCTGGCTTGCGTCCCTCGACACCGTCAAACGTGCCATTGATTGGGCGAACACGGGTGCCTAACATTTATCTGAATACCGGCCACGGTACCTTGGGTTGGACCATGGGTCCTGGTTCGGGTAGAGCGATTGCGGACGTGGTGAGCCAAAAGACACCGGAACCTACTTTTCCATTTATTGGCATTTAATCAACTTTTGAATCAGCGCCGCTGAGGATCACTTTTTTTAAGGATAGACGCGTGAAGAGATTAAGTGCTTTCATGGCCATTGTTGGGGCCACTGTTTTTCTGGCTTCCCCTGCGAGTGCACAGAAAACTGAAATTGAAGTATGGCACTCACTTTCAGGCCAGCATGAGTCGACCTTCAATGAACTGATTGGTCGTTTTAATCGTGAAAGTCAAACAAGCTCGGTTCGTGTGCGCGACTTTTCAGATCAGCAAGAGCTGCAAAGCGCAGGTCGCGAAGCGGTTGCTGGTAAGCGTGAAAAACCTGATTTGGTCCAGCTTCGCGATAACCATGATCCACAGGTCTTAGCTCAACACAAAGACGTGATGCCTTTGTATCAGCTGCTGTCAAAGCACCCGATTTCAGATGCTTCTTGGTTCCTCAATACCACGACTGCTTTCGTTCGTGACAACAAAAATCGCTTGTTGGCTTTCCCCATGATGGCTGAAGTGCCCGTGATGTTTTACAACATTGATCTTTTCCAAAACGCGGGTCTTGACACGAAAAAACCCGCTGACTCGTGGCAAGACTTGCAGGCTCAGTTGCTTTCGCTGCGCAATGAGGGTCGTTCACAATGTCCTTACGTCAGTAGCGATCAAGTCAACGTGCATCTCGAAAACCTTGCGCCATTAAA
>JAFMCG010000034.1 GCA_017857895.1 Burkholderiaceae bacterium | reverse complement strand
AGTTCTTCGGGCCGCGTGCGATCAGGATTGGAATAATCAAGCTTCCAATCGGGGGCTTCAGACCAGCGCTGGGGTGATTGCACGGTCGTACGCGAACTCGGTGCTGACACCAGCAGATCCAATGCCAGCGCAAGCGTTTGCTCTTGTGAGGCGACATCATGCGGTTTGCCCGCGGCATTACCCAACGGGAAGTCACTGAACAAAAACCTGGGCACGCCACAGAACTCAGGAATGTCTTTGGCGCAGCCCATCAAGACCGTTGCGATGCCATGGGCCTCTAAATAACGAGCGATCAAACTCAAGGATTGATGGCACACGGGGCAGTTGGCCACCAATACCGCAGCATGGACGCCATCGGCCTCACAGCGGCGTAATATTTCAGGGCAATCAACCTCAATCGTTTGTCGCTGGCTGCGATTGGTGGGGGCGCCGTGAAATCGGGTGCTCAGTTTGCCGATCCGGCCTTGCGCAGCAAAACGCCTGAGTATTGGCAAGGCAAACCACGCGTTGGGATCGTCCATGGGTGAATGTTGGCGATCAATGGCCACATGCGTGATACGCACATCATGATCTAGCGCTGTGTCACCCGAATAGACCTCATAGAATTTGGCTCGAGCGTTATATGGCGCGCGCGGCGCCTGATCACCGTTGGCCGGGTCAAACGGTGAGGCCGTGGTGATTAACGTCACGGTTGCGTCAGACAAAGGCTGGCTCAGGCGCGTAAAAGGCACGTCAAGATAGTGCGCCCAACGATAGGGGTTGTCATACCCCAAGGCCAAGTACCAGGCTCGTGTGCGGGCCATGTACGCAACCGGTTGATCTGACTCAGGCGCAAAATCCGTGGTGTCAATAACGGTTTTCATGACTGTGTCATGCCAAGACTGGCGTGCTGTAACCAGACACAAACGATTTGGGTAGACCGCCTTCGGGAGGAAAAACATGGCGATCGACTTTGCCGATATTGCCACCATAGGCGTGAATGCTGATTGAGACACGGTCATCGAACGCGTTGCTAACCTTGTGCACATCGCCAATCGTCGGTGAAACAAACGCCACATCACCGGCTGTCAGCGTGTGTGACTGGCCAGTGGGGACGGGAACGCCGTTGGCATCACAGGCGAAATCTTGCACCACCTCAGCACCGCGCAGCATGCCGATCACACCCCAAACGGTGTGATCATGGATGGGGGTCACTTGACCTGGACCCCACACAAAACTCACCACCGAGAAGCGCGCCTCGGGGTCCACGTGCAAACAATACTGCTGGTAATACTGAGGGTGTGGCACGGCTAGGTTTGCTGGCAGCCAATCGTCTTGCGCCACCAAATCGCGCATCGCCACCTCTAATCGTGGCCAAAAGTCGGGCTGTTGCTCGTGACTGCTGGCAACCAAGCTTTCTAAGGCGCCCACAAAGGTTTGAAGGGCTGGGGCTGGTGCTTGTTCGTGTGTGGTTGTCATTGGCATCACCTCTGTCTTGTGCTCATCGTTTAAATTAACCGCCAGCGCGATACTTGGCAATGCGCGCTTTCAAACCTGGGCGGGTTATGGAACGCACCAAGTCAGCCAAATCTGAGTCGCGGGTGTCGGTTGTTAAGGCAACATTGAGACTGGCACGTGTCGCGGCATCCAAACCGATCGACGTTTCGGCTAATGCTGCAATGGTGTCAGGCCATTGGTCTGGTTCCATGCACCCCGTGGCCAGACCAAGCGTTTGCGCTTGAGCAACATCAATGGTCGCGGCCACTTCCTGAATACGTCGGGCTTGATCCATGCCGATTAAGTGGCCTAAGCGACGCGTACCGAGCAACAGACCAAACTTCAATCCTGGCATACGAAAGCTCGCGTCTGCTGCCGCCATGCGATGCTGGCACGCCGACCAAAGATCCACACCGGCACCAAAGTTCTTGCCTTGTGCAAGCCCCAACGTTAAGGCTGGCCAATGGTAGATTTGCTGCAGCAAATGCTCAATACGCACAAAGCGCCAAAGCAAATCCGCTTCACTTTGCTGCTCAACGTCAGCAAAATCAAACCCCGCACAGAAGCTTTTGCCTTCGCCGCGAAACACCAGCATCGGTACCTGCGGCGTTTGAATGGCTTGCGCCAACCCAGCAAGCATTGCCTCGACCATCTCAGCACTCAGGGCGTTGCGTTTGTCTGGACGATTTAAGACAAATGTCCAAATCCGTTCCTGGCGCTCCACACAGACCACTGAAGCGGGGCTTGTTAGCATCAGACACCCTGCCCAAAAATTTCATCGTTGTGTTCACCGAGCGCAGGTGGTCGACGTCGAATCGGACTGCCTTGTCCATCAAAACGCACCGGTGAGGCAAAAGTACGGGTTTTCACGCCATTGGGCAATTCAATGGGTTGCACCCATTGCATGTGCTCAACTTGCTCATCGGCCAACACCTCTGAGTAGGTGTTGATCGGTGCGCAAGGCACACCAGCGGCTCGAAACTGTTCAAGCCAGAAAGACGCGTCTTGTGCCTCAAAAACGGCCTCTAGTTTTTCGCGTAAGGTGTCTTGGTGGCGCGCACGTAGGGTTGGCGATTCGTAGTCAGGGTCGACAGCCAATTGCGGCAGTGCAACCACTCGACAAACCGATTGCCAAAGCGCGTTATTGCCCGCAGCCATGCCAAAGTAACCATCGCGACATTTGAATGCTTGGTAGGGTGCGTTGCGCGGGTGTGCTGAACCCAAACGAACCGGGTCTTTGCCGCTACCAAAAAACTCTGACGTTTGCAGGGCTGCAATGCCCAAGGTGGCACCAAGCATCGGCACATCGATGTGCGTGCCTTGCCCCGTTTGCGCCGTATGGCGTAGCGCGCACACCACTGCAAAGGCCGCATACAAACCCGCGGAAAAGTCCGACACAGGAACCCCACATTTAACCGGTGGGCGACCCGGTTCGCCAGTCACGCTCATCAAGCCACTCATGGCTTGAACCGTCAAGTCAAACCCACCCTCAGCGGCTCTTGGACCCGTCTGCCCGTAAGCCGAGATCGAAGCCATCACCAAGCGTGGATTGATTGTTTTTAAAGTCGGATACCCCACACCCAAGCGATCCATAACCCCAGGCCGGTTATTTTCCACCAAAACATCCGCTTCTTTAATCAGCGCTTTGAATCGCTCAACATCGGCCGGTTGTTTCAGGTCAAGTGTGACCGAGCGTTTGTTGCGATTGAGCGAGGCGAAGTTCTCACTGAATCCGTCAGAGATGGGCGGCCAACTGCGCAGTGTGTCACCGCCCTTGGGGTTTTCGACTTTGATGAGATCAGCACCCATGTCAGCGAGCAACATGCCGCAAAACGGTCCTGCTGCGACATTGCAAAGCTCAATAACTCGCACGCCTTCAAGTGGTAATGGCTGCAAAGCGGTTCCTCTCTAAATAATGGACTGGTGTTGCAGTCCATTATAGGCAGTGGCCTTAAGCGACGCCGTCGACCACCACCATGTTGAAGTCTGAGGCACCCATGCGCTCAGTTTTGGCGTCTTGATATTCCATCGAGTTGTAGAATTTCACCGCTTGTTCACGGCTCTCAAACTGGTTAACGACCACGCGTTGGTGGGGCATTGAGCCCTCTAACACTTGGGGATTGCCACCACGAACCACGAATTGACCGCCGTATTTTTGACTGGCCAATGTGGCCTTGGCGCTGTACTTGTTGTACTTCTCTGGGTCGGTAACGGTGACCATGGCGATGACGTAAGCTGACATTTTTGTATCCTCAAAAATAGGTTGTTTAGTCTTAAAAACCAAAAGCTAACACGCTAGCGGGGTTTTTAGCGACGTGTTACCAGCCAGACGCCACAAACGGTCACGGCAATACCAAGTATGACCCACACGGTCAAAGCCTCACCGAACAACCACCAAGCCAGCACCGCCACAGTGGGTGGGGTTAAGTACATCAAACTGCTCACGCGCGTGGCCGCGCCTTGGCGCAGCAACACAAACCACAAACTCATGGCACCAATAGATAGTGGCAAGATACTCCACAACAAGGCGCCGATCAGTGGCACCGTCCACTGAACCTCGATCGGCTCAAAAGCCAGCATCAAAATGGCAGTCACCACCCCGCTTGCAGCGTACTGAATCACTGTACCGGCTCTGAGGTCAAACATCGGGCAAAACTTTTTTTGGTAAAGCGTGCCGCCAGTAAAGGAAAGCAATGCAATCACACACATCACCGTGCCCGCAAATGTCACCCCTTGAAACCCTAGCTTTTCTGCCAAAACAATGGCCACACCGCCCAAACCAAGCAGCAATCCGCCCCACTGTCGGACGCTGACCTGTTCGGCCACGCGTGCGGCCAAAAAAGCCGTCAGCACTGGTTGCAACCCCACGATCAAGGCGGTTAGCCCCGCAGGCATCCCCCATTTAATGGCTGTCCACACCCCGCCCAAGTAACCCAAGTGCAACAACAACCCTGCCACGGCGATATGACCTGAGGTGCGCCACGTCGGCCAATACATACGCCACCAGATGGCCAATGGCAAAAGCAACAGCAGCACACCGACAAACCGCATGGTTAAAAACGTCATCGGGTCGGTGTAAGGCATGCCGTAGCGCGCCACAATAAATCCCGTGCTCCAAAGCAGCACAAAGAATGGACCGATCCAAATGAGCGGCAGCGGTTTGGTGGATGCGCTCATTAATAATGGTTCTTATTCAATTTATTTTGATCAGCGTTTGAATAAATAATGTGAAACTAAGATCATAGACTTTTGAAATCAGCCAGTGATAAGTCGAAAAAAATTGTCACAGAACGAAAATAATCCATGATTTTGTTAATTATCGCGATTAAACTGCTGAACGAAGCGGTATGGGTCGTTTAACGAATAAGACAAGGATAATGACATGAAATCAACACGTCGTCAGTTCATGATGGTCTCTGCAGTCAGCGTGGCAACATTGGCTAGCGCTAAGGTGGCTTTTGCACAACCAATGCTTGCCGAAACAGATGCCCAAGCCGTGGCTTTGGGTTATGTCGCAAGCGTGGCGAGCGTTAACAAAACCAAGTTCCCTAAGTACAAAGATGGCCAGCTGTGCAGCAACTGCCAGCTCTACACCGCCAAAACAGATGTCGCCGGCGCCTGTAGCATCTTCCCTGGCAAGCTTGTCTCTGGTACAGGTTGGTGTAATTTGTGGATCAAAAAAGCGGGTTAAGCACTTTATTGGTGGGCCGGCTTTTACCCTGGCCCATTTCTTTACCGCTCTTTGATTGAAGGCCGCCGACTTTTCTGCGGCTTTTTTTGTGTCCCGCTCAATATTTGTGTCTACCGCCAGGGTGGCTCGCGCCGTTGGCTTTCACTTAGCCACTGAGCCCTAAAAGGCCTTGCCACCCCAAAAAGTTCAGCCAGCAGCGACAAAACGCCAAAATCTGAGAAACATACTCGTCAATATGCCCACATTTCAGTATTATAAATGTCAGTTACTTGGGAGATTAACAATGAAAAAACTACTTTTGGCATCAGGCTTGTCATTACTGGTGGCGAGTGCGACCTTCGCCGCACCAGCCAATAGCGAAATCATCGCCACTGGCGCGATTGTGGGCATGTGCAAAAACAAGGCAAATGCCGCTGAGCAAAACTTTTGCTATGGTTACAGTCAAGGCGTCTATGACATGTATTTGGCCAGCCGCCACCCCAAAAACAACCCAGCCTTCATCTGTTTTCCTAATCCTGGTCCTTCACGCAACGACGTGATAAGTGCTTTTGTTGGCTGGGCAGAAAACAATGCGCAGTTCTCAAAAATGCCAGCCGCTGATTCAATCATGCGCTTTCTGGCAGGCACCTACCCCTGCAAGAAATAAGCTCAGTTAAGTCACTGATCACGAATGAGGATATCAAAATGAACGTTATCAAACGAAGTTTATTCGCTCTACCCGTCGTGGCTGCCTTCGCATTGGGCGGTTGCTCCAACATGACACAAGCCCAGCAGCGTGAATTGTCTGGCGGTGCGATTGGCGCGGCTGCTGGGGCTGGCATCACAGCGATTGCAGGCGGCAACCCAATTTGGGGTGCCATCGGCGGCGCCGCGGTCGGCACACTCGGTGGGTTTCTGTATGACAAGCACGAGACTGGCAACTGATCTGGGCAATCGCACGGTCATCCGTCAAGCAGCCTCCAACTCTGGAGGCTGTTTTTTTTGAGATGGGTTGGTTTCAAGGCATCAAGAACCATCACCCGCGCAGCGCTAATTCGGCACGAACACCTGTTTCTGACTATGATTACAAGTTAGCTTTTAGAACACGCACATTATGGAGGTCGCCATGTCGACTCAATACACACCAGAAGCCACGATTGCCCATTGGATTGACGGCAAAGTGGTTCACGAGTCTGGCAGCCGTACTCAGGATATCTTCAACCCCGCGACCGGTGCGGTGGTACGCCAAGTCGAATTGGCTTCAGCCAAAACCGTGCTGCAAGCCATCGAGTCAGGCAAAGCTGCCTTCCCCGCTTGGGCCAATACCCCACCGATTCGCCGTGCCCGTATTTTGGATAAATTCCTGCAGCTCCTGAACCAGCACAAAGATCAGCTCGCAGCCATCCTGACCCAAGAACATGGCAAAGTGTTCTCAGATGCGCAAGGCGAAGTCACGCGCGGCATCGACATCGTCGAATTCGCTTGCGGTGCGCCCCAGCTGCTCAAGGGTGACTACACCGAACAAGTCTCAACCGATATTGACAACTGGTCTGTGCGCCAGCCGCTCGGTGTGGTTGCAGGCATCACGCCATTTAACTTCCCTTGCATGGTGCCCATGTGGATGTACCCAATGGCAATCGCATGCGGCAACGCATTCATTTTGAAGCCTAGCGAGCGCGATCCATCGGTGTCGCTCTACATGGCCCAGTTGCTCAAAGAAGCTGGCTTGCCTGATGGTGTGTTTAACGTGGTTCAAGGCGATAAATTGGCCGTTGACACACTCATCGAGCACGAAGAGGTTCGCGCCTTGAGTTTTGTGGGATCGACACCGATTGCTCAGTATATTTATCAAACGGGTGCCTCTCACGGCAAGCGTGTGCAAGCCTTGGGTGGCGCCAAGAACCACATGGTGGTGATGCCCGACGCTGATATGGATGCGGCCATTGACGGCCTGATTGGTGCGGCTTACGGCTCAGCCGGTGAACGGTGCATGGCCATTTCAGTGGCCGTGTTGGTCGGCGATGTGGCCGATCACATCGTGCCACGCTTGGCTGAGCGCGCCCGAGCACTGAAGATTGGCAACGGCATGCAACCAGAAAACGAAATGGGCCCTGTCATCACACGTCAAGCGCTCGAGCGCATCGAAGGCTATATCGGTGCTGGCGTTGAGCAAGGCGCCACGTTGGTGGTGGATGGCCGCGACACCAAAGTCAGTGGTCACGAGAATGGCTTCTTTGTGGGCGGGACTTTGTTTGATCATGTGACCCCAGAGATGACCATCTACAAAGAGGAAATCTTCGGCCCAGTGTTAGTCTGCGTTCGGGTTGCCTCGCTCGAGGCAGCCATTGACTTGATCCATGGCCACGAGTTTGGCAATGGCGTGTCGTGCTACACCAGCGATGGTCATGTGGCGCGTGAATTCAGTCGCCGCATTCAAGTGGGTATGGTTGGTATTAACGTGCCCATCCCAGTGCCCATGGCATGGCACGGCTTCGGTGGTTGGAAGAAGAGCCTGTTTGGTGACATGCACGCCTACGGTGAAGAGGGTGTGCGCTTCTACACCAAGCAAAAATCTATCATGCAGCGTTGGCCCGAAACCATCGGTGCTGGTGCGGAGTTCTCAATGCCAGTGGCAAAATAAACGCGCGCATTGCGACCAACCACGGGCTTTGCGCTTAACGTATTGAGGTTGTCTTGAAACGAGCAGTTTGTCTTCTAAGTGGCGGCCTAGACTCGACCACGAGTCTAGGCATCGCGCAAGAACAAGGGTTTGAGGTCTATGCCTTAAGCTTTCGGTACGGACAACGCCATACCATTGAGCTAGACAAAGCCGCTGACTTTGCGCGTGCACGCGGTGTCAAGCAACACGTGATCCTAGACATTGATCTGCGGCGTTTTGGTGGCTCGGCACTGACTGACGACATTGCCATCCCCAAGACCGGCGACGAAGCCACGATCGGCCACGACATCCCTGTCACGTATGTGCCCGCACGTAACACGATTTTTTTGAGTTTTGCAATGGGCTGGGCCGAAGTGCTCGGGGCCCGTGACGTGTTTGTTGGCGTTAACGCCCAAGACTACAGCGGCTACCCCGATTGCCGCCCCGCTTTTTTAGCAGCCTTTGAGAACCTCGCCCAAGTCGCCACCAAAGTCGGCGTGACTGAGGCCGGCCAAGCCTTAAAAATTCACGCGCCACTGATTGCCATGAGCAAAGCTGACATCGTGCTACGCGGCACCGCACTGGGTATCGATTTTGGGGAAACCAGCAGTTGCTATGACCCCGGTGAACAAGGCAAACCCTGCTTGCAATGTGATGCCTGTGTTTTGCGAGCCAAGGGCTTTCGGCAAGCGGGTGTCTCAGACCCACTGCTCACCAAATTTGGGCTGAGCTCGTGAACCTGCGCGCAGGCGAATTGATTGCCGCTGCCGCCTCGTTTGAAGCGGCCTGTCATGTGCCGTGCTTACCCACCGACCATCGCGCCCACGGCCTACACGGGCACAGTTTCATGGCCGATGTGCGCTGCGCGCCCATCGAATCAGCTGTCCACTGGCCCGGTACCGAGGTCGATCGCCTACAAGCCGAACTACAAGCGGTTACTCAACGGCTGGATTATCAGCACTTGAATGAGCACATTGCACTGCCCACAGACGAGAACATCGCCCGCTGGATCCGAGCGCAGCTCGCCTTGCCTCAGACCTCAACGGTTGGGGTTCAAAGCACCGCCCACAGCGGTGTTGATTTGGATGAGCAAGACAGAGCGCACCTTTGGCGCCGCTACATTTTTCAGGCGGCACACCAATTGCCGCACGTGCCTGCCGGACATAAGTGTGGCCGCATGCATGGGCACGGCTTTGAAGTCATTTTGCATGTGCAACAAGCCGCCGCTGGTCGCGACTTTATTGTGGACTATGACGAGCTTGATCGCTTTTGGGCCCCGTTGCATGCGCAACTCGATCACGCCTGCCTAAATGATATTGCAGGTCTAGAAAACCCAACCAGTGAAACCCTTTCGGCTTGGATATGGCAATCACTCAAACCACAGCTGCCAGCTTTGTCATGGGTGACCGTTTACGAAACAGGTAGTTGCGGGGCACATTTTGATGGCCAAAACTACCGCATTTGGAAAGACTTAACGTTAGACAGCGCCGTGCGCTTGAAAAGAGTGCCCGACAGCGATCGCCGTGCCCGCATTCATGGCCATACTTTTACGTTGCGACTGCATTTGCATGCGCCATTAGATACGGTCTTGGGCTGGACGGTTGATTTCGGTGATGTCAAAGCCGTGTTCGACCCTATCTTTAAACAACTCGATCACCACCCCTTGCACGACGTCGTGGGTGATCGAGATGCTGACACCATTACGCTCGCGCACTTCATCCGTGAACTGGCCCAACCGGCCTTGCCGCAACTCGACCGTTTGGATCTCTACCAAACTCGGGGCTGCGGTGTCATCTTGCACTGGGGCGAGCTTGGCCCCGCCCTACCGGTCTAAGCGCGATGGCCTATAGCGTTAAAGAAATGTTCTACACCCTACAAGGCGAGGGTCGCCAGGCTGGCCACGCGGCTGTGTTTTTGCGCTTTGCAGGCTGCAATCTTTGGTCTGGTCTCGAACGCGATCGTGCCCAAGCCGTTTGCCAGTTTTGTGACACGGATTTTGTGGGTACCGATGGTGTTAACGGGGGCAAATTCGCACACGCCGAGGCGCTAGCCGATGCGGTCAACAGTCACTGGCCAGATCAAGCAGCGAGCAATAAACTGGTGGTGTGCACCGGTGGTGAACCACTGCTACAACTTGATGTCCGTTTGATTGATGCGCTGCATGCCAAACATTTTCGCATCGCAGTCGAAACCAACGGCACCATCAAAGCCCCAGAAGGTCTGGATTGGCTTTGCGTAAGCCCAAAATCCACCGCGCCACTGAATCAGACCAGTGGTGACGAATTGAAGCTTGTTTACCCGCAGGTAGACGCACCGCCAGCGGCATTTGAGCACCTCGCGTTTCGGCACTTTTTATTGCAACCCATGGATGGCCCAAACCAGCGCGCCAACATGCAAGCTTCTGTTGATTACTGCTTGGCCCATCCACGCTGGCAGTTGAGCCTGCAAACGCATAAGTGGCTTGGTATCGATTAGGGGATTTTTCTAAGACAAGCTTTCGTGCGTCTGCCCATTTGCTGGTCGCGCCACGTGAAGTAGCTGCGATAAATGAAAACGCTGAGCACCATGCCCCAAACCATGCCTGCAAACATACCAGCCAACATCGCGCCCAGATTCAAATTGCCGTCATTGCTTTGTTGAATCACTTGCACGAAAAATACCGCACCTAAGGTCATGCCTAACAGCATCCAAGCCGAGCACATCACGTTTTGAGCGAGCATTGAACAAAGCTTTCGACATTCCGGCCTTAGTAACCTCAAACTAGGGATCGCCGCCAAACCGCCAACCAACATGCCCACATGCATGTAAGGCATTAACAAAACGTGTATGCGCAAAGACTCGAAAAGCGACAAGTCTTGGCTACTTGAACAAATAGAGGCAATGATGGCAATTGGTGTGCGTTGAAAATCAAAAAACAAACCCACTACCATGCCACCAAAACCTAGGGACAGCATCACGTGCGGTGGTGACAATCCCATGGACTGTGGTCGCAATCGCGATAAGAAATAGCAGCCGCCGCCAACGCCAAGTAAGGCCAAGTAGGAAATCGACCACCAATCACCAGTAGGCCCTAAGTTAACGTAAGCCAGCGTCAAGCCCACAATGCTGACTAGCGTCAGGGTCACCAAGGCATTGGTGTTGCGTTGAAAAAAAGAAACTTGCAAAAAGTGCCCCCGAAATGAACGGATCAAACGCGACTTTGGTTGGGTCTTTTGTTGTTTGCTCCAATCATTATCACCGCTTATGCACAAGTTTTGATCAGAACCCTTGATTTAATCAAACGCTACTCAACGTAAACCCTAATTAGACGTGAATTCGATAGTCAGCTTTCAAATTGACCGGTACAGTAATTCCTTATTATAAAAATCTCGAGACATCTGATTTAAGTAATGATAATCACGGGCAGGCTGCCGAACTTGCCCCCTAGATCATGGGTTGTGATTGAGGTTCTCTCGAGACAGTTTCTAACCAATGAGTATGCTTGATCACGGAGAGAAAAATGATTCCACCAGAGTTTGAATACCATGCGCCCACGACATTGCACGATGCGGTCGCGCTTCTAAACCAGTTGGGTGACGAGGCTAAATTACTGGCGGGTGGCCACAGCCTGTTGCCAATGATGAAAATGCGGTTCGCTGAGCCTCCTCACTTAATAGACTTAAACCGAATCGAACAACTTCGCGGCATCAAAGAATCGGGTGGTGTGATCACCATCGGCGCCATGACGGTTGAAAACGAGATTCTCAACTCTGCGTTGCTCAAAGAAAAAGCTTCTTTGTTGCCCAAAGCCGTGAAGATGATTGCCGATCCACAGGTTCGAAACCGCGGTACGATTGGTGGCGATATCGCCCACGGCGACCCCGCCAACGACCATCCCGCCATCATGATGGCCATGGATGCAACCTTTGTTGTCACGGGTCCTGACGGCCAGCGCTCAGTGAAAGCCGTGGACTTTTTTCATGGCACCTACATGACCGACTTGGCAGAAAACGAGATTCTGACTGAGATTCAAATCCAAGCGTTATCGCCAAACACCGGCACGGCTTACAACAAGCTGAAACGAAAAACTGGCGATTGGGCAACGGCTGCGGCTGCTGTGGTTATGCAAATGGATGGCGAAAAAGTCAGCATGGTACGTATTGGCCTAACCAATGTGGCCGACACCGCCATTCGAGCCTATGACGCCGAAAAACTTTTGCTGGGTCAAACCCTTTCTGCCGAAACGCTCTCACAAGTGGCTGCCGCTGTGACGGCGATTTGCAATCCAGCCGAAGACTTACGCGGTGATGCCGAATACAAGACCGCCATGGCCGGCGAAATGACCAAACGTGCGCTGCTTGAAGCGGCCAGCCAATTACGCGGCTAAGACCCGTTTAAATCGATTACTTGGAGAGAACAATCATGGCTAAGAAACTCGTCAACATGACGATTAATGGCAAGAAAGTTGAAGAAGCTGTCGAACACAGAAACTTACTGATTCACTTCTTGCGCGAGCAATTAAATTTAACGGGCGCCCACATCGGGTGTGAAACCAGCCATTGCGGCGCCTGCACCGTAGACATCGATGGACAGTCGGTCAAGTCCTGCACCCACCTCACCGTGCAGTGTGAAGGCAGCGACATTCTCACCGTCGAGGGCTTAGCCAACAACGGTGTTCTGCACGCTGTGCAAGAGGGTTTTTACAAAGAGCACGGACTGCAGTGTGGGTTCTGTACGCCAGGCATGCTGATTCGCAGCTACCGACTTTTGCAAGAAAACCCGAACCCTACAGAAGAAGAGATCCGCGTTGGCATTTCAGGCAACTTGTGCCGTTGCACCGGCTATCAAAATATTGTTAAGGCCGTGCAATATGCCGCTAAAAAGCTGCAAGAAACAGCCACCGCTTAAGCGAATCGAGGAGACAACAATATGAATGCACCACTACAAGACCGCGAAGCAGCACTCATGGGCATGGGCGATTCGCGTCTGCGTAAAGAAGACGCGCGATTTATCCAAGGCAAGGGTAACTACGTCGACGATATTAAGATGCCCAACATGGTTTTTATGGATATCGTTCGTTCACCTTTGGCGCACGCCCGCATCAAAGCTATTCACAAAGAAGAAGCATTGAAGATTCCGGGCGTGATTGCTGTGCTGACTGCCGAGGATCTCAAGCCTTTAAAACTTCATTGGATGCCCACACTTGCGGGCGACGTCGCAGCCGTTCTGGCTGATGAGAAAGTTCATTTCCAAATGCAAGAAGTGGCTGTTGTGATTGCCGAGAACCGGTACGCGGCCGCTGATGGTAAAGAAGCCGTTCAAGTCGAATATGAAGAACTACCCGTGGTTATGGATCCCTTCTACGCGCTGACTGCTGATGCGCCAGTACTGCGCGAAGACTTGGCCGGCAAAACCGAGGGTGCCCACGGTCAACGCAATCACCACAACGAGATTTTTACTTGGACAGCCGGTGACAAAGCAGCGGCAGACCAAGCGTTTGAAATGGCTGCAGTCACGGTGAAGCAGGAAATGATGTATCCACGGGTGCATCCATGCCCCTTGGAGACTTGCGGCTGTGTGGCCTCATTTGACCCCATCCGTGGTGACTTAACGACTTACATCACCAGTCAAGCCCCCCATGTGGTGCGCACTGTGGTGTCGATGCTTTCAGGCATTCCCGAATCAAAGGTTCGTATCATTTCGCCTGATATTGGCGGCGGCTTTGGGAACAAAGTTGGGATCTACCCAGGCTATGTGTGCGCCATTGTGGCCTCCATCGTGTTGGGCCGTCCTGTTAAGTGGGTCGAAGACCGTATCGAAAACCTGTCCTCAACGGCCTTTGCTCGCGACTACCATATGACTGGTGAGCTTGCGGCTACTGCCGACGGCATGATCCAAGGGCTGCGTGTGGATGTGGTGGCTGACCATGGTGCCTTTGACGCCTGTGCTGATCCCACCAAGTTTCCAGCCGGCTTGTTCCACATTTGCTCGGGCTCCTACGACATCCCTGCAGCCCATTGCTCAGTCAAAGGCGTCTACACCAACAAAGCCCCAGGTGGTGTGGCTTATCGTTGCTCATTCCGTGTGACCGAAGCGGTTTATTTGATCGAACGCATGGTTGATGTGTTGGCGCAAAAAATCGGCATGGACAAAGCCGAAATTCGCGAGAAGAACTTCATCCGCAAAGAACAATTCCCTTACAAGTCCGCCTTCGGTTTTGAGTATGACTCGGGTGATTACCACACCGCCTTGAATCAAGTGCTAGATGCGGTGGACTACAAAGGCCTTCGTGCCGAGCAAGCTGCCAAGCGCGCCGATCCCAATAGTCCAACGCTGATGGGTATTGGTTTGGTAACCTTTACCGAGGTCGTCGGCGCTGGCCCAAGCAAGATTTGTGACATCTTGGGCATTGGTATGTTTGATTCTTGTGAAATTCGGGTTGATCCCACCGGCAGTGCGATTGCGCGAATGGGCACAATCTCCCAAGGCCAAGGACACCAAACCACTTATGCTCAAATCATCGCCACAGAATTAGGCATTCCATCAGAGGTGATTCAGGTCGAAGAAGGCGACACCAATACAGCGCCCTATGGCTTGGGCACTTATGGTTCGCGATCGACGCCAGTGGCTGGCGCAGCGATCGCCATGGCTTCGCGAAAAATCCATGCCAAAGCCAAGAAAATTGCCGCTTCCTTACTTGAAGTCGGGGAAGACGACCTTGAGTGGGAAATCGATCGCTTCAAAGTGCGCGGCAACGATGACAAGTTCAAAACCATGAAAGACATCTCATGGGCGGCTTATCACCAACCACCCGAAGGTTTAGAGCCTGGCCTTGAAGCGGTTCATTACTACGACCCGCCAAATTTCACCTTCCCTTTCGGGATTTATTTGGCTGTGGTCGATATTGATCGAGCCACAGGTGAAACCAAAATCCGCCGCTTCTACGCCCTTGATGACTGCGGCACACGTATTAATCCGATGATTATTGAAGGACAAATCCACGGTGGCTTGACCGAAGGCTTTGCTGTCGCCATGGGTCAGCTGTTGTCATTTGATGCCCAAGGCAATATTCAGGGTAACTCGCTGATGGACTATTTCCTGCCAACCGCCGTGGAGACGCCTCATTGGGAAACCGACCACACCGTGACCCCGTCACCGCACCATCCGATTGGGGCCAAAGGCGTGGCCGAGTCTCCTCACGTGGGCAGCATTCCAACCTTCACATCAGCCATGGTTGACGCGTTTTCTCATGTCGGTGTGACACACATCGACATGCCGCATACGGCGTTCAGAACGTGGAAGGAACTCAAAAAACACAACCTGAACTTGAACTAAGGTTGCACTCAAGGAATAGTCCGTATGGAAGTAACGATTGATAAGCAGTACCCCATTCCTGCCAGCGAGCAAGCTTGCTGGCAGGTGTTGTCTAATATCACTGAGCTTGCGACCTGCATGCCAGGGGCCTCGATCACCGAACAAATTGATGAAACACACTACAAAGGCACAGTCAAAGTCAAAGTGGGACCAGCGACTGCCGCCTTTGCTGGTGATATTGAGGTGCTCGGCGTTGACGAGGCCGCTAAACAGATCCGTTTATTGGGCAAAGGCGCTGACAAAGGTGGCTCTTCTGCTTCGATGGAATTAACGGCTACATTACAAGTGCAAGACGACAGCAGCGTCAATTTGATTGGCAAGGCTGCTGTCATTGTTAACGGTAAGTTTGCGCAGTTTGGTGGTCGCATGATGACGTCCGTTTCAGACATGATCCTGAAGCAATTTGCAGACAACTTTTCGATCAAAGCACAAGCAATCAACGACGCCAGTTCAGCCACCGTTCAAACAGCATCGAACAGAGCTGACACTGTCGATTCAGCCACGGCAACAATGCCCATTGAAACCCCAAAAATGCAAAGTGAACTCAACGGCTTGGCGATTGCCTGGATGTTGATCAAGAACTTCTTTGCGAGATTGTTTGGCAAATAAGGGACTTGGCCGATGAATGTCAAAGACATTGCCCAACGATTGGCGAAAGCCGGTTATGTGGCAGATGACAACTTGGCTGAAATGGTTTGGATGGGGCTCACCATAGATCGCCCCATCCTGCTTGAAGGCGAAGCTGGGGTTGGCAAAACAGCTATTGCGCAAGCCAGTGCCACGGCTTTGGGTCGGCCCTTATTTCGCCTGCAATGCCACGAAAGCTTGGACTTAAACCAAGCCGTCTACGAGTGGAATTACAGCCGGCAATTGCTTGAGATCCGTTTGCGTGAGGCAGAAGGCAGTGGACAAGCGAACCTGCGCGACGATCTCTTTAGCGAGGCATTTTTGCTTCAGCGACCCTTGATGCAAGCCATCACCTCGGCCGAACCTGCGGTGTTGTTGATCGATGAGATCGACCGCGCTGATGAAGCATTTGAAGCGTATTTGCTCGAAGTCCTCGGTGAGTTTCAGATTTCTGTGCCTGAACTTGGCACAATCCGCGCAACCAGTCACCCCTTGGTTATTTTGACAAGTAACGGCACGCGCGACTTGTCTGACGCGCTAAGACGCCGTTGCTTGTTTCACTATGTTGACTACCCCTCCGTGGCACGTGAGTTAACTATCGTCAAAACCCTGATTCCAGACGCTAATGTTGATTTGATTCAGCAAGCGGTTCTTTTTATTCACCAACTGCGCAAAGAAGATCTCGACAAAACGCCAGGAGTGGCAGAAACCTTAGATTGGATTCGCATCCTTTGCGCCCGTGACTTCAAAGCCTTACCCGACAACCCGCAGGCCTTGGCCAGCAGTTTGAGCGCCCTTTTAAAAACGCGGGGTGATCAATGGCAAGTCTCTGACACTGTCATCACCAAACTCATGGGCTCAGGCCAACGCGTAGGGGTTGATGCTGGGGTTGCGACGCCTCGTGCTTAGGCATCATCAGTGGTGACAGACCCGACACCAAACGCCATAGGGCCTGCGCAAAGCATTCGCGACTTTGCGCATTACCTACGTGAACATGGCTATGTGATCGGCTTGGCAGAGCTACAAGCCATGATCCAAATCATTGTCTTGGCCGGTATCGACCAACCTCTCCATGTTGAAAAGTTTTGGCGGGCGATCTGTGCCTCTTCCCAAAAACAGTGGCTTTTGTTTAACGATTTGTTTAACGCCTATTGGTTTCCTGATCGGGTAAAAGGCAGCGTTAAGTCCTCACAAAAAAAACGCCAGGGCAAATCTTTACCTGAATTGATCATGGAAATCCAAGGTGATGGCCAAAGCCAACCCGGCGCTGGACAACAAGGTTCTGTTGGGCTCGCCAGTGTAAACAGCAGTGACCAAGAAAGCCCAACAGAACAATCACAAGGCGGCGCTAGTCGTGTGGATCCCTTGACAGAAAAACCATTGGGTGACTGGTTACCGCATGACAGTGCACAGCTTGATAAGCTCATCTATCCGCTGCAAACACGTCTACGGCGTAAGCTCATCACCCACTACCGACGCAAGTCACAGGCCCCACGCCTTGACTTACGTCAGTCGATTCGTAAGGCAGCTAGCACCGGTGGTGAATTGATCCGCTTACAAACCAAGGCCCGCAAAACAGTGATGCCAAAGATTTTTATTCTGGTTGACGTCAGTCAGTCCATGGAATCACATGCGGCTTTTTTCTTGCGCATGGCACGATCGTTTTGTCAGATCATGCGAGCCCGAGCCTTTGTGTTTCATACCTCACTCATTGAGGTGACATCGTTACTGAAGCGCGACAGTGGTCGAGTACAAGAGAAGATCAATGCCGTGACATTTGGGTTCGGTGGCGGCACACGGATCGCCACTAACTTACAGTCCTTCCTTTCGCAATGTCAACGCGGCCCTGATGGGCAACGGATACGGGGCTTAAGTCGTCGCGACTTGGTGTTTATTTTGAGCGATGGCTACGACACCGATCCACCTGATCAACTGCCCGAAGCTGTAAAGGCTATTAGGCGCACCGGTGCTGAATTGTTTTGGTTGCACCCCACGGTAGAAATACCCCAGTCTAGAGCCATTGAAGCCAGCCTGGCTGATATTTCAGGCTTTATGGCGGTCAGCCACCTAAGCAGCTTAGAAGGCTTGGTCGAGTTGACCCTCAAGCGCCAGCGGTATGATAATGGGAATCACGCGCAATACCGTCATCATCACACCAAGAAGCCTGTCACCAGTCAAACGGCAACGGCTTCTTTAAACGGGCCCAGCGCCCACTAGGAGCAGTCATGGGATGCCTATTAAAGCAAGGCGGTGGATTGTATTCACGCATGCGTATTGGCGCGGTGTTACTGGCAGCCGGTCAAGGCAGTCGCTTAGGCAATCAACCCAAGGCGCTGTTGCAATTACAGGGTGTACCACTGATTAATCGACACTTGATTGCCCTTAGCGGTGCGGGTGTTGACGAGGTGGTGGTGGTGACTGGGTTCTACCATGATCAAGTTGAACCACTGGTTGAACAGTTCCCCGTACAAATCGTTCGTAACTTAGACCCAGGCGCTGGCCAACCAAGCTCGGTGCGACTGGGTATTCAAACATTGGGCGATAAATTTGATGCGGTCATAATGATGCTCTGTGACCAGCCGTTGGTGAGCGCTAATGACATCACGACACTGATTGCAGCCTTCAAGAAGCGCTTATTCGGAGAGATTGTCATTCCTCAAGTCAATGGCGCGCGAGGCAATCCGATTGTTTTGTCTGGTGCAGCGATTGCCCAGATCTTGGCTGACGACCAAAACATGTATTGCCGTAAATTTATCGATCAACACCCAGAGCAAGTCAGCTACTTCGAGAGCAACAACGAACACTACGTTACCGACATTGATACCGTCGCTGACATTGAAAACTTTGTACTTCAAACCGGTTGGACACTGACCCTACCGGGCCAACAGCCAACAACCGACACTGAGCCCACACCGCAAGGAGCGGCCAGCTCAGAGCCAGCCTACCTTGCGCTCAGAAGGCGTCTCGCCGTTACTTAAGTCATTGAAGTATTTTTGGGTAGATATAAACCATGGCTCACATTCATTGGCCAGTACCGGTCGAATTGCATCAGAACGAGGCGCACAACGATATCAACCCCACGCTCGCCCGTGCCTTTCAAGCCATGCGCGCCACAGACTTGGCGCAACGATCACCTAAAGAGCCCTTGCCTGCTTTTTACGCCAGCAACGATCAGCTACTCGAACGGGTAAAGTTGCCTGAGTTTCAATCCTTATTGAACTTCATCGCTAACGCACTACAAAAAACGATCATGACGGCCAACAGTGGTGTTTGGCCACCGGGACGCATGAAACTGCAGTTACAAATCGTGGGTTGTTGGTTTCAAATTCAAAATGGCATGGCCTTCCATGACATACACACACATGGCAATTGCTCTTGGTCCGGTGTGTACTACGTGCAGGCTGATCCAGACGAGCGGCGTCGGGCTCACCCGCAGCTTGGGGACATGAATGGCGTGACACGTTTTTATGGGCCCTACAGTCAATGGCTAGGCGGGGCACACATGGATTTGGGCAACGCCTACCTGCAAAAGAACACCCTCGATGTCGATCCCGTACCGGGTCGCTTGGTGCTTTTCCCTTCGTATCTTGCGCACAAAGCCATGCCCTATGAAGGTGAATCTGAGCGAATTATCATTTCGTTTAACGCCCAAGTACACGCTGCCAGCGGCGATAAGATCTTTAATTACGACGCCACTTAGACCCGTAGCGCCGTCATGGAAGTCAGCGTTAGTCGTTAAGTCCAGCAGGTGTCCCCCAAATGGGTACTAACAACTGGCTTCCAACAATGATCGTATCGCTCTTAAGACCATTCAGTGCTTTTAAGATACCAGGGTCAACTTTGTACTTGCGACCAATCGAAAACAAAGTATCACCTTTTACAATGGTGATGGATTTCGTCGGTGCCGGTTTCAAAGGTTCAATCGGTGGCAGCTTGCGCACAAGCGGTGGTGGAGGCGGGTTGACTTTCTTCTCAGCTTCGGCCTTGATGAATTTAGGCACTGTCAGCGGCGCCTCTGGCTCCCGAGTGCCTGACCAGCATCGCCCCGCCCGCGTGGGCACAGCAATATCCATCCGTGATAAAGCGGGCTGAGTCGATGGCGTATTCTGTTCAAGCAAATATTGATAATCTTGCGCCAACT
>JAFMCG010000033.1 GCA_017857895.1 Burkholderiaceae bacterium | reverse complement strand
ATAAGCCTCAAGGTCAGCAATAGGACGGGTTGCCACGCCCTCTTCCATGGCTGCTTTGGCCACCGCTGGCGCAATGCGCGTAATCAGACGCGGATCAAAAGGTTTGGGAATAAAGTACTCTGGTCCAAATGCGCTTTGTCCGCTGCCATAGGCTGCTGTCACGACCTCACTTTGCTCTTCTTGTGCCAGCTGGGTAATGGCCCTAACGGCTGCCTTTTCCATTCCGCGCGTGATGACCGTGGCGCCAACATCCAAAGCACCCCTAAAAATATAGGGAAAACACAATACGTTATTGACTTGATTGGGATAGTCAGAGCGTCCGGTTGCCATCACAATGTCGTCTCTGACGGCGTGCGCATCTGATGGCAAGATTTCAGGATTGGGGTTAGCCAGCGCCAAAATCAAAGGGCGCTTGGCCATGGCAGCCACCATTTCTGGTTTCAGCACGCCACCGGCCGACAAGCCAAGAAACACATCCGCACCTTCGATCACATCAGCCAATTTGCGAGCATCTGTTTTTTGCATGAATCGCGCTTTGTCAGGATCCATGAGCGATGTACGGCCCTCATAAACCACACCTTCGATATCTGTGACCCAAATATTTTTAAGGGGCAACCCCATGTCGACCATCAAGTCTAAACAAGCCAGCGCTGCAGCACCCGCACCAGACACAACCACTTTGACTTGTTCCAGGGATTTACCCACCACCGCCAAACCGTTCACAAAAGCAGCCGTCACGCAAATGGCCGTGCCGTGTTGGTCATCGTGAAATACCGGGATATTCATGCGCTTGCGCAATTCGCGCTCAACGGTGAAGCACTCGGGCGCCTTGATATCCTCTAGGTTGATGCCACCAAAGGTTGGCTCTAGGCTGGCAATAATCTCGATAAGCTTTTGCGGGTCAGATTCGTTGATTTCGATATCAAAAACATCGATGCCCGCAAATTTCTTAAATAAGACCGCTTTGCCCTCCATGACGGGCTTTGAAGCTAGCGCGCCGATATTACCCAGACCCAAGACCGCGCTTCCATTGGTAATCACGCCCACCAAATTGCCCCGTGCGGTGTAACGAAACACATTGGCTTCGTTGGCCACGATTTCTTCGCAAGCCGCCGCCACACCAGGCGAGTAGGCCAAGGCCAGATCACGCTGATTGGATAAGGTTTTGGTCGGGGCAATTGAGATTTTGCCGGGACGCCCCTGCTCGTGGTAATCGAGGGCTGACTGACGGAAGTTTTTATCCATGGAAGCCAAGGTTATGTTTTTAGAAAGAAGAATGAATTCTATCTTGTTTGAATCGGTGGTGACATAAATAGGTTTTTTGGATCCATGATGCCTTTCACCTGCTGGTCAATGGCAATCCAAAGGGTTGCTTCATTTGCAGTCTGAACCAAGGGGCTCGGAATCTCTTCTACCTCAGGTGCCCGAACGGCACTTTGCGCAAAAGTCGCCGCCACCAGCCACCCCAATGCCCCCCCACTGCCAACCACGACATTGGCCAAATTGACTGCAGGCTGACGCACCAGTGCATCAATGCGAAAAGTCCCAGGCCACCATTTTTTATCCAATGATTGCCGAACGAGTGGCTCTGCAGACAATTCAAAAAGCTTGGGGATTGTTTGCTGAGCCTTCAGCGAGCGTAACGGTTGACTGTCGGCTTGGCCAAACGCCCCCAAAACTTCAATCGTGCCATCGGCAGACAACCACTCAATCGAAACCAAACCCAAATGATCCAAATTCAATTGCTGTCGCCCCGCCGTGGCGAGCCACTGCGCCAAATTCTCAGGCACGCCATTGTGCGATTGCCATAACAAGCCTGCAGCATGCATGCCAGCAACCGGACAACCCGCCTCGACACGCCAGTGGCCTGTGTCGCCTAGCGGCATGAGTGAACCCCAAGCCGACCCCGCTTGCACCCAAAGCACGCGACGGGCTTGATCAATCTCAGGCAAAGCCACCCCATCGAGCGCCATACACACACCAAAGGTCGAGCAGAGCTCGCGCGCCTGGAGTACGTCATCAAACCGCCCAGGGACAAGTTTTGCCTGCTCTTCGCCCAGAAGCGAAACCGCGCCAAGGCAAGCGCGGCGCAAACGCGCGAGAAACAAAAGCCACTGATCCTCGGTGGCTGGCGCACGTCCAAAAAGAAAGTTTCGACGCGAAGGAGAGTCGGACACTACAATTTCCTCAAAATTGACTATCGAGATTTAAACCATGACTGTTGCTTTGGCACACCGGACCTCTCAAATGGCGACCTTTCACGCCATGGCTATTTTTAAACGCACTTTGGCACTGCGAGCCCAAGGTCGTGATGTCATCAGCCTCGGGATCGGAGAACCTGACTTTACCGCAGCCCCGGCAGTCGTGGCGGCCATGAAACAGGCTGCTGACCGAGGGCTCGGCACATACGGCCCCGCAGCAGGCCTGCCTGAGTTACGACAAGCCATTGCTGACTTTTATGGCAAACATTTCGGTGCCCCCATTGAAGCCAACCGGGTCATTGTCACATCGGGTGCTAGCGGCGCCCTACAACTGGCATGCCTGGCACTGATTAACCCCGGACAGTCGGTCTTGATGCCCGACCCCTCTTATCCGGCCAACAGTAACTTTGTGATGGCTGCAGGCGGCCATACTCGTCTGGTCACCACATCAGCTCAAAACCAATTTCAACCGACTCCAGAAGACATCGACGCACACTGGGACGCCAACACCAGTGGATTACTCATTGCCTCACCGAGCAACCCGACTGGCACCTCAATCACACCTGAAACCCTAAAAAAGATCATCGATAAAGTCAGGCAACGTGGCGGCTTCACCATTGCGGATGAGATCTATTTGGGACTGGCCTATGACCAAACACCCAAGAGCGCATTGGCCATGGCTGACGATGTGATCATTGTGAATAGCTTCTCTAAATACTTTCACATGACAGGCTGGCGCTTGGGTTGGTTAATCGTGCCGGCGCATATGGTCGACCCCATCGAAAAAATGGCATCAAGCTTGGCCATTTGCCCGCCAACCTTAGCTCAATATGGCGCCTTGGCATGCTTTGAGTCCAACACACTGGGGCTTTTTGAACAACGCCGTCAAGCCTTCAAGGCCAGGCGTGACTTTCTAGTGCCTGCACTTGAATCAATTGGGCTGTCCGTACCCGCCAAACCAGATGGGGCTTTTTACGTCTATGCCGACACCACCAAGCTCACTGACAACAGCCAAATGCTTGTTGATGCGTTGCTTGAAAAAGCCAACGTGGCGCTTGTGCCGGGCATCGATTTTGGGCCGGCTCACGCCGCCAGCAAAATCAGGCTGGCGTACACCATCGGTCTGGATCGTCTCGAACAAGCCGTGGACAGAATGGATAAGTTTTTGCGAACCCAGTAGCCGCTAAAACATTAGTTCAAGGGGATTTTAGCGGCGAGCGCCATCCGCCGTTGTTCAGCTTGAACCTTTTGCGTGTAGCCGCCATCGTCTGGACCCGTGGCGCCGACGTAGCAACGCAGGCCTGCCGATTCAGAACCACGGCGACGAATGCAGTCAGACAAGATTTGAGCGCCCACCCGAATATTGATTTCGGGGTGAAAGGCAGCTACAACGTTAGTACCCAGTTTTTGAAATTTGTCGGTGTGCACCCTAGTCATTACTTGCATCAAGCCCTGAGCGCCTGCGCCGCTTTCAGCATAGGGGTTAAAACGTGACTCAACCGACATCACAGCAAGAATTAAAACCGGATTAACTTTTAAATCAGCGCCTGTAACGAGCGCAGACTCAACAATGCGGTCAACCACTTGTCTGGCTACCCGGTATTTCCGTGCAATGTAATGTTCGAGCGCCTTCAACTGCTGCTCAGTCAGCTCGAAGTTCGCCATGGCCGCTTCAATTTTCGGCAATGGCACGTTACCTAGCAGACCCACTGGTGGCGTTCGCGCGACCGGTTCAGTTGATGGTTCAGGCTTAACTTCAAGCAACCGCCTATGGGGAACTTCAGCCAGGTCAACCGAGCGCAGCTCGGGAACCAAGCCGCTGGGCCCGAGTGCGGGCAGCATGGTTTCAATGCCGTCTGGCATGAGGGCTGTCAACGCCGCTTTGTGCAAGGTCACCGCTTGATCCCTGAGCACTGGCACCGTTAAAACCATGACGACGCAAGCCAAAACAGCCACGCCAAGGTAAGCACCCGTTACCCTGATCACTTCAGACAAGCGCTTTTGTCCTCGGCGCACACCCTCGCGCCAGCTGGGTAATAATGTAGTAGACATAGGTCAATATTAACGTTTAAGTGAGAATCGAACGTGCGATATCGAGATTTGCGGGATTTTATTGGCCAACTTGAGCGCGCTGGGCGGCTTAAAAACATTGAAACGCCGGTTGACACCAAGCTTGAAATGACTGAGATTTCAAGCCGCGTTTTGCATGCCGAAGGGCCGGCCCTTTTGTTTAAAAATGTGCAACACCAGGGGCAAACCGCCTCAATTCCTGTGCTCGCAAACCTATTTGGTACCCCAGAGCGCGTGGCGCTTGGCATGGGAGCAGACAATGTTGCTGCACTGCGAGACATTGGACAGCTACTGGCATCATTACGTGAGCCCGAAGCCCCTAAAGGACTCAGGGATGCACTAAGCAAAGTTGCCATGCTTAAGTCTGCCCTGTGGGACATGAGCCCCAAAAATATCCGCTCGCCAGCCTGTCAAGAAATCATCTGGGAAGGTGACGACGTTGATCTTTCTAAACTACCCATACAGCACTGTTGGCCAGGTGATATCGCGCCTTTACTAACTTGGGGTCTGGTCATCACACGTGGCCCGAACGCCCGTCGACAAAACCTAGGTATTTATCGCCAGCAAGTGATCGGTCATAACAAACTCATTATGCGTTGGTTGTCACATCGGGGCGGTGCGCTCGATTTTAGAGACCATGCTTTGGCCAACCCCGGCACCCCATTTCCGATCGCTGTCGCGCTCGGCGCTGACCCTGCCACCACGCTCGGCGCAGTCACGCCAGTGCCCGATTCGTTATCAGAATATCAATTCGCCGGCTTGCTGCGCGGTGCTCGCACTGAGGTAGCACGAGCCATTGGCAGCGACTTAAGCGTACCTGCAACAGCTGAAATTGTACTCGAGGGGCATTTGCTGCCCAATAGCGACCCGCGCGCCATTACCCCCACAGTTCCGGCTGGCATGCACCCACCGCCAGACAACGGCTACGAATCGGCCCTTGAAGGCCCCTACGGCGATCACACGGGCTATTACAACGAACAGGACTGGTTCCCTGTTTTTACCGTGGATCGCATAACCATGCGCCGCGACCCCATCTACCACAGCACATACACCGGCAAACCACCCGATGAGCCGGCAGTTCTTGGCGTGGCATTAAACGAGGTGTTTGTGCCGCTGTTGCAGCGTCAACTGCCAGAAATCAAGGATTTCTTCTTGCCGCCTGAGGGCTGTAGCTACCGACTCGCAGTGATCTCGATTCGCAAGCAATACCCCGGCCACGCCAAACGGGTCATGTTTGGCATTTGGAGCATTCTGCGCCAATTCATGTATACCAAGTTTCTTGTGATCGTCGATGACGACATCAACATCCGCGACTGGAAAGAAGTCGTTTGGGCCATGACCACCCGCATGGATCCGGTCAGAGACACTGTGCTGGTTGAAAACACCCCCATCGATTACCTTGATTTCGCCTCACCTGTTTCGGGACTCGGCGGCAAAATGGGCATGGATGCCACCAACAAGTGGTCGGGTGAAACAGACCGGGAATGGGGTCGCCCCATCGAAATGGACGCGACCACTCGTCAGCGGGTCGATGAGATCTGGGGTTCGCTCGGGCTTTGATTCAGCGATCGGCGCAAAAGCCATAAAAATAATGGCGCGCCAATCAAACTGATCACCACCCCAATGGGTAACTCAGCTGGCGCGACCAAGACCCGAGACAGTAAGTCGGCCCCTAACACGGCTATCGCCCCGACGACAGCCGTCAATGGCAACAACGCTTGATGATCACTACCGCGCCAACGACGCAACAGCTGGGGAACCAGGAGGCCAACGAAACTGATAGCCCCGGTAAAGCCAACCAAGGGCCCCACCATCAAAGCCATGACCACCACCAAAAACAATCGTATCCGACCAACTGGCACGCCGACTTGCTCAGCTTGCGACTCACCAAGTAGCAGTGCATTGAGCGCTGGCCATTGCCGAAACAGCGCCCACAAACACATAGCAACCCAGGGCATCAACATCAACACCACCAGCAGTGGTGTGCGAGTCATGCTGCCGAGCGACCAAAACGTGATCGAACGCAGTTGCTGGTCACTGGCCAAGCTAATCAGTAGGCTGATAACACTCAAAACCAATGCATTGATAGCAATACCAGCCAACAGCAGTCCCGCTGAGCCGGGCTGCCCTTTGGCCAACTGCCAAGCCACCCCTGTGGCCAGCAACGCACCTAAAAAACCCGCCATACCGATCCAAAGCGCACCTGACAGCCCAACCACCATCACCATCACGGCACCAAGCGCAGCACCCGCTGAGACACCCACCAAACCGGGTTCAGCCAACGGATTGCGAAACAAGCCTTGCATCACCGCGCCACCCACGGCGAGGGCAGCGCCGGTCATGACTGACAAAAGAGTACGGGCCAGACGCAACTCAACAATCACGGCCGACAACCGGTCTTCGACGCCAGAAAATGGCGACGACAAAAAGGCCTGCCAATTTAAAGAGGCAGGCCCGATGGTCAGACTAGCGATAATCAGGAGCCCAAGCGCCACTAAAAAAGGTTTCATTGCCGAGCGTTGGTTGTTGATCGTTTTGAAATCAGCCACCAAAGGCTCGCCACGCCCACCACACTGGCGCCAATACCCAAAATACGCCGGCCACGGGAACTCGTTAAAGCATTCGATGCCAATGACAACAAAAATGGGTAGCGCGCCACCAAACTCACGCCCTGTTGCAGCAGATCAGTCTGCGAGCCACCGATTAAGGCCTCAATATGCTGTCTGGGGTCAAGCGACGCCACTAGATTTTGGCTATGCATGGCTAAGGTCTGCCTTTGAAGGTCAGCTTGAGCTCGAAGCAATTCGATCTGCACGGCGCGTTCTAGGGCCACGGAATACCGTTTGCTCATGGCGCCTCCGCCTTGTCGTGCACTGTGGGCGACGGGTTTGAAGACTTGGTTTGAGCCCAATTGGCCAACTGATCAGCATCACGTGTTAAAGCTTCAATCGTCGCCGAAAACGGCAAGCCACCCTCGGCCATCAAAGAACGCTTAGCAAGCCAAAGTAGACCGGCACCCAAAACAGCATAAAAGATAGCCAGTAGGCCGACAGCCCAAATCCGGTAGGGTGTTTCCCACGCCAACAACACGACCAAAAAGGTCGTGAGGATCAATGCCATAAAAATAAGCACGACGCCAATCAACATTTGCAACCCTTGGCGCCAAAGATCAGCCCGGGCCTGAACCCATTCCAATCCAAATAGCGCCAATCGGGTGCGTATCGATGCCACCGACGCTGACACGATGCCCTTGAGTGAACCAACCATCGACATCAGCGCCGCGTGATTAACATGCCCACCAACAACCCAGCCACGCCGGCAACAGTGATCGCCTGCCAAGGGTTCTGATGCACATATTCATCGGTTGCTTGCACCGCTTGACGACCTCTGGCCAGAACATCTTCCTCAACGTCGTAAAGGGTCTCGCGTGAACGTTTGAGGCAGTCTAGGGCCTCTTGGCGTAAAGCCTGCGCTTTCTCGCCTGTGGCGTCTGTTGCTTCACGCAACAGCGCTTCGGCATCATCGAGCGTTTGCTTAACCGACTCCACTAACTTTTCTTGTGAAGAAATGATTGGTTCTGAATTAGTCTTGCGTCGCGTAACCATAGCTTTGCTCCTTTGTGGACTAATGATCATGGACCTTTTGTTTGGTCCCAAAAATTCGATCGCCGGCGTCACCCAATCCAGGCATGATGTAACCGTCGGCGTTCAAGCCCTGATCAATTGAGGCAGTGAAGATTTCAACCTCGGGATGCGCTTGCGTCACTCGCTCAATGCCCTCGGGTGCTGCCACCAGCACGATTGCCCTGATTTCTCGAGCGCCTGATCGTTTTAACAATTCTATAGTGGCACACATTGTTCCGCCTGTGGCGAGCATCGGATCCAGCACAATGGCCAATCTTTGATCTAGCGCAGCCACCAGCTTTTTAAAATAAGTATGAGCTTGCAAGGTCTGCTCGTTGCGGCTCATGCCCACGGTGCTGACTTTGGCACCTGGCACAATACTGAGCACACCCTCAAGCATGCCGATGCCCGCACGCAAAATAGGCACCACCGTTATTTTTTTACCCGCTACCCGCTCGACTGGCACCGGCCCACACCACCCGAGCTCAATCGCGGGCTCGAGCACAAAATCCTTGCTCGCTTCGTACATCAGCAGTTGCGTGATTTCTTGGGTCAGTTCACGAAAACTTTTCGAGCTGAGATCAGCGCGGCGCATCAAGCCAAGCTTGTGGCGTATCAATGGATGTCGAATCTCGTGTACTGCCACCTTGCCTCTCCTTAAATCGTTGCGTATGGACAATCAAACCTGATGAGCCTGCATGGTCCGCGCTAGCGACTGATCAGCCAGTCAACAACCTGGTTTTCAAAGTCGCGAGCTTTAAAGGCCTGCGGATTGTTTACCAGGCTTACAAACACATACCGCTTGCCCGATTGCGACAGCACGTAGCCCGCAATGGCCCTCGAATCTCTCAAAGCGCCAGTTTTCATGTGCGCATAACCTCGGGCATCGCCTCGCAAGCGTCGCCGCAGCGTGCCGTCCGTGCCAAGAATAGCCAAAGAAGACACATATTCCGGCATCGCAGGTGAGCGCCAAGCCACTTGCAACATTTTGGCAACTTGGTCAGCGCTGATGCGTGAACGGCGTGCCAAACCAGAACCGTTTTCAATCACCACACCATTTGTTTCAATGCCCTGAGAATTCAGCGTCTGCAGAACCCTTTGGACCCCACCCTCTACGGTGGCTGGTCGCTGGCCAAGCTCTGAGGCAAGGGTCAGTAGAAGTACCCGAGTCATGACGTTATTACTGCTTTTGTTGACCACCCGAATCACCTCGGCCAGTGGCGGCGACTCATGGGCCGCTAATGGCACCGCATCAGGCGCAATCGGGCCTTCTTTGACTGTGCCAGTCATCTGGCCACCCAACTCAGTCCACATTGACTTTAAAGCTTTGGCAGCAAAATCAGACTGAGAAAACGCCAGTCGATACAAATCGAACTCGCCACAAGAGCCCGTGGCTTCGCCAGAAATGCGAAAGCTGACTTGATCGCCTGCAGTAATGGTCTCAGAAGATACTTGCGGGCCACTGCGACAAGAGCCAGAGCGATAGCGAACATTGCTGTCGATTTTGACACCGGCAATCGGCGGATCGACGAAAGCTCGCCAGCGTTGCCTGTTTATATCAGGCGTAAAAACCAAGCGCACCGCCCCAAATCCAACCATAAGAATATCTGGGCTAGCGTTATAAGGGCGATCGCCTTTGCCATCAAAATCGTCCGGGTTAATCGCGATGTCACCAAATTTTGAACGATCGATCACAATATCCGAGATTTCGGTGATGCCCCGCAGCCTGAGTTCACGCATTAGGCGCCAAAGGTCTTGCAGTAGAAACAAAGGGTCGCCACTTGGGCGCAAATAAAGCGGGCCACTTAAACCCCCGTTGTCATTGACAACCGCGTTTGCATCCATCAAAAAGGTTGTGCGCCACACGAAGTCAGGGCCGAGCTCAGACAGGGCGCTCCAGGTGGTCAATAGTTTCATGACAGAAGCCGGATTCTTAAGGTCACTGGAACCAAGCGCCGCCAATCGCGCGCCACCGACCTCTTCAATCACCATTGAAAGACTCGTGTCTGGTAGACCTGTGTTGCTCCAAGCGCGGGAAACCTCAGCGGGAAGGGACTGAGCCTGAACGGCCATGTTGGCCAAAAACATCAGTAACAGCAACACGATCGCCCGTGCTCGCCAGCGCGCCAAGACCATTAGCATTTGAATATATGACACTCTTTTGAGCCTCCGCTAAATTAAGTACAAACTTAAGTGCGAACCACTGAGCCGCATGAGTTATTTAAATCATGGCATGATTCAACCCTTGCGTCAGTTTGGCGATTTAATCGCGCGACGCATCGAACAAACAATCAGCGCTAATCACTCATTATGGCAGGATCTTCTTTGTCTAATCACCCTGAACAAGCGGCTCACCAAAAAAAACCGACTGACAATGCCAATCGCACCAGCCCAACCCTTACGTTGGCTGATTACGACTACGTGCTGCCAGTTGAATTGATTGCGCAACACCCGACCACCGAGCGCACAGGCAGTCGCCTTTTACACGTTGATGCTAATGCCCAGCGCATTGATCGCCAGTTTGCGGATTTGATCGATCTACTGAACACCAACGATTTGCTGGTCTTTAACGACACTAGAGTGATTAAAGCCCGCCTTTTCGGTCAAAAAGACAGCGGCGGCAAGATTGAGGTTTTGATTGAACGCATCACCGGCAGCCACCAAGCGCTCGCTCACATCAAAGCCAGCAAGTCGCCCAAAGCAGGTAGTCGCCTGCGTTTGGCTGACGCTTTTGATGTGCAGGTGACAGGGCGAAGTAACGATTTGTTTGAATTGACATTTGACGAGCCTGTGCTTGAACAGCTCGATCGCCATGGGCACGTGCCATTGCCCCCATACATCGAACATGCCGATGAGGCTGGCGACGAACAACGCTACCAGACCGTTTATGCCAAACACCCTGGGGCGGTAGCCGCACCCACGGCTGGATTGCATTTCGATGAGGATTTGTTACAACGGATTTCTGACAAAGGCGTGTCACAAGCATTTGTAACCTTGCACGTGGGCGCGGGTACTTTTCAACCCGTACGCAACAACGACCTTTCCAAACACCACATGCACAGCGAGTGGTATTCCATTTCGCAGGCCACTGTCGACGCAGTGGAAAAAGCCAAAAAAAATGGTGGTCGAGTCATTGCCGTCGGCACCACGAGCGTGCGCGCCTTAGAATCTGCCTGCCAAGAGTACCAGGGCAAATTAACGGCCACAAGCCGCGACACTGAGCTTTTCATCACACCAGGCTATCAGTGGCACACGGTCGATGCCATGGTAACGAACTTTCACTTACCCCAGTCGACGTTGTTAATGCTCGTGGCGGCCTTCGTTGGCATGGCACCCATGAAATCCGCTTATCTTCACGCGGTTCAACAGCGCTACCGTTTTTTTAGCTATGGCGATGCGATGTTTTTGGAAAAGGGTCGATCAAATGCAGTTTGAGTTACTCAAAACCGACGGCCAGGCACGACGTGGGCGCTTGAACCTGACCCACGGCGAGGTACAAACGCCTATTTTTATGCCAGTCGGTACATATGGCAGCGTCAAAGCGATGATGCCCCATGAGCTAACAGAAGTTGGTGCGCAGATCGTGTTGGGCAATACGTTTCATCTTTGGCTCAGACCCGGTACTGACGTCATCGAAAAACACGGGGGGTTGCACGGCTTCATGGGCTGGCAAAAACCCATCCTGACGGATTCAGGCGGTTTTCAGGTATTTAGCCTTCAAGGCATGCGTAAGATCACTGAAGAAGGCGTTAAGTTTGCTTCACCCATCGATGGTTCAAAGCTATTTCTAACCCCAGAGCTTTCCATGCAGATCCAAACTTCGCTCAATAGCGACGTGGTGATGGTGTTTGATGAGTGCACCCCTTACAAAATCGGCAACGATGTGGCCACCCATGAACAAGCTGCCGCGTCCATGCGCATGTCGGCACGTTGGGCGCAGCGATCCAAGGCAGCCTTTGAAGAAGCTGGTAACAAAAATGCCCTTTTCGGCATCGTGCAGGGCGGCATGTTCGAGGACCTACGAGACGAGTCACTGCAAGCGCTAACAGAGATCGGTTTTCATGGCTATGCCATTGGGGGCCTTTCGGTGGGCGAACCCAAAGAGGACATGCTGCGGATACTGGCACACACAGCGCCCAAACTGCCAGCCAACGCCCCCCGCTATCTCATGGGTGTCGGCACACCGGAGGACTTGGTGCAAGGGGTTAGCCACGGCATTGACATGTTCGATTGCGTGATGCCGACCCGAAATGCCCGTAACGGCTGGCTCTTTACCCAAAACGGTGATATCAAAATCCGCAATGCCAAATACCGTCATGACACCGGTCCGTTAGACCCCGAATGTCAGTGCCACACCTGCCGCCACTTTTCCCGCGCCTATTTGCACCACTTACAGCGGGCAAACGAAATCACAGGCGCACGATTAAATACGGTGCACAACCTGCATTTCTATCTGAATCTGATGTCTCAAATGCGAGATGCCATAGGGCTCGGTGTCTTTGAGACGTGGAAAAAGCAATTTCTCAGTCGTCGAGCGGCCAAGTCGCTACAATAACGGGTTAGGTACATTGATATTAAAAGATTTTTAATAGGAGGCTTAAATGTCTTTGCACGAAATAGCCGGCGTTGTCGTCGCGCAAGTAGGTGGTGATATGAGTTCTTTGACGGGCCTGCTACCCATCGTTTTGATGTTTGTGATTTTGTACTTTTTGATGATTCGTCCCCAGATGAAAAGACAAAAGGAACACAAAAACCTTGTGGCAGCCTTAGCCAAAGGTGATGAAGTCATCACCGCCGGTGGTATGTTGGGCAAAGTGACCAAAGTCACTGACGCTTACATTGGTGTTGAAGTGACTGCATTGGCCGAAAAGCCAGTGGAAATTCTCTTACAGAGAACCGCTGTTCAAACGGTGTTGCCTAAGGGCACCATGAAGCAGATTTAACGTCTGTTTGCCAATCTCTAACGCTGGATTGGCCGGTTTAAACCGGCCTTCAGCTTTTCAATAAGTGTTGCGCCCATGAATCGTTACCCCTTGTGGAAGTATCTGACCGTTTTGGTCGCCCTAGTGGTCGGATTTCTTTATACCCTTCCGAACTTCTATGGCGAATCACCCGCGGTCCAGGTGTCAAGCGCCAAGTCCACAACCAAGATCGACCCCGACATGCTCAATCGCGTGCAGACGATTCTTGATCAAGCCGCCTTGGTCACCACGGGCTCAAATTTTGAGCGCAATGGTCCCGTAGGTACTGTGCGGTTTCGCTTCTCTTCGACCGACGAGCAACTCAAGGCACGTGACATCATAGAACGGGCGTTAAACCCTGACCCCGCTGATCCGACCTACACCGTTGCACTGAACTTACTGCCTGCGTCACCTGCTTGGCTGACTGCCATTGGGGCTGGCCCGATGTACCTGGGCCTAGACTTAAGAGGCGGGGTTCATTTCCTGCTGCAAGTTGACATGCAAGGGGCACTGACGGCCCGTTATGACTCTCTGTCGACTGATATTCGGGCGGCATTTCGTGAGCAGCGCATTGCCACGCCTAGCGTTGAGCGTGCGGACATGTCAGTGGTGGCCGTGTTTGCCGATGAGCAGGCTCGCAGCCGAGGCCTCGCTTTGCTGCGCACCCGCTATAACGACATGAGCTTTATTGAAGGCACCAGCGACGGCATTCGCAGCGGCTTGCCTCAGATCACCGGTAAGCTGAGTAATGCCGCGATTGCCGCCGTCCAAAACAGCGCACTCAGACAAAACATCATCACGTTGCACAACCGAATTAACGAGCTCGGCGTGGCCGAACCCGTGATCCAACAACAAGGCGCTGACCGAATCGTCGTTCAGTTGCCTGGCGTGCAAGACGTGGCTCGCGCTAAAGAAATTCTGGGTCGCACCGCCACACTCGAAATTCGTATGGTCGATGACTCGCCTGCCGCATCCTCTGCGCTAGCTGCTGGTGCTGTGCCATTTGGACTCGAACGCTATGAAGACTCTGATGGACGCCCATTGCTATTGCGCCGACAAGTCATCCTGACTGGAGAAAATCTGCAAGATGCTCAAGCAGGCCGCGACTCTCAAAATCAACAACCCGCGGTCCACCTAACGTTAGACAGCAAGGGTGCGCGAATTTTTAGAGATGTCACCCGTGACAACATCGGCAATCGAATGGCCATTTTGTTGTTTGAAAAAGGCCGCGGTGAGGTGGTGACAGCACCCGTGATTCGAAGCGAAATCCCCGGTGGTCAAGTGCAGATTTCAGGCAGCATGACGGCTGAAGACGCCGCCGATATTTCTCTTTTGCTGCGTGCGGGCTCACTCGCAGCACCGATGACCATCATTGAAGAGCGCACCATTGGTCCAAGTCTAGGCGCAGAAAACATCGCCAAGGGTTTCAATGCCACGCTCTGGGGCTTTGTGGCTGTGGTGCTCTTCATGGTTGTGTACTACCGTACCTTTGGGTTGTTTTCAGCCATTGGCTTGACTATCAACGTCTTTTTGTTGATGTCATTGCTATCCATGTTGCAAGCCACATTGACCTTACCAGGTATTGCTGCCATTGCACTCACCATTGGTATGGCCATTGATGCCAACGTGCTGATCAATGAGCGGATACGAGAAGAACTGCGGCGTGGCGAATCCCCGCAAGCTGCCATTCAGATTGGTTTTGAGCGCGCTTGGGGGACGATTCTTGACTCTAACTTAACAACCCTCATCGTGGGTATTGCCCTCTTGATATTTGGCACGGGACCGGTGCGAGGTTTTGCGGTCGTTCATTGCTTAGGCATCTTGACTTCGATGTTCTCAGCGGTGGTTGTGGTGCGATCAATGGTTAATCTTTCTTACGGTGGCCGTAAGAAGCTCAAGGGATTGTCGATCGGTACGATCTGGCAACCGAAGGATCAATAAATCATGGAATTCTTCCGTATCTCCCGCACCATTCCGTTCATGCGCCACTCCCTGGCGCTAAACATGTTTAGCCTGATATTTTTTGTGGCTTCTGTCGCATTCATCGCGGTTCGCGGCTTCAATCTGTCCATCGAGTTTACCGGCGGCACAGTGATTGAACTGGCCTATCCAGAAACAGCGCCCTTGGTCGAAATCCGAGGACAAATTCAGTCACTGGGCTACACCGATTTTCAAGTTCAAAACTTCGGCACTTCGCGCGACGTCTTAATCCGACTGCCGTTGTCTGAAGGACAATCCTCTGCCGACCAAAGCGTCGCACTCATGGCGGCACTTAGCGCATCCGAACCTAATGTTGTGTTGCAACGCGTTGAGTTTGTTGGGCCACAAATTGGTCGAGAACTGATTGAAAATGGCCTTCTTGCGCTGCTTTTTGTGATTATCGGTATCGTGATCTACTTGGCCGTTCGTTTTGAGTGGAAGTTCGCGGTGGCTGGCGTGGTGGCTAACTTGCACGATGTGGTAATTATTCTGGGCTTCTTTGCTGCGTTTCAATGGGAATTCTCACTGGCTGTTCTGGCAGGCGTTTTGGCCGTGCTGGGCTACTCCGTGAACGAGTCGGTGGTTATCATGGATCGAATTCGTGAAAACTTTCGCCGATTACGCAATGTCGATGTCCGCGAAGTCATCGACGGCGCCATCACTCAAACCATGTCACGCACCATCATCACCCACGGCTCGACGCAGATCATGGTTTTATCCATGCTGATATTTGGTGGGCCCACATTGCATTATTTTGCTTTGGCGCTCACCATCGGCATCTGGTTTGGCATTTACTCGTCGATCTTTGTTGCTGCCTCAATTGCCCTGTGGCTCGGGGTTAAGCGTGAAGACTTGGTCAAGCCCGTCAAGAAAGACGATGAAGTAGAAGAGGTTTACACCGAATAATTGGCGCTTTGCGCTTCACACGATTGACCCGCTTAAAAGGCGCCCCCGGGATCTACACCCGTTACGGCGAAAGGCAATGACAGAAAATGTAAAGAAAGTCTTCATCCGCACCTTTGGGTGCCAGATGAATGAGTATGACTCGGACAAAATGCTCGACATTTTGGGTCTGGCAGAGCCTGTTGAGCTAACCCAAGACCCTGCTCTTGCCGACGTGATCCTATTCAACACGTGCTCGGTACGTGAAAAAGCCCAATCCAAAGTCTTCTCTGATCTCGGCCGAGTTAAGGTTCTAAAAAAAGCCAACCCTAACCTGATTATCGGTGTCGGCGGCTGTGTGGCCAGTCAGGAAGGTGCCACAATCGTCAAACGTGCGCCTTACGTTGACGTGGTGTTCGGCCCTCAAACCCTACACCGACTGCCTGAGCTGATTGCCAAGCGTCAGCAAACAGGCAAATCACAAGTTGACATCAGCTTTCCTGAAATCGAAAAATTTGATGCCCTACCCCCACCCCGTGTTGACGGTCCAGCGGCGTTTGTATCGATCATGGAAGGCTGTAGCAAATACTGTAGCTTCTGCGTTGTGCCCTACACCCGAGGCGAGGAAGTGTCTCGTCCTTTTGAGGATGTCTTAACCGAAGTGGCCGACTTGGCCGACCAAGGGGTTCGTGAAGTGACCTTGCTGGGTCAAAACGTCAATGCCTATCTCGGCAAGATGGGGGATACCGATCAGATCGCAGACTTTGCGACACTGCTTGAGTATGTTCACGACATTCCAGGTATTGAGCGTATTCGTTACACCACCTCGCACCCCAAAGAAATGACTTCGCGCTTAATTGACGCGTATGCCACCTTACCCAAGGTCGTGTCGTTCTTGCACCTGCCGGTTCAGGCGGGTAGCGACCGCGTCTTGGCGGCCATGAAGCGCGGTTACACCACGCTCGAGTTCAAGTCGATTGTGCGACGCTTGCGCCAGGCTCGACCCGGTATTACCTTATCGTCTGACTTTATCGTCGGTTTTCCTGGTGAAACCGATGCGGACTTTGATCAGACAATGGCTTTGATTGATGAAATCGGCTTTGATACGTCGTTTTCTTTTATGTATTCCAAGCGACCAGGCACCCCAGCGGCTGACTTAACAGACGAAGTGCCAGATATGCTCAAGCTCAAACGTCTGCACCGCCTACAAACCAAGATCAACGAACAAGCCAGCGCCATAGCGCACGCCATGGTTGGACAACCACAACGCGTTTTGGTCGAAGGACCATCCAGGCGTGACCCCACTGAAATGATGGGACGCACGGAAAACAATCGAATCGTTAATTTCAAAGGTTCGCCACGTTTGATTGGCCAATTGGTCGACATCACCATTAACGAGGTTAATACTAATAGCTTGCGGGGTGAAATTCTCACGCGCGAAACTGATCTTTTACCGAGCAACCCATGACGACATCGAGACTGCGCTTCACCCTTGAGGGCGATAACGACCAGCTCGCTAAGCTCTGTGGCCCTCTTGACGAAAACCTGCGACAGATCTCGCAAGCCTTGGCAGTATCGATCGGCCATCGGGGTGCCGCGTTTGAAATCAATGGGGTCAAGGCAGACCAAGCCATGTCTCTTATCAAACAATTTCACACTGAAGCCGGCCAGCGCGAGTTGTCGATCGATGAAATTCAGCTCGGCATCGTTCAAGCCCGCGCTGAGCAATCGCAGAGCGCGAGCGTCATCACAGCAGCCGGTGCCGATCCTTATCAGTTACGCACCCGCCGTGCAGACTTAAAGCCACGCACGCCAAGACAAGGCGAGTACATCGAGCAAATTCTCAAGCACGACATCACCTTTGGCACGGGCCCTGCGGGAACCGGTAAAACATGGCTGGCCGTGGCTTGTGCCATTGATGCGCTCGAGCGAGACAATGTTCAGCGCTTGATCTTGACGCGTCCCGCGGTTGAGGCGGGTGAACGATTGGGTTTTCTACCCGGTGATTTGGCACAAAAGGTCGACCCCTATCTACGCCCACTCTACGATGCACTTTACGATTTAATGGGTTTTGAGAAAGTGCAGCGTCTGTTTGAAAAACAGACCATCGAGATCGCGCCTTTGGCCTACATGCGTGGGCGGACCCTTAACAACGCTTTTGTGATTTTGGATGAGGCACAAAACACGACGCCTGAGCAGATGAAAATGTTCTTAACCCGGATCGGCTTTGGCAGCAAAGCCGTGGTCAACGGCGACCCAACGCAAGTCGATCTGCCAAAAAATCAACCCAGTGGCTTGGCCAATGCGCTTGAGGTCTTATCCGATGTGCAAGGGATTGCAATCACCCGCTTTACCAGCCGTGATGTGGTGAGGCACCCGCTGGTGGCTCGAATCGTTGATGCCTATGAAAAACACAGCTCGCCAGCTGCCTAAAAAAAACACGCCACGGTTGTCTTCATTGTCTCGCGTGGCTGGCGCGATTAGCGCGCCCAAGCTGTCTTTATCGGTTCAGTACGTGCTAGCGGCCAAATCACTGCCCCGCTGGCGCTTGCGCCGTTGGATCGAGCGCGCTGTGGCTTATGGCGCCAACGAGTCAGTTAACAACGTACAACTGACGCTGCGCTTGGTCGGTTCTGTAGAAAGCCAACGCCTTAATTTCGGTTATCGCACCAAACCAAAGCCAACCAATGTACTGACTTTTGCTTACAACGAATCCAACACTGACGCGCTCATTTTTGCCGACATCGTGATTTGTACACCTGTTTTGAAAGAAGAAGCCCGAGCCCAGGGCAAGGCTTACTTAGATCATGCGGCTCATCTGATTGTCCACGGCACCTTGCACGCGCTCGGGTATGACCACATAAAACCAGCACAGGCTCGGCTTATGGAGGGTTTAGAGCGCAAGATCTTGGCGTCGCTTTCAATTGATGATCCCTACGGCGCTGAAATAAAATGATCTGACTGCTTTAATAACAAAAAATCCCTCATTGAAACGGCACGACACAAACTTTCGGTTATCCTATTGGTACCTCAACTCAGTTCTGCGGAACATGCCCGAACCCTACTCTAGTGAGCCTGGCCCTGAGCCAGGCGACACCAAAAAACCAAAAGAATCTTTCGTCAACCGGTTGCTCTCTTTGGTTCGTCGTGAGCCCGAAGATCGTGATGGCATTTTGACGATCCTCGAAGCCGCGCGATCACGAGATCTCATCGATGCCAACGCCTACACCATGCTCAAGGGTGCGTTGGCGGTTTCAGACTTAACAGCGACTGACATTATGGTGCCACGTGCCCGAATGGACATGCTCGATGTCAATGAGTCGGTTGCCGTGCTGCTACCCAAGATCGTGGCCATGGCACACTCTCGATTTCCAGTCTTCGAGGGATCCCGTGACAACATCATCGGGACCTTTATGACCAAAGACTTGTTGCGCCATATGCTCAATCCTTCTCTAAATTTGAGAGATTTGGTGCGACCAGCGGTTTTTATCCCTGAAACCAAACGCGTTAACGTTTTGCTACAAGAGTTCCGAAGCCATCGCAACCACATTGCCATCGTGATTGATGAGCATGGCGGCATCACAGGCCTGGTGACCTTAGAAGACGTCCTCGAACAGATTGTGGGCGCCATCGAGGACGAGTTTGATGACAGCGAACAAACGATCTTCCCCGATGGACACAACACGTGGCGGCTTCTGGCGACCACCGAGCTCGATGCCCTGTCTCAGGTGCTCGGTGAAGAAATGCCACCCGGTGACTACGACACAGTGGGCGGTTGGATGGCACACGAGCTCGGCCGCATTCCAAGACGTGGTGACCGGCACAGCCTGAATAACCTTCAGTTTGATGTTCTTCGCGCTGATACGCGCCGCGCCCTTTGGATCAGAGTCCGACGCCTGCCACCGCTCACGCCCAATCTGGCGCAAAACGAACAGTGAAGCTAGGCGGTTTGCTACAAAAGCGTGACTTGTGGACCGCCTTGCTTGGTGTGCTTTATGCCGCTTCGTTTGCACCGGGTCCAATTAATGACTATGCCCTGCCTTGGCTACAGTTTCTGGTTTTAGCGGGGTTTGTTCACCAAATCTGGGGGTCAAGCTCGCTCAAACAAAGTCTTTGGACGGGATTTGTGTTTGGTTGGGCCGGCTTTACGGTTGGACTTTATTGGTTAATCATCAGCATGCATGTCTACGGACAAATGCCGATCGTTCTGGCTATCCTTGCCCTCGTGCTTTTTACGGCTTACTTGGCCCTTTTCCCAGCCCTTGCCGCTGGACTAAGCCACTGGCTAAAAGTCTTGCCACACCCCTCTCAGGGCGCCCTATCGCCCGTGGCCATTGTGATACAGGTCAGCACCTGGGCCTCAGCTTGGACGCTCGCTGAGTGGCTTCGTGGCACCCTCTTTACTGGGTTCCCTTGGCTGAACACCGCTTACGGCCAAACCAGTGGCTGGTTGGCCGGTTGGTCGACCGTAGGCGGGGCCTACGGCACGACCTTTGTGACCGCCTGGATCTGTGGTGCGGTGGCCGCCACATTGGCTGCTGAAGCGCAACAAAACAAGATCGCTTTCACCCCAAAACGGGGTTTGGCCGTGGTGCTCGCCATCGTGCTGGTGTTTGTCGGCGCTTCCCTGCAGCAAACCACCTTCACGCAACCCCAAGGTGCGTCACTGACTGTGCGCTTGGTACAAGGCAATATTGATCAAGGCACCAAGTTCAATGAGGCCTCATTTGCTCAAGC
>JAFMCG010000032.1 GCA_017857895.1 Burkholderiaceae bacterium | reverse complement strand
AGTGGCACAGTTTCCCTCATGATTCCATTACTGATTGCCAGCGTCATGGCCGCCTTGGTCGCAAGCCTTTTACGCGGCGAACCGATCTACGACTCCTTGCGCGCGCGCATGGGTTTAAGGGCTGCAAAAAATTGACCCGTTGCCACCGACCAGGTGTATTGGCTCGCACGGGCGATCGCTCGCTCGCGCGAAACATCAAGGCAAGCCAAACAGGCCGCTCGTAAGTCTTCATCTAAGACGCCAGCACCGCTTTGACCCACCACGTCAATCGGTCCCATGGCAGGAAATGCTGCGACCGGCAAGCCACAGGCCATGGCCTCTGCCATGACCAGGCCAAAAGTGTCGGTCAGGCTTGGAAACACAAAAACGTCGGCTTGGCTGTAAAGATGAGCCAGCTCATTTTGAGAGATGACACCAATGTAACGGGCGTTGGGGTATTTTTTCCTCAGTGATGCTGTCATGGGGCCTTCGCCTGCCACCCACTTTTGACCGGGCAAATCCAATCGCAAAAACGCTTCAACATTTTTCTCAATCGCCAATCGACCAGCATAAAGAAAAATCGGATTGTTTTTATTGGGTGGTTTTTGCTCAATTCGTGGATAAAAAATCGCATGATCCACGCCCCGAGTCCAATGCACCACCTGACGAAAGCCTCGCGAGCGCAAGTCCTCAACAATCGCCGGGGTTGGGGCCAGCACCGAACTTGCCGCACCATGAAAACGTCTAAAGAGTGCGTAAGACCAACTTAAGGGAACACCAATGCGGGCATTAACGTACTCTGGAAACCGCGTGTGGTAGGCCGTGGTGAAAGCCCAACCGCGCTTTAGTGCAGCCCCACGGGCCGCCCAACCCAAGGGGCCTTCAGTGGCAATATGCAAGGCATCGGGATTGATGGCTTCGATCATTTGTTGCACCCGCCCGCGGGTGGTCAATGACAGGCGAATTTCAGGGTAACCGGGACACGGCAATGTCTTAAAGGACAGCGGCGTCAACATCTCGACTTCAACGCCCAGGGACTCCAATTGAGACCGTGTGTTGCCTAGGGTGCGAACAACGCCATTGACCTGCGGTTGCCACGCATCGGTCACGATCAAGAGTTTTTTAATCGTTGAATTCTCAGCCGTATTGGGTAAAGGGGTTGGCGCTAGGGTTTGGATCGGCTGTTGAACGGTCATCTTCAATTTCCTTTTCACCGGCTTGCGCGCGGTAAGGCCAATGGATCAGTTTGAGCTCGCCTTCATGGGTTTCGACAAGGGCCGACAGGCTTTCCACCCAATCGCCATCGTTGCAGTAGAGAACATCATCAATCATGCGTATTTCGGCTTTGTGGATGTGTCCGCATACCACCCCATCAAAACCCCGACGGCGTGCTTCATTGACCAAGACTTGTTCAAACTCGGTAATAAAGGAAACGGCGTTTTTGACTCGATGCTTGAGATACTGCGACAACGACCAGTAAGACATGCCCAGCCGATGGCGAGTGCGGTTAAACGCATCGTTGAGTTTTAGTATCAGCGTGTAGAGGCTGTCACCCAAATACGCCAACCATTTGGCGTGCTGGATAATCCCGTCGAAAAAATCACCATGTGTGATCCACAACTTGCGACCATCAAGCAAATGGTGTGTCGTTTCGTTAACGATACGAATTTCACCAAAAGCCATACCAATGAATTGACGCAAGACTTCATCATGGTTGCCAGCCACATAAGTCACGCGCGTACCCTTGCGAGACTTGCGCAACACTTTCTGCACCACATCATTGTGAGACTGCTTCCAGTACCAGTTCTTTTTGAGTTGCCAACCGTCAATGATGTCGCCAACGAGATAAAGCTCCCAGGACTCATTGAAACGCAAAAAGTCCAATTGGAATTCTGCTTTGCAGCCTGCCGTGCCAAGGTGTACGTCGGATATCCAGATGGCCCGATAGTGGGCTTGGGAGCGTGCTGGCGTTGCAGGATCAGAAGCGTTCATGAGTCATTATTTTGCCCAGCCCTTTTGACAGGACAATGACACTTCAATGACGTTTTGGTGACAACACCCTCAGAAACGCGAAACCCTTAAATCAAGACCTACGATACCACCCCCGACTCCCTTGCCAAGGCAGGCATCACGCCAACGAATCGATGTATTGTTGAATCACGCTGTCATACGAAGGGTCTGGTGTCAAACCAAGGGCGGCAGCACGTTCGCACTCAAACCGAGATGGCCAACCACCCACGATGCGGGCAATCGTATCGTCGGGCTCAACGCGAATCAGATCAGCTGTCGCTGTACCGGCAATGTCGATCAGTGCTTGCTGCATTTGAGCAATGCTGACCGTTAATGCCGGCAGGTTGATTGCCGTGCGACCTTGCAAGTTTTCTCGTGAGGCTTGCATGACCGTCAAGATACCCTTGGTCGTGTTGTCTGGCGAAGACAAAGCCACTTGCGTTTGTGGGTGAACGGGGCAGACTGCCGGTTCACCTGCCAAAGGCTCACGGATCATGCCAGACAAAAAGCTAGAGGCCGCGCCATTGGGGCGCCCAGGGCGAACAGACACGGTCATGAGACGAGCCGCCCGCCCGTCGATAAAACCTTTGCGGGTGTAATCAGCAATCAACTGCTCACAGATAAATTTGTGAATACCATAGCTCGATTGCGGCACAGCCAACGTCCCGTCCGTGATGATGGCAGGCATCGGCACACCCGCATCACCGCCAAACACCGCCACTGAACTGGCAAAGAACAATTGCGCCACAATCCCCTGTTGCTCGGCCTGGCGTCTGAGGTACTCTAACAAATGCTCTGTGGTTGCCAAATTGGCACGCAGGCCCAGTGAAAAATCAGCCTCACACTCGCCTGACACGGCTGAGGCCAAGTGAAACACCGCATCGAAGGGATAAAAAGGCGTGTCAAACAAAACCGGCAATGTCTCAAGCAAGTCGCCCGTGTGCGTGGTGACGCGCGGATCACTGCTGATGGCTGGATCGCCCTGCTCTACCCGATCAGTCAGGACCAACGAACCAATGGGTCGATTCGATAACGATCCGGCATCCAGAAGGGTTTTGGCCAGTTTTGACCCTAAAAAGCCAGCACCACCAGTGATCAGAATATTCATATCAATGACTCACGATTAAATTTTTTTTCACTCACGCCTTGTCCACACCAGTCACGCCGAGTTGTACGGGCGTGATCTCAAATGCCAAAATCGCGGCTCGCTGCACCTCGGGCAAAGCAACACTCGCTCCCAAAGCCGTATCAACATAGACGTAAACCAACTCGCCTGTGGTCAAAAGCGATTGATCCCGATAAACCTCAATCATAAAGCGCACACTACTGCGACCGAGATACGCCAAGCGCACACAAATATCGAGCATATCGTCGTACTTGGCTGGGGCATGATATTCAATGGTGGCTTTGCGCGCAAAGAACTCAGCTCCCGACCTTTGCTGCGCCATCACGCTTGGCAAACCCACAGCACGGGTGTACTCGGTGATCGCCACATCAAAAAACGTCAAGTAATGGCCGTTAAAAACCACCCACTGAGGGTCACACTCGGACCAACGCACACGGTGCTGGTGATGAAACGCAAAATCTGATCGCATGAGGGCTCATTTCCTGGCTCGCTAACACACCCATTTAGACCATAGGCGTGTGAAGCGACTAATATACGCCGGATGCGTGCACTCATTCTTACACTCGATCGATGGTTGACCGGATTCTCCTTTACTGTCGCCACCACTTTGTTGGCCGTCATCAGTTGCTTGGGCCTCTGGCAGGTGACAACCCGATTCGTTTTGTCGCAACCCTCCGTGTGGACAGAGGAAGTGATGCGCCGCCTGCTGATTTGGTGTGTGATGCTGGGCATGGTGGTCGCGATTCGCCAAGGTGCGCTCGTCTCAGTGGACTTAATGCTTCGCCTTGCAAAAGGCCGTTGGCATGACACACTGCGACTTTTTATTGCATTGGCCACTTTCTCCTTTTTAGCAACTATCTTATGGTTCGGTATCTCACTGGCCTGGCGCGTTCGGTTTCAGAGCTTTGCCAGCATTGAGATTTCTATTGCTTGGGCTTATGCGGCAGTCCCCTTTGGCGCTGCCCTAGGCATGTTGGCTGTGGTGGCACACTACCTTGACCCACCCACACCAGTTCTGATGAACGCAGACAACACCTTCACCGATTGAAGTAACGGATTTTTTGATGCCCATTACCCTGTTAATCACGATGTTGCTGGGCTTCGCACTGAGCGTATCGATTGCCGTGTCCATTGGTGGCGCGGCAGTTCTGGGCTTGGCGGTGTTTGATAACAGCCGATTGATCATGGCGCCCAAGGAGATGTTTAGCGCCATTGATAAGTTTCCGCTCGCAGCGATTCCGTTCTTTATCCTCGCTGGAAATTTAATGGAAAAAGGAGGCATTTCTGGGCGTTTGGTCGAGTTCGCCAAAAGCTTGGTTGGCGGTGTTCAAGGCGGCCTGCCCATGACCACCGTGCTGACATGCATGATTTTTGCTGCTGTGTCTGGCTCTTCAGTGGCCACCACTTTCGCCATTGGCGCCATTCTGATTCCAGCCTTGGTTCGCCATGGCTACCCCAGGCCCTACACCGCAGCGCTGCAAGCCACCTCGGCTGAGCTCGGTGTGGTTATTCCGCCGTCTATTCCACTGATTTTGTTTGGTGTCGCCGCTGAGGTGTCAATTGGCGAACTCTTCATTGCCGGTGTGGTTCCTGGCGTCTTGATTGGCTTGGCGTTGATGGTGTTTGTGCACGTCTACTGCCGTATCAAGGGTTGGGGTAAACACGACGGTGAAGGCCGTTTATCGGTTCTTGCCGCCACCGGCAAGGCCGGCTGGGCGCTGCTGATGCCAGTCATCATTTTGGGGGGTATCTACGGCGGCATCTTCACGCCAACTGAAGCGTCGGTTGTGGCCGTGTTTTATGCGCTGTTGGTGGGTGCTGCGTTTCACCGTGAACTCGGCTGGCGCGACGTCGTCACGGCACTGAAAAAATCTGTGATTTCCAGTGCCGTCATCATGTTCATCATTGCCAATGCGGGTTTGTTCGCCTTCATTATCACGCGCGCAGGCATCCCGGACCAAATCGGTCAATGGTTGACCGTGGTGCTCAGTTCACCGGCTTTGTTTCTGATTGGCGTCAATGGTGCGCTATTTCTTATCGGCATGTTCATCGAAACCTCTGCGGCCATCATCGTGCTTGCCCCAATCTTGACACCCGTGGCCATGTACTTTGGTATTGACCCCATCCATTTTGGCATCATCATGGTGGTCAACTTAGCCCTTGGCATGATCACCCCACCTTTTGGTGTGAACTTGTTTGCCGCCTGCACAGTGGCTCGCGTGTCGTTAGACAAGGTCATCAAGCACCTCATACCCTTTGTGTTGGTCATCATCAGTTGCTTGATGCTTATTTCTTATGTGCCCACGATCAGCTTGGGGTTGCGTGACGTGGTCTTCGCCCCCAAACCGGCACTGCTCGTACCGGCTCCAGCCCCCGCAATGACGCCAACACCGAGCATGGCACCCCGCCTCGGTCCCTCGCCTGTCGGGCCCTCGCCTGTTGGTCCTTCTCCTGTTGGTCCTTCACCTGTCGGGCCCTCACCAGCCCCTCAATAACACTGCCGCACCGCTGTGGTGCAACTTTCGACCCTAAAACTGACCCCGTGTTAAGGTGAACGGCTGCCAGGCGCTAGCAGTGGCGCCTATATAAAGTCCCACTTACTGTGCGAGTTGCTCGTGCACACGACAGGAGGATCAGCATGACTCAGTCCCCAGACGACACTCACCGTGACCCCATGACACCTGACGGTGATGTCAATCAAATCGAAACGGACTACACCATTGGGCAAGACAATATCGTCATGAACGTCGGGCCATTTGGCCTTGATATCCACAATAGGGTGTTTGCCATTTCGGCCCTTTTGATCATCGCCTTTGTGGTCTTGACGATGACCTTTCAAACGCAGGCCGAACCCCTATTTGGCAGTGTTCGCGGCTGGTTAACGTCAAGCCTTGATTGGTTCTTTATCACTGCTGGCAATATATTTGTGGTGGTTTGCCTAGGCATCGCCTTATCACCGCTCGGACGGGTGCGCATCGGCGGCACCGAAGCCAAACCCGATTATTCCTACCTGGGCTGGTTTTCAATGCTGTTTGCTGCTGGCATGGGTATTGGACTGATGTTTTATGGTGTCTCGGAGCCCCTGTCACACTTCAACAGCGCCCTGGGTGGTACGGCCACTGAAGCGGGTGCGCGAACCGACTGGGCACCGCTTGGTGCGGCCATAGGCGATAGCGAACAAGCGCAACGCTTAGCGATGGCCGCGACTATTTACCATTGGGGACTACACCCTTGGGCGATTTACGCGGTATTGGCACTGGGCTTGGCGATATTCTCATTTAACAAAGGATTGCCCCTGACCATCCGTTCGGTCTTTTATCCCATCTTGGGCGAGCGTATCTGGGGTTGGCCGGGCCATTTGGTTGATATTCTGGCCATTATGGCAACCATGTTTGGATTGGCCACTTCACTTGGTTTAGGATCCTCGCAAGCAGCCGCTGGTTTGCATTTTTTGTTTGACATACCGCTTGGCGACACGGTGCAGATTTTGCTGGTCATCGGCATTACCGCAATCGCATTGGTATCCGTCTTAGCAGGGCTAGATGCTGGCGTGAAGCGGTTGTCTGAAATCAACATGGTGTTGGCGATCGTGCTACTGGTTTTTGTGATTGTGGTCGGTCCCACACTTGCCATCATCACTGGTTTTTTCTCAAACCTTGGGGCGTATTTGGAGTACTTACCGGCGCTTGGTAACCCGGTCGGTCGAGAAGACACCAACTTTGCCCAAGGTTGGACGGCGTTTTACTGGGCCTGGTGGATTTCTTGGTCACCCTTTGTCGGCATGTTTATCGCTCGCGTCTCACGGGGACGTAGCGTGCGCGAGTTTTTGGTGTCGGTTCTAATTGTGCCATCACTGGCCTGCGTGCTGTGGATGACGGTTTTTGGGAATACGGCTATTTCACAAGTGGTTAATCAGGGCTACTTGGCCGTCACAGCGGGCGAGTTACCGTTGCAAATCTTTCTGATGCTCGACGCACTGCCTTTGGCGCAAATCACTTCCTTGGTGGCGATCATCTTAGTGGTGGTGTTTTTTGTGACATCGTCAGACTCAGGCTCCTTGGTGATTGATGTGATTGCATCCGGTGGCAAGGTTGTGTCACCCGCACCGCAACGCATTTTCTGGTGCACCTTTGAAGGCTTGGTGGCGGTGGCACTGATTTTGGGTGGGGGACTGGTTGCTTTGCAAGCCATGGCCGTCTCAACAGGCTTTCCCTTCGCCATTGTCCTGTTGGTGTCGACGGTTTCGCTGATCAAGGGTTTGCTGAGTGAGCCTAGACCCAAGAAGCAGAAAAAAAACCAACCCCCGCAAGCCTAAGATATGGTTATGAGAGAGATCAAAGCGAGTCACGATGACTGAACAAACCCTGACCATGGAAAGTGAACAGCTCGAGGTACTGAGCTTTTTAGAAAAACACCCACCCTTTATGGGTTTGCCTGCTGAGGTCTTGCACAAACTGGCCAAATCCGTGGATGTTCAGTACTTCAAAGCCGACACCCCCATTACCCAATTTGGGGAGCCCGCGCTGAATTGGTACGTGGTGCGAAGCGGCGCTGTTGAAATCTTCAGACGCGATGGCACGCTTTACAACCGCTTAAACGAGGGCGGGCACTTCGGTGAGGCCGGGTTGTTGCAGCAGCGCCAACAAATCCGCTTTCCCGCCACAGCGCTGGAAGACACCTTGCTTTATTTGATACCACCGCCAGTCTTTTTAGACGTCTTTGAAACGCAAGAGGCCTTCGCTGATTTGGTCGAAGTCGAAGATCGCACACGATTGCGTACGGTGATTTCAAAGAGCGAGCAATCCAATGAGTTGATGAACGCGAGCGTTGAAAGTCTCTTAACGCGCGAACCCGTTACCGCAACATCAGAGACCTCGATTGCTCAAGCCGCGGCAATCATGACTGATGCCGGCGTCTCTTCACTGTTGGTCATAGAAAACGATTCTCTGGGCATCATCACCGATCGCGATATTCGAATACGGGCCGTTGCCAAAGGCTTGCCACTTGGCGACCCCATCTCATCAATCACCACCTTTGATCTCATCTGCGTGCGTCACGATCAACTGGCATTTGAGGCGATGCTGCTGATGTTGCGACACAACGTCCACCATTTACCGGTATTGAGAAATGAGGAGCCTATCGGCGTTTTGGCGCTATCTGACATCCTGAGATACGAATCGCGCAATAGCCTCTTTGTGGTGGGTCGCATTTTCCACCAACAAAGCGTAGAAGAGCTTGCGAGCTTAAAAGATGAGGTCAGGGCGAGTTTTGTGCGCATGATTCGTGAAGACGCCAACTCTCACATGGTGGGCAGTGCCATGGGCGCCATTGGACGAAGCTATAAGCAACGCCTGCTGGAATTGGCCGAAGCACAGTTCGGTCCACCCCCGGTGCCCTACTGCTTTCTAGCCCTTGGCAGCATGGCACGGCAAGAACAATTGATCGTGACTGATCAAGACAACGCCATGATCTTAGACAATCGCTTCGACCCTGAAAAGCACGACGCCTACTTTAGCGATGTCGCCAAATTCGTCAGCGACGGCTTGGCGGCTTGCGGCTACAGTTATTGCACAGGTGATGTCATGGCCACCAACCCAAAATGGCGCCAACCTTTACGCGTGTGGCAAAAGTACTTCACCGATTGGATTGAGTCACCGACTCCGGAGTCACTGCTGACAAGCAATATCTTTTTTGATCTTGATGGGGTTTACGGTCGCACAGCGTTTGCCGAAACCTTGCGTGTTTTGATTGGCCAAAAGGCCAAAGGCAACAGCCGCTTTTTAGCCAGCATGGCAAGGAATGCCTTGCGCCGTACCCCACCCATCGGCTTCTTTAAAGAATTTGTGGTCGAGCCCGATGGCCGCCACACACGTGCCATCAACCTCAAACGACGAGGCACAGCACCACTGACTGACCTCATCCGGATTCATGCCTTGGCCATTGGTTCGCGGAGCCGAAACTCTTTTGATCGGTTGCAAGACATCATTAAGGCCAATATTTTGCCGCCAGGCCGTGGCCCAGACTTAAGAGATGCGCTTGAGTTCATCTCGCTGGTTCGAGCGCGCAATCAAGCCCAAGACATTGTTGCTGGCCAAGAACCCGACAACAGCATGGAACCCGAAAACCTCTCTGAATTTGAACGAAAAAACCTACGCGATGCTTTCTTAATCCTAGCCAACGCACAAAAATACCTTAAATTCCGATACCAACCCGGCCGTTTGGCTTAAAACCCATCGCAGGCCTCTAAAGGAGTCAATGGTTTGTTGCACGGCAGCCTTCTTAACTTACCGAGCCAAGCAAAAGCCAGCGCCCGGCAGTCGCTGGACTGGGCCGGTCGTTTTCAGTCATTGGCCTTGCAGACCACGGACCCACGACTGCGGGCTTACTATGCCGCAGGCATGGTCAGTGGACAAACGCCCTTGGGCCAAGCGCCGTTGATGGCCATGGATGTCGAGACGACTGGATTAAACCCCACCCGTGACGGCATCGTCAGTATTGGCATATTGCCCATGACGCTTCATCGTATTGAAGCCAGTCGCGCCAAACACTGGATTGTCCAGCCCCATGTGCCCATGGCTGATGCGTCCATCGCCCTGCACGGGATCACGCACTCTCAAGTCGCCGATGCCCCAAAATTGATCGACATCTTGGCGCCCTTGCTTGAGGCCATCGCTGGCCACGTCTTGGTGGTCCATTGCCGAGCCATTGAGCGGTCTTTTTTAAACAATGCCTTGACACGCATGATCAACGAGCCCATTGAGATGCCCATGATCGATACCATGGAACTAGAGGCACGTCTATATCGCAATCAGCCCATGCCCAGTTGGTGGGACCGATGGTTTCACAACAAAACCGTCGAACCCGTTTCCATTCGTTTGGCTGACAGTCGAGCACGTTATGGCCTGCCTTTTTACAAACCCCACCACGCGGTTACCGATGCCTTAGCCACTGCTGAGTTACTGCAAGCGCAAGTGGCACATCGATTTAGCGCAAACAGCGCATTGGATGATTTTTGGCGTTAGGCCATTTCAGATAGACTGGCGCTCTCAGTTTTTTTTGAGCAACACGTTGAAGCGCAACATCCTTTCCATCCACCTTGCTGCCTTCCTGTTTGGCATGACGGGAATTCTAAGCACTCTGATTGACGCTGACAGCGAGGTGATCACGTTTGGCCGGGCTATTTTTGCAGTGGCTGTGCTCACGCCCATTTTGTGGTTCTTGCGCGACCAGCCCAACGACCCAAGCCACCGGGTTGCGAAGCCTTTGTCGGAGACTCATCTCTGGATTCGCTGCTTGGGGTCAGGACTGATATTGGTGATCCACTGGGTGACTTTTTTTGTATCGGTTAAAACAGCCGGCGTGGCATTGGCCACGCTCGGCTTTAGTAGCTTTGCAGCCTTCATCACCCTTATTGAGGCCCTGGTCACGCCCAAACGGGTGACCCGTGTTGATTGGATCCGAACACTTGTTGTGACAGCTGGACTGGTGCTCATGACACCGAGTCTAGAATTGGCCGATGCCAACACCTTTGGATTCATGATGGGCTTGGCGTCGGGTTTATCATTTGCAGCGATGGCCGTCTTTAACAGCCACTTGCTAGCAAACGTCAATCCCATCCGCGTGGCGCGCAATCAAAACGTGATCGTGATGCTGCTCATGGCTGCGTGGGCTTTACCGGCAATCAACGCCCTTTCTCCCCTTTCTTGGTTCTGGTTGGCGTTACTGGGCATTTTCTGCACCGGCCTGTCGCACTCTTTGTTTGTTTTCAGTTTGGCGCGCATGCGCGTCAATGTCGCGGGTTTGGTGATCGCACTTGAACCGGTCTATGCCATTGTTGCGGCATGGCTTTTGTTTCAAGAAACACCGTCCTTGCGAACCATCGCAGGTGGTCTGATAATTGTGAGTGCCATTATTGGCATCAATTACGCCAAAACCCGCCAAACGTCATAACGACACAAGGGCTCGTTTGACGGCGACTCGAATCTTGGAGAGCACGTATGCAAACGCTTGGTCATCACTATCACGCCTTGGTTATTGGGTCGCATGGTGCCATCGGTCGTGCACTGCTTGAAACGATTACAGCTGACCCCAACTGCGCACTGGCCACAGGGCTTTCGCGCGCGACCCACGCCGGTTTTGCCTTAGAAGATGAAGCTAGCATGGCGCATGCCGCCGACGCATTAAAAGCCGATGGGCCCTTTGATCTCATCATTGATGCAACCGGTGCGCTCACCATTGACGGTCATGGCCCAGAAAAAACCCTTGGCGCACTCAATGCCGCCAAATTACAACGCGCCTTTGAAGTCAACGCCATTGGTCCAGCCCTATTGATCAAACACTTTGCGCCACTATTGGCCAAAGAGCGTAGCGTCTACGCCAAGCTTTCTGCCCGTGTCGGTAGTATCTCTGACAATCACAAAGGCGGCTGGTACGGCTACCGGGCTTCGAAAGCGGCATTGAACATGTTTTTGCAAACCGCCGCCATCGAAATTCAGCGCAAGAGACCCCACGCCGCCGTGGTGGCCTTGCAACCGGGCACCGTTGCTTCAAGCCTTTCGGGCCCGTTTGCCGGTGGGCATGACGTCATCACGCCTGAGGTCTCAGCCGAAGGTTTGTTACAGACGCTAGACGCGACTGTGGCCAAACCAGGGGCTCAGTTTTTGGATTACCGTGGGCAAACCATCACTTGGTAAGCGATCACTTTTCTACGATTGGGTGCGATGCATCAAGCGCTTAAAGGGATGGTCATGAATCAGCATGCCTGCGATCATGGCCACCACAAACACCAAGGCTTTGCCATAACCCGCACCAAAGGCCACCAGCGCTGGACCGGGGCAAAACCCAGCCATCGCCCAACCCGCACCAAATATAAAACCACCCACAATCAATGATCGATCAAGGTGGGTTTTACCCGGTAGGTGCAAGGGTTCTTTAAAAACCGTCTGAGCTTGCTTTTCTATCAAGTGCAAACCCACGAAGGCCACCGGTATCGCACCGAGCATCACAAAGCCCAAACTCGGATCCCAAGATCCCGCGATGTCTAAAAAATGAATCACTTTGGCGGGATTGCTCATGCCTGACACAATCAAGCCAATCCCAAAAACCAAACCCGAAATAAAAACTAAAAATGTTTGCATGGTGATCCTCACCAGACGTGAAACAACAGATAAGCCGTCACAAAACCACTGACCATGAAACTCAAGGTCGCCGCAATTGACCGCATCGATAAACGGCCGATACCGCAAACCGCATGCCCACTGGTACAACCAGAGCCCATCCGTGTCCCGAACCCGACCAACAAACCTGCGACAATCAACAACGGATAACCTGAATCAATCACTGCGCTTGGCATCTGCCAAACCAAACCGTAAATAGCGCTCGACAGTAGCAAGCCAAAAACAAAGGCCAAGCGCCAACTGAAATGACCCTTGGGCACATTTGAAAACTGCATTAATCCGCCCAACACGCCACTAATGCCGGCAATACGGCCCTTAAAGGCCATCAGCATCACGGCTGACAAACCGATTAATACCCCACCAAAAAGTGATAACCAAGGCGTGAAGTTCGCCCAATCAATCGTAATATTCATGAATGCCTCCTTACTCAATGGCTTGCGATTGTCAGTGCACAAGTTAATACGTTTTTCTTTGTTTCAAATGGCGCTCATGTCGCGCCCGATCACCAAGGCCGTTGGGTCAACTTCAACGTCAATCCAGTCACCGATATTGGCTAAATCGTTACCAAACCAATAGCCCAACAGGCAAACATCTGCTGAGACTGCCACACTCACGGCGCCAACGCCATCGTGCGTGACATTGTCGACCCCATCAAAGCCGCGGATTTGACCGCGTAAACAATTCTCACCAGGGTGCTCGAGCGCCCCACTTTTGCTGCGCACACTGACCGCACTGGCTTTGCACATCGCCACCACAGACAAGCCCGGTGCCAGTCCCAAAAGCTGCTGACTTTCGGGCGTGATTTGCGCCCAAATTTTTTGACCATCAGACAACCGACATTCAATGCGTGCACGTGATGCATGACGCTCGCAGCGCTCAACGGTCACTGGCCACTGATTGCGCATGCTTGTTTGCATCCTTAGGCCTAATCCTGATAGCCCTGCTAGTCCCGTCTGCCCCAATAACCCTGAACGTGACAAACCAAAGGACTCGTGACCGATTTGCTTAAACCACGCTTGTTGCAGCGTCTGCCATTGCGCGCTGGCTTGCAACAAACCCGCGCCCGCTGTCGTTAGCCGAGCACCACCACCGCCGGCCCCGCCAACCGCTTTCTCAACCAATGCTGTGCCAGCCAAGTTGCTAAGGGTCTCAATGGCTTGCCACGCTGACTTGTAACTCACGCCCACTTGACGCGCTGCTTCTGATATTGAACCGGTACCGGCCACACCACGCAAAATGGCCAGCCGCTTGTCGGTGACACCATCGGATAAGGCTTGCGAGACGTTCGGTACCGCGCCAGCAGCGGCATCCAGACTGTCGACTTCGGACGGCTTTTGCGCCATTGAGAACGCCTTCGAATGTGGTGGGTCGGCCAAAATTGGGTTGCCATTTTCAACATGCAGCACCCGAAAATAACATCGCTATTCTCAAAAAGAATAACGAATGCTACCATTTCGTTATTCTAAAAGCGAATAGCGCACATGCCAAGTTCAAATAAGCCCAGCCCTACCAGCCGCAAGCGTCGACAAGCTTTGCAGGCTAGCGCCACCATGCTGTTGCTAAGCATGGTCAATCTACCCGCCCTCGCAACTGAACAAACACCGTTACGGATAGCGGTCGCCGCCAACTTTGCTGGCCCCATGCTGACATTGGCAGAACAATTCGAGCAGTCAAGTGGTATCAACGTATCAATCAGCGTTGGTTCTACTGGCAAGTTTTATGCGCAGATCCGCCAAGGCGCACCCTTCGATGTGCTGCTGGCTGCGGATATCCTCACCATTCAAAACTTAATTGACCAAGACCTAGCTGATCCAAACACACGCCTAACGTATGCCATTGGCCAATTGGCACTCTGGAGCCCCGAGCCTGATCTGTTTGCCAATCAAGCGCAAGCGATTGAAAAACTCAAAACAGGTGACTTTACGCGCTTAGCGATTGCCAACCCGGCCGTCGCCCCTTACGGTGCCGCTGCTCAAGCCGTACTTACCCACTTGGGCCTAGCCGATGCTTGGCTCAAAAAACGCGTCCAAGGGCAAAGCATTGCGCAAACCCATCAATTTGTCGCCTCAGGTAATGCTGAGCTGGGGTTTGTGGCGCTGTCGCAAATTCAAACCGCGGACCAACCGATTGCCGGATCGGTTTGGCAGCCGCCACAAGGCTGGTACCCGCCGATTGCGCAAGACGCGGTGTTACTCAATGCCAGTAAAAATCCCGTCATGGGCAAAGCCTTTCTGACATTCTTAGCAAACGCACAGGCACAATACATCATCAAAACATTCGGTTATCAACGGGAGCCCAATCCGTGAGTGATCTTCACACGATACTCAACCAAAGTGCCGTTGATGCCATCTTGCTGACCTTGCGTTTGGCCGCGGTCACCACGATTTGCCTACTCATCATCGCCACACCCCTGGCCTGGTGGCTCTCGCAAACACGGGCACGCTGGCGTGCCCCAGTGAGCGCCATGGTGACATTACCGTTGGTGTTGCCACCCACAGTGCTTGGGTTTTACCTGTTGGTGATGATGGGCCCGAGTGGACCGATTGGTCAATTCACTGAGGCCATCGGCTTGGGTTTGTTGTCGTTTACCTTCACTGGCTTGGTGGTGGGTTCTATCGTGTTTTCTTTGCCATTCGCAGTGCAACCGATTCAACATGCCTTCGAATCCATGGGCCCACGGCCCATGGAGGTCGCGGCCACCCTGAGAGCACGCCCCATGGATGCATTTTTTAATGTTGCCCTGCCCATGGCCAAACCGGGCATTCTGACAGCGACAATCCTAAGCTTTGCCCACACCGTGGGTGAGTTCGGCGTGGTGCTCATGATCGGTGGCAATATCGCCGGACAGACCAGTGTCGTCTCAACGGAAATCTACACCTACGTTGAGTCCATGCAGTACGCCCAAGCCCACTGGTTGGCCGCCATCATGGTGGTTTTTTCTTTTGCGGTCCTGCTGTGGCTGGCCTTGATGAAACGTCAAACCCGAGCGATGTTGTCATGAGCGACGCCTTACAAATTCGCTTAGACCTAGAGCGACCCAATTTTAAGCTTTGCTGTGATTTGGTTTTGCCGGGTCGCGGTATCACTATTTTGTTTGGCCCTTCTGGCAGCGGCAAAACCACGCTGCTACGTTGCGTGGCTGGTCTAGAGTCATCATTTAAGGGGCGCATCGCGATTGGGCAAGACATCTGGCATGACAGTGCACAAAAACAGTCGAGCCCAGTTTGGCAAAGACCGATTGGTTATGTGTTCCAAGAGGCCAGCCTGTTTGAGCACTTGTCCGTGCAACAAAATTTAAATTTTGGGCTCAAACGCAGCCGATCCAAACACCCCATTGCGCACAGCATCGAGCTTCTGGGCATTGGGCCGCTACTTGAGCGCCGACCCGAATCTTTATCGGGTGGTGAGCGCCAACGCGTGGCCATCGCCCGAGCGTTGGCCACTGACCCTCGATTGTTATTACTGGATGAACCGATGGCTGCACTCGATGAAGCCCGTCGCCTAGAGATCATGCCGTGGTTAGAACGACTGCGCGATGAGCTTCACACGCCCATGCTTTATGTTACCCACAGCAGCCAAGAGGCGGCCAGGTTAGGCGACCACATGGTGCTGCTTAAGAACGGCCAGGTGACGCACTCAGGCGCCGTGGCTGATGTTTTCCGTCGTGTTGATGATCAAGACACCAGTGCGATCCTCACGGCTCGCGTCGTGAGCAAAGACCTCCCTTGGCAGCTTGCCGAACTGGCCTGTGATGACATCACCATTTGGACGGCCGATAACGACCTCGCCATCGATCAAACCGTGCGCCTGCGTATAGCAGCGCGCGACGTCAGTGTCAGTACCAGCAAACCACTGAACACCAGCATCCAAAACCAGATCACGGGTCTTATCACCGTCATTGAAAACGACCGTCATCCCTCGCATGCGTTGGTGACCATTGGCTGCGGCAAGACCCAACTGTTCGCTCGCGTGACGCGCAAAGCCGTTCACACCCTCGGTCTTTCTGTCGAACAAAAGGTGTGGGCCCAAATCAAAGCCGTCGCGCTGCTTGCGTGACTGCGATTTCGACTCATTTCGCCGTGCCGTGCTGTGCAGCGCGGCGAGTCATCACTTAGACCAGCGCGGTGTCAACCCAGCGACCATCGGCTGATAACTGCTTAACCAAGGCCATGGTGGCCTGCCACACCAGTTTGGCCGCTGCAGACGGCGGGTTGTGTGCCGATCGACACAAGCAAACCGTGCGTGAGAGTCCCGGCGCCTTCAGTGCCAATGCCCGCAAGGCACCGCTCTTAATGTCTGACATCAATGGCATCACGGGTAAAAGCGTGCAACCCATGTCAGCGAGCAAGGCTGTGCGCAAGATACTGATTGAGCTGATGTCAGCCACCACGTTTGGCGCTGAAAGACTCGCTTGAGATGCCGCTCGTTCGATGATGGGCCTAACCCCGTGTGGTGCTGCTGGCAAAATCAGCGGCAGTGCCAATGCTTCTTGTAAAGAAAGCGTGCGCCGCTTGGCAGCAACCCAAGATTGACTGCCAACCGTGGCGGGCACGATGACTGATAATCGCTCCAAGACCAAAGGCACCACGTCAAGGTCCTCAAGTGTGCCGTCTTCAAACAACACCGCCATGTGTAACTGTCCACCATGCAACTGACGAATCAAGTTACCCGTTAACTCTTCGGTCAATTCAAGCTCAATTTTGGGTAGACTCAACCGTATTGATTGAAACAGCGGTAACGCCAAGGCATTCGAAACACTGTGAGGGATACCCACAATCACACGGCCTTCGGGCGTATCAGACAAGCTAGCAATACTGGTTTTGGCGTCATCGACTTGACGTAAAACAGCGCGCGCATGCGCTTGCAGCAGCTCACCGGCAGGCGTCAAGGTCACACCGCGCTTGGTTCGGTCAAATAGGCTCGCCGCGAGTTCATCCTCGAGCAGTGCCATTTGATGGCTTAAGGCCGATTGCGCAACAAAGACTTTTTGAGCCGCCTTCAAAAAAGACCCTTCGTGCGCAATCGCCAAAAAATACGTCAACTGTTTGAGCGTCATGACCGATGCCTATTATCTTTTATATAGATATTGATGACTAAATATACTATTTTACAGATAATAGAGAAAGTCGTTTAATGAATTCATTAGCAGTAAGCACAGGCGTTTGATTACCGTTAAACGAGACCTCGAGTGATCCCACCCAAGCATAGGTCATTCGATTCCTGAGCTTTCACCCCTGACACCAAGACTGCTAAGGTCTGTTACCGCAGACCAGACAGGCCTCTAGGCGTGCGACTGACCAACGAAATAGCATCCGTTATACAGTGGGTTGCTCGCACCGCCAGAGGCCCAGTCATTTAAGGTTGACTGTCTGCGAGCAGTCGCGCTTGCCACTCTTGCGCATCGGTGCTGTCTAACGTGGCGTTGTGCCGATCGGTCAACGGACCACCGCCCGGGACCCAATCACCCACCTCATCACGCCAAAGGGCTTTGAATTTCCACGTGCCATTGATGCGCTTGATTTGACCCATCACCACGCCTTTGGCGGTGGTGATGAACTGCGCCCCATCATTGATGGGGCGCAGTTTTAAAGGCAAGTCGCTAGCCTCTAATGCCATGACTAAAATAAAAGGCGGGTCCGAATGGTGCCATTGATTGAGCGCAGTTTTTCAAGCGCTGAGGCTGAATGGGCTGCATCGGTATCAATCACCACGTAGCCGACTGAATCGCGGGTTTGCAGAAACTGGGCTGACACGTTAATCCCGTTTTCTGAAAAAACCCGATTGATTTCAAACAGAATACCAGGCACGTTTTGATGAATGTGCAAGATCCGATGCTTTCCAGGGTGCGCTGGCAGGGCAACTTCTGGAAAATTCACCGCTGAAACCGAGGTGCCGTTGTCGCTGTACTTAATCAGCTTTTCTACCACTTCTGTCCCAATACTGGCCTGCGCCTCCATGGTCGAACCACCCACGTGTGGCGTCAAAATCACGTTATCGAGGCCACGCAATGGCGACTCGAATATGTCCTTATTGCTACGTGGCTCAACCGGAAAAACATCGATAGCAGCACCGAGCAAGTGACCTGATTTGAGTGATTGGGTCAAAGCATCAATGTCGACAACAGTGCCGCGCGAGGCGTTTAGTAAAAGACTATTGGGGCGCATTTGAGCAAATTGCTCGGCGCCAATCATCATTTGTGTCGCCGGTGTCTCTGGCACATGCAGTGTCACGATGTCAGCGTTCTTTAAAAGCGTCGCGAGCGTTGGCACTTGTTGCGCGTTACCGAGGGGCAGCTTGGTCGAGACGTCATAAAAGATGACTTGCATGCCCAAGGCTTCGGCCAAGACCGAAAGTTGCGACCCAATGGAGCCATAACCAACAATACCGATGGTTTTGCCGCGCACCTCAAAAGCATTGTCAGCGGTTTTAAGCCACTGTCCGCCATGGGCCGCGGCACTCTTTTTAGGGATACCACGCATCAGTAAAATCGCTTCTGCCAATACCAACTCGGCCACCGAGCGCGTGTTGGAAAACGGCGCATTAAAAACAGGCACCCCTTTGGCTAGGGCGGCTGTCAAATCCACTTGATTGGTGCCGATACAAAAACAACCCACCGCATTCAAGCGAGGAGCCGCATCAAAGGCTGCTTCATCGAGCTGCGTACGCGAGCGAATACCCAAAAAGTGCACATCATGGAGTCGCTCATAGAGAGCTGGCCCTTCAAGTGAACCTTTCTCTGTTTCAATGTTGCTGTATCCCGCCTCACGCAAAAGATCCTCGGCACTGGGGTGGATGCCCTCAAGCAATAAAAATTTGAGGTTTTTCTTATCAACGGAGGTGGTTTTCATGGGGGGATGCAGCCTTCAAAGCGAAAGTTTAAGGCTCAAAGAGTATCGCTTGGTCGACCACCCTGCCCCTAAAACCCCATTGGCACAGACACTTTAGATCTAACCGACTTTGGGTAATCGATAGGTTGATAAGTCTTTTATGCAGAAACGATGTCGGGAGGGAACAGTTGGCCACAAACTTGACGCTTGCGATGCCCAGAGTCGGGGTTCACTTCCCAAAGGTATCCTGTGTTTGCCCAAATCAACAAACGCCCATGTTCTAGGCAGGCATTGATGGCGCCTGGCACAGAAATCTTGCGAGTCACGCCAGAGGGTTTCAGCAAGTAAACCGCTTCTTCTTTAACGCTAATTCGATCGATTATCCAATCCATGAGCTTAATGTACTGAAGTGATCAGACCAAATGTCCAAAGCCTGAGCAAAGAACCCACCACCACCCCATTTGTTACAAATTGTGTCTCAAATTAGCAACAGCCTTTGTATTATCCTGTGTTCAGCCATCAGCTTAACGAATCGCATAGCGAGCCCGTTCTGAGGATCTCATCAAAACCCTGCCATGGCTTGTAACGTTTTGGCTGCAAGCAACGAACTGCTTAATACAGACCATCGCTCTTCTTTCATTTGAGACATGTCATGCGACCGACTTTTGCACTTTTAGTAGAGACTGATTTTCCAGCCATCAAACGTGACCGGCTGCAAACGCTACAAGTTAATTTGGGCTACAGATGTAACCAGACCTGTTTGCACTGCCATGTGAACGCGGGTCCGAATCGCACTGAAATGATGGATGCCGATAATGTTGAGTGTGTCCTCGACGTGCTGCGTCATCACCCGATCGAGTTATTAGACTTAACGGGCGGTGCGCCTGAGCTCAGCCCCTACTTTCGCGCTTTGGTCCAACAAGCACGGGCACTTGGCGTGCGCGTCATGGATCGCTGTAACTTAACCATCTTAAGTGAGCCAGGACACGACGATTTGGCTGCATTTTTAGCCGAGCAACAGGTTGAAATCACCGCTTCCATGCCCTGCTACAGCGCCGAAAACGTCGATAGACAGCGTGGCGACGGTGTTTTTGACCGAAGCATTGCCGGTCTTCAGGCGCTCAATGCGCTGGGCTACGGACAACCTGGTTCAGGACTGGTTTTGAACTTGGTCTACAACCCCCAAGGTGCTGTCCTGCCGCCGCCACAAGCCGCCCTTGAAGACGACTACAAACGTGAGCTTAAAAAGCACTTTGGCATCGTGTTTAACCAACTCTTTGCCATTACCAATATGCCGATTCAACGCTTTGGCAGCACATTGGTTAGTAAGGGCCTGTTCCATGACTACATGGCAACACTAAAAAGCGCATACCAATCCAGCAATTTACCCA
>JAFMCG010000169.1 GCA_017857895.1 Burkholderiaceae bacterium | reverse complement strand
TGGGTTTTCCTAACGGCGTAATCGCCGTGCCAAACATGCTATCGTCCAGCAATTGATTGGTGTGTGTTGTGCATACACTCGCTTCGGTCGGCCCGTAGGAGTTGAACAAACAGGAAACCTTAGCAACGCGTCGAGCCGTTTCAGACGGCAAGGCTTCGCCACCGACTAGCAGCACCCGCAAACGAGCCAAATCCTTGGCGTCAACCTCAGGGGCAAGCGCAGGGGGCAAAAAACACACACTGATACGATTGTTAGAGATGAATTGACCCAACTGATGCGGGTTATAGCGAATCATTGGCTCATCAAACAAAACCAGAGTCGCTCCCGAGCACAAAGCGGTCATAATCTCCATAACCGCCACATCAAATCCAAGTGAAGCAAACTGAGTCCATCGATCGCTCGCAACCGCATCAAATCGTCTGATAAGAGACAACACGAGATTGGCGACACCCTCATGAGTATTACCAACGCCTTTGGGCTCACCAGTTGAGCCGGACGTATAAATGAGGTACGCCAAATTTAATGGATCGACACGGAAATTATTAGTCACCTGTTCGAGAGGATCCTTCGCCAGACGACCGACCTGATGACGCACATCATCCGATGATAAGTCTATCGCCAACAAGTGCTGATGTGCTGACATTAAGCGGTTGGAGGCCATATCAATGCCACAACCCAACATTAGCGTCGCACCACTGTGGCGCAACACATACTGTATGCGATCCTCAGGATAGGTTAAATCAATGGGTAAGTAGGTCGCACCGCATCTCAACACCGCCACGATCGCAACAATGGTTTGCGGCAGACTAGGCATCGCTATTGAAACCACGTCCTCTGGCTTAACCCCTGAATCCATCAAATATCGAGCCAACTGATTGGCCTGATCATTGAGCGTTGCATACGTCATGTGACTTGGACCGTATGTTACGGCTATGGAAGAACCATTCACCTTAAACGCTTCATCAAGCAATTTGAGTAATGTCGTCGGAACGCCCTGTTGCGTCACATCGACATCAACAGACGAAAATTCACGAATAATTTTTTGTTGTTCAACTTTGCCGATTAGGGGCAAGGCATCAATTGGAATATCTCGGTATTCAGGTGCGCAGGCCGTGACAAGCAGCTGTCCCAAGTAAGCCAACCAATGCTGCATCCTTGATTCAGAAAACAAGTCTGTGTCATATTCAGCCATGCCAGCAAGCGAGCCATCAGGACGCATGGACAAAGCGAGCGAGATATCAAATTTAGACCTTTCTAAATCGATCGATATGGGTGAGGCCTTAAGGCCCAAAAGCCTCAAACCATCACTTTGCTGAAGGGGTTGCCACGCAAACATCACTTGGAACAATGGCGTGCTTTTTAGCGAGCGATCGACATTCAGATCATCAACCAACCGATCGAATGGCAAATCTTGAAATGCCAGCGCATGTGCAACGGCTAACTTAACGTTGGCCACCAAACCATCGATGGTTTGCTTTCTGGAGAGTTTGATCCGGATGGGAACCGTATTAACAAAAAAACCAATTAGCCCTTCAACCTCTGGTATTGACCTACCCGCCACTGGGATACCGACAATCACATCATCTTGTCCTGAAAGCTTGCCTAACAACAGTCCATAGCAAGCAATTAAGACCGTAAATAGCGTTGTCTGCTGACGGTTGGCCAACGCAACCAATGGTTGGACACTCAAAGAATCAAGTTCGATTTTTTCATACCCAGCCAAACGTGGCGATTCAACTCGTCTAAGCCCGTCTGTGGGTAATTCAAGTAACGATGGCGCACCATGCATGTATAAACGCCAGGCCTCGAGTTGTCTGGTTAACTCGCCATCTTCAAGCCAATTTCGTTGCCAATCGGCATAATCCGCATACGATACCGCCAATTCCTGCCATGTCGGCGTTTGATCGCGTAAGTACGCTTCGTATGCATGCCCCAAATCTTGAGTGAGTATCTCAAGCGATGCCCCATCGCAAGCAATATGATGAATCACGATTAGCAAAACAAACTCTGATTCGTTAACTCGAATCAGAGATATACGCATCATGTGATCGGATGCCAAATCAAATGGCTTAGCAACAAGTTCTTTAAGTAAAGATTGCAAAGAGGGGTCACGCTCTGTTGCAGACAAAATGCTTATGTCAAACTCAAGCAGAGAAATGTCATCATCCTCAGTGGCTCTTAACGCCCCTCGAGGCTCGCCATCTTGCTCAAGAATGACGGTTGACAATGGTTCATGTCTTCTCAATAAGTCCAAGGCCGCAGACTTGAGTGCAGCAGCATTAATATGCCCCTCAATACGGTACGCCAACGGAATATGATACGCAGAAGACAGTGGATCCATTTGCTGCAATGCCCACAATCTCACCTGGCCAAATGAAAGGGCCCGTTCCCCCATCAGAAAAGTTTCGTGTGTTTTAGCCTTCACGTATTCAGGTGTCCTTTGGCGTCGCGACGTTACCTTGACCGCGTCGAATGCTCGGTCGAGCAGGTTTGTTTGTGGTCTCAGTGGAAGCGGCTGACATCTGCGCCAATAGCGAGGCGACACTAGCAAGCGTTGGCCGCTCAAACAAGGCACGCAATGGTAGATCGACACCCGTCTGTGTCCGAACCTTTGAAACGAGCTGCATTGCCAACAGTGAATGCCCACCGAGTGCAAAGAAGCTGTCATCGAGCCCCACCCGACTCGCACCCGTTAACGACTCAAACAGACTGGCCACCAACTTCTCGTGCTCACTGACCGGCGCTCGGTAATCCTCCTCGCCCACGATCTCCGGCGCCGGCAACGCCCGCGTGTCTAACTTCCCGTTCGGGGTCAGCGGAAACACCGCCAGCTCCACATAACTGCTCGGCACCATGTACTCGGGCAGCTGCGCCTGCAAACCCTCTTTCATGCGCGCCACCGCCGGCATCGCCTCGCCCGCCTTGCCCACCACGTAAGCCACCAAGCGCTTCTCGCCAGCCACCTCGCGCACCTGCACGCTGGCCTGCCCAACACCAGCCAGCCCAAGCAACACCGCCTCAATCTCGCCAGGCTCTATCCGAAAGCCGCGTATCTTCACCTGCTGATCGGCGCGTCCCAAGTACTCCAAGTTACCGTCCTCGCGCCAACGAACCAAGTCGCCCGTGCGATACATCCGGCTGCCCGGCTCGCCATACGGATTGGCAATGAATCGCTGCGCGGTTAACCCCGCTCGGCCCGCGTAACCGCGCGCCAAGCCCGCACCCGATATGTACAGCTCCCCAAAACCACCCAACGCCACCGGCTGCAAGCCCTCGTCTAACACGTACATTTTTGTATTGGGCACGGCACCGCCCACCACACTGCCTTGCATGCGCGACAACTTGTCGCGCTCCAGTTCGATGTGTGTGGCGTGAACCGTAATCTCAGTGATGCCATACATGTTGACAAACCGAGGGTCTGCATAGCGCTCGGTCTGTGGCCACTGCGACAGCTTCACCAAGTCGAGCGCCTCTCCACCAAAAATCACATACCGCAACGACAAAGGCGGCGCTTGCTCAACCACCTCACGCTCAATGGCCGTGAGTTGGTAGAAGGCTGCTGGCGTCTGATTCAATACCGTGACGCGTTCGCGTGCTAACAGTGCACGGTACTCGTGCAGTGATTGACGTGTCTCGCTCGACACCACCACCAAGCAACCCCCTGTACTAAAGGGTCCCCATAGCTCCCAAACCGAGAAATCAAAGGCATAAGAATGAAAGAGCGTCCAGACATCATCGGCACCAAAATCAAACAACCCTTGGCAGCCCTGAACCAGATTAACCACGCTCGCATGCGTGACGCCCACGCCTTTGGGCAGTCCGGTGCTGCCCGAGGTGTAGATGAT
>JAFMCG010000168.1 GCA_017857895.1 Burkholderiaceae bacterium | reverse complement strand
AAAAACCGCCAAGCAGGTTCAAGCCTCATCGGGTTTGTTTTTTGATGTGTTTCAGCAATACGATCCAAACAATCAATTGCTTGAGCAAGCGCGCCGTGAAGTGTTGCAGCACGAGCTTGAATTTGAGCAATTGAAGGCTACCTTAAACAGGGTGAGTCAATTGCCCTTGACGCTTAAGACGATTGAACGACCCACGCCGTTTGCCTTTCCACTCATGGTTCAGCGCCTGCGAGAACGTCTGTCATCTGAAAAGCTCTCTGACCGCGTGGCAAGAATGGTCAGTGAACTCGAACGGGCTGCGCAATGACGATCAACAATCAAGCGATTGCCATTGAAGCCATGGGACAAACCGTCACCTTACTGCCCCAAAGAGCAGTCTATTTGAATGATGCTCAAACGCTTCTGGTGGCTGACCTGCACTTGGGCAAAGCAGCCACCTATCGCAAGCTCGGCCAACCCGTGCCAAAAGGCACAACTTCCGAGACATTGGCACGTTTAACGGCCGTGGTTCAGCGCCAGCCCGTGAAAAAATTGGTTGTACTCGGTGACTTTTTGCATGCGGCCCACGTTCATCAAGCCGCACAGACATTGGCCGCGATCGAGCAGTGGCGAGCGCGACATGCAACGCTTTCGATCACATTGGTGCGCGGTAACCACGATGACCGTGCCGGTGACCCACCAAAAGCGCTTGGTATCGACGTCGTCGACGAGCCTTACTGTTTTGAAGGATTTGAGTGTCGTCACGCGCTGCCTCATCATAAAAATCATGTGCTTGAGGGTCAGGCTCAGGCCTTCGCGTTTGCGGGTCACACGCACCCGGTGGTGACCTTGCAGGGCAGGGCACGTGACCGATTGCGACTGTTGTGTTTTGTGGTGTCGCCTCGGACTTGCATACTGCCAGCGTTTGGTGCTTTTACGGGTGGACATGAACACCAAGCAACCCAAGATGAAACCCTTTATGCGATCGCCGATGAAGCGATATTTGCTATCCCAGGCCAGCGATCAAAGCAACGCCATGGGCGACCTTGAACGCTGAGCCAACCAACCCAATTTGTCATCTCGCCCAGCGCGTTGTAGGTGGCTTCTTGAGCCCATTGATTGCCGTTTCGGTGTCGCATGACAACCGTTGTGCAACGCGTGCCATAGTCGGGACTCACAATAAACGGCGTGGCCAATAATCGCTCACGCACCAACCCCATGCCCGTGTCAGGTAACGAGTCGTCAGGTACAACCGTACGGTCTCGCATCAGGGCGGTCAGTTGCTCAGCATCGGGTGCGAAGCGTTGCGCCAATAACGCGGCGACAGCTTCACGGGTTCGTTGTGTTTTGGGCCAAGGCGTATCGAGCAGGGCGTTTGACAAGCCGTAGACCCCAGCAGTCAGTGATTGCTTAAAAGGCTTGGCTTGATTGCCTGAGTAGTGAAGGTTTGCCCCGTCGGCGACGATTAAGTTAAAGCCGTTATACGTTTTGGCAGTGGGCTCAATGGTTTGTAAATACGCAGCGGCTGGCAGGTCAGCTTTGAGAAAATCTTCCACCAGTCGGCCCCGTGACGGTGCTTGCGGGCGACGTTGTCTTGGATCGCGGTAGTTGGTCAGCAATGAAAATCGACCGCTATTTGTGATGCCCAGCCAAGTGCCACCAGCTTGAAGGTCTTGTCCAGCCAACACATCCGGATGTTGATGCCACGGTTGTAAGGGGCTAGCCGCACGATCATGGTACTCGTCGCGATTGGCCACCACAATTAATGGCCAGTCAGTCATGACATCAATTGCAAGGATTGCCAAACACATTTGCTTAGTGACCTTTTTTTGTCGCTGGGGTTGTCAGTCTAGACGGTCGCCAATTCACCACGGCGATACCGGCAATGACAAGGACCGAGCCCGCCACAAAACTGAAATCAAGCGGATCATCGAGAAACCAGACGCCGAAGGCCACACCAAAGATAGGACTCAAAAATGTAAATGAAGCCAGACGGGACGCGAAGTAGTGGGTTAGCAACCAAAACCAAACCAGCAAGGTGAAAAAAGAAATCACAATGGCCTGAGCGCTCACCGCCAAGATGACCGCTGGCGTCCAGTTAACAGCCAATTGATCCGTCAAGGCACTGGCGATGAATAAAACCACAAAGGCCATGGTCAATTGGTAGAGCGTGGTTTGGGCAGCGGGAATTCGGTTAAGACCGGTGTAGCGCAAGACCACTGTGGTTAAACCCCAAAGCAGACCAGCAATCAGGCCCAAGAAGTCGCCATACAATATGTCAGCGCTAAATGAGGGCTGTGTGATGCTACCCAGAAATGCCAGGGTGATACCCACAAAGCAAGCCACAATCCCCCACCACTGCAATTGTGACAATCGCTCTTCAGGCACAAGAAAATGCAATCCCAAGGCCGTGAAGATGGGGGCCGTGTAAAGAAAAACGGCCATGTGAGAGGCGGTGGTGTAGCGCAACCCTTCACCAATAAATAAGAACTCAAAGGCAAACAATATCCCCGCCAAAAGACCCGCTTGCCATGGGCCTTTGTGTAATGCAAAAGAAATCCTTTGATAACGCATGAATGCTGCGATCAAAACCATGCCAATGGCAGATCGCAAAGAGATTTGCAAAATGGGCGACATGTCATCGGCCACATATTTGATGACTGATTGCTGACCACCCCAAAGAACGCATAACAACAGCATCAACGAGATGGCCTGAGCATCTAGCGGTTGTCGTGTGTTGTTCATGTGGTTAAGCCAAAGAGGGGGCGCCATAGCAGCGGTTAGTTAAGAACACCGAACCATGGAATCCTTAATCTTCAATTCATTGTCACACACGGCGTGATTAGCCACAATCCTAGGGTTCAAGCCGCTACACTGTTGTTTTAACGATTAATGACGAAAAAAAACACCTCTCTATGTCTGATCAAATCCCTTTGTCATCGATTGCGCCAATCGCCCCATCAAAAGATGCTTCACTGGCCGCATGGCTTGAGTTTTTAGAACAGCTGCACCCCAAAACCATTGAACTTGGGCTTGAACGCGTGAAAGTGGTGGCAGACCGATTGGCGCTTCAATCAAGTGCGATCAAATATGTGGTGGCAGGTACCAACGGCAAGGGCTCAACCTGTGCCATGCTCGAAGCCATGTTGTCAGCCTCAGGCTATCGGGTTGGCATGTACACCTCACCACATTTGATCGACTTTAACGAGCGGGCTCGAATCAATGGTGAGCAAGCCAGTGATGCGCAGTTGGTTTCGGCTTTTGAAATCGTCGAGCAAGCCAGGGGCGATATTTCACTGACTTACTTTGAATTCAGCACATTGGCCATCCTTTCTTTGTTCGCAAAAGAAAAGTTAGACGCCTGGGTTTTGGAGATAGGGCTTGGTGGTCGCTTAGACGCGGTCAACATTGTTGATGCCGATTGCGCCATACTGACCAGTGTCGATCTCGATCACACCGACTGGTTGGGTAATACCCGAGAAAAAATCGGTTGGGAGAAGGCACACGTGTTTCGCACCAATAAGCCAGCCATTTGTGCTGACCCCACGCCGCCGGCATCTGTCATCGAACATGCGGCGGCTATAGGTGCCGATTTGTGGCTATTTGGTCGAGACTTTAACTACTCGGGCGATCGTCAACAATGGGGTTTTGCGGGGCGCCAAGGTCGGCGCAATGCGCTGGCTTATCCGGCCTTAAGGGGTGCCAATCAGCTGCTAAATGCCGCTGGTGCGCTGGCCGCCATCGAAAGCACGCGCCATTTGCTACCGGTCACTCAGCAAGCCGTGCGGATTGGTCTTTTACAAGCCGCTTTGCCAGGGCGGTTCCAGATTTTGCCGGGTCAGCCCACGGTAATATTGGACGTGGCGCATAACCCACAT
>JAFMCG010000167.1 GCA_017857895.1 Burkholderiaceae bacterium | reverse complement strand
GGGGGTTGGCGCAGCACTGACCGCTGGCGCTGCCTTGGGCTCTGCTGATTTCTCATCTGTTTTCTTGACTTCGGCAGGCGCAGCTGCTGCACCGGAAGCAGCACCAGCACTTGCCGTTGAACCCGCAGTGGCTTCAACCTGCAACAAAAGCGTGCCTTGGTTGATCTTGTCACCGACTTTAACCAAGACTTTTTTCACGACCCCACCATCAGAGGCGGGAATCTCCATCGAGGCCTTGTCAGACTCAACCGTGATCAAACTGTCTTCAGCACTGATCGTGTCGCCGACTTTGACCAACACCTCAATGACCTCAACGTCCTTAAAGTCACCAATATCAGGGACCAGAATATCTTTCAGACTCATACGGCCCCCTTACAGAATGATGCGACGGAAGTCCGCCAATAAAGCGCCCAGATAGGCATTAAAGCGAGCCGCCGAAGCCCCATCAATCACGCGATGGTCATAAGACAACGACAATGGCAGCGTCAGCCTGGGCACAAACGCCTTCCCATCCCACACCGGCTTTTGATAAGACTTTGACACACCAAGGATTGCGACTTCAGGTGCGTTGATGATTGGCGTGAAATGCGTGCCACCAATGCCACCCAACGACGAAATCGAAATGCAGCCACCCTGCATCTGCGTGGGCGACAACTTGCCCTCGCGAGCGAGCTTGGCCATGGCAGAAGTCTCTTGCGCAAGCTCAATCACCCCTTTCTTGTCGGCGTCAGTGATCACCGGCACCACCAAGCCATTGGGCGTATCGGCCGCAAAGCCAATGTTGTAGTACTGCTTGAGCACCAAACTATCGCCATCGAGCGAGGCGTTGAACTCGGGGTACTTTTTCAGGGCCGCAACCACCGCCTTCATCAAAAACGCCAACATCGTGACTTTGACGCCTGACTTCTCGTTTTCTTTGTTCAGCTGAACACGCAACGCTTCCAACTCAGTGATATCGGCTTCATCATTGTTGGTGACATGAGGGATCATCACCCAATTGCGGTGCAAATTGGCACCAGACAACTTCTTGATGCGCGATAGCGGTTTGCTCTGAATCGGCCCAAACTTCGCAAAATCAACCTTTGGCCACGCCAAAAGATCAAGACCCACGCCAGTACCACCCGCAGCAGAAGATACTGGTGCAGCACCACCTTGTAGCGCCGCTTTCACAAAGCCTTGTACATCTTCTTGAGAAATACGACCCTTGGGCCCAGTACCAGTGACACGCGTTAAGTCCACACCCAACTCACGGGCAAACTTACGCACCGAAGGTGAGGCATGCGGCAACTGGCCTGTTGCAGGCACCGCAATCGCTGCCGCGGGTGGCGCACTGGCCGGCACCGCAATTGATTCGGTTGGTGTTGGTGCTGGTGCCAGCGCAGGCGTCGGCTTCGCCTGAACCGCAGGCGCACTTTCCACTTTGGCTTCAGTGGAAGCCGAGGCATCGCCAGCAGCACCGGCCTTCACATGCAAGAGCACGTCACCCATGTTGATCTTGTCACCGACTTTGACATCGATCTTGGTGATCACGCCACCCGAAGTGGCTGGAATCTCCATCGAAGCCTTATCGGACTCCACCGTGATCAAGCTGTCTTCGGCGCTGATGGTGTCACCGACTTTAACCAACACTTCAATCACTTCCACATCTTTGAAATCACCAATATCTGGTACGGCAATGGCGGTCAGGTCACTCATGTCTCATCTCCTCACTCGCGCGTCAATTAAGCGTACGCCGGGTTAACTTTATTGGGATTGATCTTGTACTGGGCAATGGCCTTAGCCGGCACATCAGCAGAGAGCTTGCCTTCTTTAACCAAGGCATTCAAGGTCGCCAATACCACAAAGTGGCGATCGACTTCGAAGTGCTCACGCAACTTGGCGCGGAAATCCGATCGCCCAAAGCCGTCAGTGCCCAAGACCTTGTAATGACGTCCCTCTGGCATGTATGGCCTGATTTGATCAGCAAAAATTTTCATGTAGTCCGTTGACGCCACGATTGGCCCCTCGGTATCAGCCAACTGCTGCGTCACAAAAGGCACCTTGGCTTTCTCTTTGGGGTGCAGCATGTTGAAGCGCTCGCAATCCATACCGTCGCGGCGCAGCTCAGTCAAACTCGTGGCACTCCAAACATCGGCTTGGACATCCCAATCTTTCTCAAGCAATTCAGCAGCCGCCAAGACCTCGCGCAAAATGGTGCCAGATCCCATGAGCTGAGCCCGCAACGCTGTTTTAGCCCTCGGCTTGCTTGAGGGGCGAATCTTGTAAAGACCCTTCAAAATAGCCGCCTCATCACCCTTTTTAAGGCCAGGCTGCGCGTAGTTCTCGTTCATCAAGGTAATGTAGTAGTACACATTCTCTTGATCTTCAACCATGCGCTTCAAGCCATGCTGAACAATAACCGCCACCTCATGCGCAAAAGTTGGGTCATAAGACACACAATTGGGAATGGTTGACGCCAACAAATGACTGTGACCATCTTCGTGCTGCAGACCTTCACCATTTAGCGTGGTGCGACCCGCCGTGCCACCGAGTAAGAACCCTCGGGCTTGCATGTCGCCAGCAGCCCAAGCCAAATCACCAATGCGCTGAAAACCGAACATCGAGTAATAGATAAAGAACGGAATCATGATTCGGTTATTGGTCGAATACGACGTGGCCGCTGCAATCCAAGAACTGAAAGCCCCCGCCTCGTTGATGCCCTCTTGCAAGAGCTGGCCATCGGCTGACTCTTTGTAGTACATCACTTGGTCTTTATCGACAGGCGTGTACTTTTGACCTTCAGGCGCATAAATACCAATTTGCCGAAACAAACCTTCCATACCAAAAGTACGCGACTCGTCAGCCAAAATAGGCACCACACGAGGACCAATTTCTTTGTCACGCAGAATCTGGTTTAAGCCACGCACAAAGGCCTGAGTCGTCGAAATCTCCCGGCCTTCAGCCGTGGGATCCAAAATGGGGCGAAAGACTTCGAGCAAAGGCGCTTTCAGGCTTTCGTCAGCCTTGGTGCGACGCTTGGGCAAGTAACCACCCAAGGCTTTGCGTTGCTCGTGCAGATAAATCATTTCAGGCGAATCTTCGGCCGGCTTAAAGTAAGGAATAGCCGCCAACTGATCGTCAGGCACAGGAATGTTAAAGCGATCACGAAACTCGCGGATCGATTCCAGATCAAGCTTCTTTTGTTGGTGGGCTGGATTTTTACCTTGGGCGACGTGACCCAAGCCGTAGCCTTTGATCGTCTTGGCCAAAATAACGGTTGGCTGACCAGGGTGCTTGGTCGCCGCATCAAAAGCAGCAAACACCTTGTGGGGATCATGACCGCCACGATTCAAGCGCCAGATGTCCTCGTCACTCATGCGCGAAACCATCTCTAGCAACTTAGGGTGTTTACCGAAAAAGTGATCACGCACAAACTTGCCATCGTTGGCTTTGAAAGCCTGGTATTCACCATCGACAGCCTCTTCCATGACTTTGCGCAAAATGCCTTCTTTGTCGCTAGCCAACAAGGGATCCCAGTAACCCCCCCAAATGAGCTTGATCACATTCCAACCACTACCACGGAAGTCACCCTCAAGTTCTTGGATAATTTTGCCGTTGCCGCGCACCGGTCCATCCAAGCGCTGCAAGTTGCAATTGATCACAAAGATCAAGTTATCAAGCTTTTCGCGGGCTGCCAAACTGATCGCACCCAATGACTCAGGCTCATCCATTTCGCCATCACCACAAAACACCCAAACTTTGCGCTTGCTGGTGTCAGCAATGCCACGCGCATGCAAGTACTTCAAAAACCGCGCCTGATAAATCGCCATTAATGGGCCCAAACCCATCGAAACGGTTGGAAACTGCCAGAACTCAGGCATTAACTTGGGATGGGGGTAAGAAGACAGGCCTTTGCCATCGACCTCTTG
>JAFMCG010000166.1 GCA_017857895.1 Burkholderiaceae bacterium | reverse complement strand
GGGTTTGCCAAGTGTTCACCACATCAATCACTTTGACGACTTCCTGGGCCGCATCAACAGGCGACAAGCCAAACGACTCGCATTCGCTCATGGCATTCTCGAGCGTTGATTCACGGCCGAATGCACCACAGATAAACTCTTGATAGCCTTGACCTGAGTTGGTCGGCAAAATGTCATAGGCGGGCGCTAGCTCAAACCGTGGTCGCTTAGAGGGCTCGTGCACGAGAAGCGAATGGTTTTTTTCATGGTCATCGGTATTGTCGATCAGTATGTTAAATACCATTCGTCGAAATAATTCCGTGGCCTGCTGCTGGTTAAAGTCGCCACTGGTATCGCCTTGGCGCCTTAGGATCCTTGCAAGCGCTGGGTACCCGAGATCCGCGTTAGTGCCCGCAACAGAGGCTGCCGTGATGGCCGTACCTGCTGAGATACTGTGAATTCGCTTGCTACCCCGTCGATCAAATCGCAAGATGGCAAGCGCATGACCATCAAGCAGGCGAACGACCTGCGTTCGTGCAACACGGATGCCCGCTTTCGTTGCCAAGGTCATGGTGGCATGCTCAATGAGTGGTGCATCGACGGGTTCATGATAAAAAATCTTGATGACCCATTGCTGCGCATCAATTTCGATCAATGCTTTTGGCTTAGCGCCGCCAAGGGGGCTGCCGCCACCGGCAATCAATTTAGACTCAATCTCGTTTAACGGCTCCGACGCCGCTATCTTAGCGACGACGTCACTTAAGTCTTGGGCTTTATCCAAGCGCGGGATTGGCCCCCCTTTGCGTGGCTCATAGTCGCTTTCCGACAGGGATACGCCGAGTGCTCCGAATCGATCATCACCCGCGTAGAAAAGGTATTCCATCAAAGACAAACGCTTGGGTCTGTCCACAAACCGAATCACTTTTTCTCCCCATCGGTCTGGACGAGCATCATCTACCGCTCCAACTGCCCTAGGCGTATCTGCAGAGAATCTGTTTGGTGGCAAGAACTCCGTATTAACCAGCGGCAAGTCCTCACTCAAGGGGAAGCCATGCGCTATCCAGTCTTCAGCGTAACGCAGTGATACGCCTTTGCCCGTGGCTAGCAAAGCCAGTTCACCCACGTATTTGGGACGTTCAGGATCTCCAAGAAACCACAAATACAAATTGTCTAACCGCATTTAGTTTTCTCTTTTCTTTGCACGCAAGCGTGTTTGGGCTGCTGCTTGTGCACGCGCCCGGCCAAGTGCGATCGCTTGCCGAACGTCTTTTTCAATGGCACCAAGGTCTTGCTCAGGCGCCGCCAACTTCGCAAGCTCGCCATCACGTCGGATCAACCAAAGTGCAGTTGCAACGATTCCAATGCCCACCCCTGGATCGCCGGCTTCTAAGCGCTGTAGCGTTGGCACTGACACCCCTAGGCGTTTTGCCCAAGATCTCAATGACTCTTTACGACGCAAACGGGCGACAGCCAAATCCAAGCCGAGTTTTTCGATGGCGGCCGTTGTAGAAGGGGGCAATTGCAAGATTGCTTTAGCGGTTTTAGGCATAAATAAATATTAACAAATATTAAGTTATTGTACATATCTATTTGTATTTTTTACAAAATACTCAAGGTTTCAACGGCACTCGGAGGCACTCAGCCAACGGCATCATTGACAGCCGCCACGGGCATGGATGCCATCACGCATTGTTTGGAAACCCACTCTCACCCTTGGTGAACCCACCAGCCGAGGCCATTGCCATTGATGTTTAGAGCGCATCAACCTTTGGATTCAAATCGCCATGACAGACGGCTCAAACAAAGCGGCCCGCTGGCACATGATGATGGGCGCTTTGCCGGACGGCATAGGGTTCCAATAAGGTCAAGACGCCGTCCCCGAATGGAAACAAGCAAAAATCCGATCTGCAGTGGGACTTGCGCCTGATACCTCGGTCGCGGATTACATTCGGAAACTGAACGCGTCACTCAACCTACCTGCTAGCCTGGGTGTGTTACTGATCGGTGTATTGGCGACACCCATGATCGTAAATATGGCGCCAATCAGTGATCGAATTATTGGCGCCAGTCGCCTAGGGGGATTTAATGCTCTCCAGTTTTTCAACGACATACTTTTCCCACTCAAACACGTTGCAGGGGGGGGAGATGGCAAACCGGAGGATCGACGTGCACCAATATCGAGAAGAACTTTATCGGGTTCGCCAGAACCGAGCGGCTAACGCCGCACGGTTCTGTGACATCAGTCACTATGATTTAGTTAAGAAAGCGCAAGCAACCATGACCATGAAACCACCAACCTTCAAAACCTTGGTTTCGAGAACAGTCCTTTTACTTTTTCACTTTAAACATTAAGCCGCTTTTCTTTGGTCAATCACCAGTGTGTCTTGCGCCGCACCGATCTGAATCTTGCGTGGCTTTTTCTCTTCTGGAATGACGTTCTGTAGGCGAACAATCAAAAGGCCGTCTTGCATGTCAGCCGATTTGATCAAGACCGTTTCGGCCAACGTGAACTGGTGCGTGAAGTCACGCGTGGCGATGCCGCGGTGCAGGTAATCACCTTGGCGTTGGGCTTCCACTTTACCGGTGATGGTGAGCTTGCCACCCTCAAAAGTAATGTCTAGCTCTTCGCGTTTGAAGCCAGCCACAGCCAGTTCAATGGCGTAGTCGTGTTCGCTTTCTTTGATGATGTTGTAAGGCGGGTAGCTCGGGGTTTTGTTTTCTGCGACGGTGTTTTCTAGGTCAGAAAAAGCATTCAATAGCCGCTCAAAACCAACTGAGCTCAACAGAATATTGCGTCCATATGGGTAAGTCATGATTTATCTCCTTCGAGAGCAAGTTTAATGATTGGATCCAGCCTCATTGAGCACCGGTCCTGACCAATACGTGGGGTTCTGTTGCTTGGTTTCAAGGGGTAACTGATTAAAACGGCTTTATTGCATTGGGCGTTGTTCTGACTCACCAATGGACTTACTGGCTGCAAGTATGTTTTGAATCAGCCGATAAACCGTTGTTTGACCGGCTTGTCTGGCCAATCAGTGCACGGCGGCTAATCCCGTTGCTTGGCTCGGATAATCGCCAACTTAATTTGAGTGTTGCTAATTTTTCTTGTGTCGACCGCTTTATCGTAGCCAGCAATCCATCGACGAATTTGTTCAGAACATTCCCGAGAAGAAGTCACACCAATCCCATCTTCGAAGTGAAGCAGCAGCCAATATTCAAACCACGAATTGCTGACCGTTGAATCATGATCCAAACATAAAAAAAGATTGTTGGTTTGCCCATTTCAGTTCAAAATCTGTCACTTGATTCGTACTTCATGGGTATGCAGTAGGCGTTGTTTGTGCCGTCAATGACAAGCAGCATTCAAGCTATTGCAACAGTAACCCGTGCCCAATTTTTGCCCCATAAAACAAAGGAACCTGATGCGTTGGCTGAGATACCACTGGTATGACTTGTCTTTGTTACTGGCCATTGTTTTGATCGTTGCGCTTTGGGCTTTTAAACCCAGTGGCATGTCACTCGTGCTGTGGCTGAGCTTGGGTAGTTTGTTTCTTCATCAGGTCGAAGAATGGCGTTGGCCAGGCTATTTTCCTGGGATGCTCAATGCAAAAGTCTTCGCTAGCCCACACCCAGATCGCTATCCCTTAAATGCCAACAGTGGTTTGGTTGTGAATGTGGTGATTGGCTGGGGATCCTACCTACTGGCCGCGTTGTTTTGGGAGCAAGCGTTTTGGTTGGCCATCGCAACCATCTTGGTCTCGGTCGGTAATGTGATGGCCCACACCATTGTCTTCAATGTGAAAGGCAAAACGCTTTACAACCCGGGTTTATTCACCTGCTGGGTTTGTTTTGCGCCGGTCATCTGGTTCTTTTTTACGATGACGATTGATCAAGGCTTGGCAAGCAACACCGACTGGATCATTGGCGTCGTCCTAGGTCTAATCCTGAACTACGTGGGCGTATTCAAAATGATTGCTTGGATGGCAGACCCTAACTCACCTTACGTTTTCGAGCGACGAAGCTTGTGCCCTGAAGATCG
>JAFMCG010000165.1 GCA_017857895.1 Burkholderiaceae bacterium | reverse complement strand
TTAGTGCACTGGACACCGTCTGCGCATGAACCGACACGGTGTTATCGATTTCATTACCGTAACCGCCCGCCATGGTCACTGCAACAGGAATGCCAAGTCGGCGGGCAAAATCAAAGACACGTTTATCGCGTTGCTTTAAACCCTCAAACGTCAGACCCAGTCTGCCCAGACGATCGTCTTCGTGTGGATCAGCACCGGCCAGATAAATCAAAAATGCGGGCTTGAACTGCTTTTCTACGGTCTCCAGTGCCTGATCGAGCGCCAAAAGGTAGTCCTCATCATGACAACCATCAGGCAGTGGTACGTCCAAGTCGCCAGCTTCTTTACGAAAGGGGAAATTTTTTTCACCATGCAATGACAGGGTGAAGATAGACGGATCTTGGCGCAGAATGGATGCTGTGCCATTGCCTTGGTGCACATCCAAATCGATGATGGCGACTCGCAGTCGATCTTTAGCGGCCAGCGCCGTGTGGCCTTGTTGACGGTCGCGCTGCAAAACACGTGCTGCCACTGCCGCGTCGTTAAAAACACAAAAACCACTGCCTTTTTCACGATAGGCATGATGGGTGCCGCCCGCCAAATTTACAGCGATCCCATCGATCCATGCTTGACGACTCGCCGCAATGGTCGCACCTACGGACCGACGTGAGCGCTCAACCATGCCGGGGGTCCATGGAAAACCAATCTCGCGTTGTTCTTTGGGTTCAAGCGTGCCTTGAATCACCCGTTGTACGTATGACGGATCATGTGCAAGCAGCAACTCAGTGTCAGAGGCCGCGAGTGCTTCAGTCAGTTCAATGGCGGGCATTGCTTGCACGCGTTCACGCAGCAAGCGATATTTGGACATCGGAAAGCGGTGGCCTTCGGGTAAAGGCAAAACGAAATGGTCTGTGTAGAAAGTTTTCAAGGTATTTTCGATGGCGCTAATTAAGTCCGATTGGCAGCTTATTCAGTTACTCTAAAGCATCTGTCGACAATTGGGAGCCAACAGGCATGGGTTACGACCAATCGCAGCGCGCAAAAAATAGAGCCAATGAATTGGGCACGACTCGATTGCTATTGACCGCAGTCATGCTTTGCGTTGCCTGGTCGGTTAATGGGCAACCCATGGTCACGGGATCAACCGAAACACGATTTTCAGTGAGTAATGTCAACCAGTTTAAAACCGATTTGAACCAAGGTGGTGACTTTGACTGGTACTCGTTTGATGCGGGACTTCGTGTCAGGCATCAAATCAATGCGGCCTTTAATGTGGGCGCCACCATCGGCTATGGTTATGAGCGCTGGTCTTGGCAAAACCCAGCCGCTTTCGGTGGCCAAGCGCCTTGGGGCAATATCAGCACACCAAGCATTGGTTTAAGCCTTGAGTACGCCCCGAAACCCGGACTTCGTTTGGGTTTCAGTCCTTCGGTCGAGTGGGCGGCAGAGGATGGCGTTGGCACGGCATCCTCAGCCATCTATGGCGCTGTTTTCAGTGCAACCAATACTTTCTCCAAAACACTGACGCTGGGCCTGGGTCTTGGCGTTTTTCGTGAGCTTGGAGAAAACAAGCTTTTTCCTTTTTTAGCAATCAATTGGCAAATCGCCGATCAATGGACACTCAAAAACCCACTCCCAGCAGGTCCGGCAGGCGGGGCAGGTTTGGAGTTGGCTTATCAGGTCAATCCGCAATGGACCATTAGTGCCGGTGGTGCATATCGAAACTATCGATTCCGTCTGAACGATTCTGGGCGTTATGCGGGTGGCGTGGGTCAGAACCGATTAATTCCAGTTTTCGCGCGCGTCAGTTACGCCTTGACCCTTGCAACATCCATTGATTTTTATGCCATCGCTGCGCTCGGTGGCAACGTCCAAATCGAGTCGGCCGACGGCACCCAAACGCTTAACAACAGTTACGACACGGGTCTCAGTCTGGCAGTGAACTTGTCGCATCGATTTTAGTGTGAACGGATTTGAGGTTGAGCACTAGCATGAACGACTGCTAAGATGCATTTGATCCATTTCTTTCATAGGTAAGAATCAGTGACACATTCAAATCATCAGCCTGACCACCCATTCCAACGGTACTCACGGCTTAAGCCATTTCAGTCGTTTCATCGCCCTTTTAAGACTTTACTGTTGCTCTTGGTGGGCTCAGTGGCACTTTCAGGCTGTGCAGCAAGCCTATTGTCTGCTGCTGGCCCGAGTTACAGCACCTTGGTCGAGGCAAAGGAAAGTGAAACGATTACCTTCGAAATTGTTGAACTATCTGCGTCAACGATAGGCCCTTACATGCTGGAGGAACTGACAGTTGATACCAGCTTGGTGCTTGACGGGGTGCTGTCTGTGACCTTGGCCCCAGGCGACGTGCTCACGGTGATGCTGGCACAAACTGACAAAGAACCGGCCATATTTGCCGCGCTTTCAGGCGGTGGCACCCGTTTTAGTGATGTTCGAGTTGACCACAACGGCAATATTGAAATCCCTTATGTGGGTCGGATCAAAGCGCAAGGCTTAACCACCATCGCATTGGCCGAACGGATAAAAAAAAGACTAGAGACCAGCATAAAGCGCCCTGAAGTCAGGGTGACGCTCTCGAGCGATATTTCTGGATCGGTCCTCGTTTCGGGTGCCGTTAAGACTCCTGGTCGCTATTCAGCCATTAAAGGACCATTGACGCTACTCGATGTGATTACTCAGGCCGGTGGCGCCACGGCAGAACCACACTTGATCAATGTCACGATTCGTCAGCCCGGTGGCGTCAAACAACTGGCCTATCAAGATGTTCTTTATGGCCAAAACATGGTCTTAAGCCCCCGTTCAGAAGTGGTTTTGCAGCGCAACCGGCAAAGTTTTATTGCGATGGGTGCAGTCAGCACACCGGGCTTATTTGACTTGCCCAGCAGTCATCCGTCCCTGTTACAAGTTCTTGGTGTGGTTGGAGGCTTGCAACAAGCCACGGCAGATCCTGCCGGGGTATTTGTGTTTCGTCGGGGTGATGTAGACGCTGATGGCAAACCAATTGCCAAGATTTTTCGTCTCGACATGGGCCGGCCTGAGGCAATGCTTCTCGCCAGCGCTTTCCATGTGCAATCAGAAGATGCACTTTACGTGACCAATGCGGGCGTTTACGAGGCGCAAAAAATTATTGCACCCATCGTACAAATGATTATTTTGGGTAACACAGTGACGGGTAATTAAGCACTGACTAGCAGTCATCTGAATGACACGATGGCCACTTAAGCTGTCTTATGTTGAGTATTAGAAGCTGAGGTGATTCGCGCATGCATGGCTGGTTAAGCGCTGTCAATATTTACTGCGAACGTACTGATGCGAGCTTTTGGTCTGAGCCCATCAATGCGCTGACCAACCTAGCATTTTTGATCGCTGCCGGGATGCTCTGGTCTCGTGCGCAAAGCCAAGGGGCGGCGAGATTGCTCGCCGTTTTGATTGGCTTGATTGGCGTGGGCAGTTTTTTGTTCCACACGTTCGGCAACCGGTTAACGGGCCTGCTTGATGTGTTTTTTATTGCCGCCTTCATTGCGGCTTTTGCCTACCTACTGCCCAGAATCAGCTGGCAACAAACGCGGTTACACGCGATCGGTGCGATGTTATTGGCGCTGAGTTTTATTGCTGCCACAACGGCTGGGGTCAATCAATGGCGTGCAACACTGGATTGGCTTCCCCCCGGCATGTATCTCGGCGCTTGGCTCATACTGTTGATGTATGCACCGCTGACACGCCGCTTGGAACTAGCCACCCGCGTTGGCGGTTCAGCGAGCCGCTTTTTATGGTTGGCCGCTGGCCTCTTCGCCGTTTCAATGGCTGCGCGACAGCTGGACATGCCGCTTTGTTTGTCAACTGGCGGGCTGCACTGGCTGTGGCACCTTTGTAATGCTTGGGTGCTCTGGGCTTGTGCACGGGCTATTCAAGACCCGAGCACAGCGCCCTCAAACACAATGCACAGAAATGTTCGATGATCGGCTTACCCATCCAGCGCGTAAAGCCCCGCTCTTCAGGCCGGGGATGTAAGCGCGGGC
>JAFMCG010000031.1 GCA_017857895.1 Burkholderiaceae bacterium | reverse complement strand
CCCTGTCAGTTTGCTGGCGTTTGGGTTTGGCATCGGGTTAATTCGACCCGGTTCAGGCACCTGGGGCACGGTGTTGGCTTTGGTGCTTTGGTGGCCCTTGCAACATTGGATCGCTGCGCCTGCGTTGGGGTTATTGCTGGTTGTGTTGGCCATACTTGGCATTTGGATTTGTGAGCACGCCGGTAAAGCGGTTGGTGTGGCCGACCATGTGGGCATTGTTTGGGACGAGATCGTCGCCATGTGGTTGTTACTATGGGTGTTGCCATCGAATATTGGGGTGGTAATCGCCGCTTTTGTGTTGTTTAGAATTTTTGATACCACCAAGCCCGCGCCGATTGCCTGGCTTGATGAGCACTTTAAAGGTGGTTTTGGGGTGATGCTTGACGATTGGATTGCAGCGTTTTACGCGGGCATTCCCATCGCCGTGTGGTGGTACTTTTTATGGCCGGCTTGGCAAGGAGCAGCTTAACAATGCAAGAAACTGAACAAGGGGCACACCCCCTAGCCCTGGTTTTGGCGAGTTATTTGGCCGCCTCAGGTGATCATTTGGTGACTGCCGAATCCTGTACGGGCGGTTTGTTGGCGGGGGCATTTACGTCAGTGCCAGGAAGTAGCGCTTGGTTTGATCAGGGTTGGATCACTTATACCAATGTGTCCAAGCAGGCTCAGCTAGGTGTGTCGCAAGAGTCACTGAAAACCTTCGGGGCGGTCAGCGAAGTGGTGGCCAAACAAATGGCGGCCGGTGCGTTGGCTATGGCACCCCAAGCGACTTTGGCGTTGTCGACAACAGGGATTGCCGGGCCAGGTGGCGGCAGTGCTGACAAGCCAGTGGGTTTGGTGTGGTTTGGTTTTGCCAGACGCACAGAAGAGGACACCGTCGTGACCGCTGTTAGCCAGGTGTTTACGGGTGACCGTGCTGCTGTGCGCCAAGCATCAGTGGTGTTTTCTATTGAGCAGTTGATCGCTTGGCTAAAGCCTTAAACGAAATTCATTCGACCCAAGGCATTAATGCTTTGGCAGGGTCTTGTTGACCTGCCATTGCTTCAATAATTCCTTTGCCTGTTCTTCTTTGCCATCTAACGACTTATCGACCACGGTCAGCTCAACCACGTAACCATTTGGATCTCTGAAGTAGACCGAATGAATAAAGCCGTGGTCAGAAATACCGCGAACTTCCATGCCAAGATCTAGCGCCTTTTGTTGCTGGGCAATCAAGGTTGCTTCATCAACTTCAAGTGCGATGTGTAGGTCAAAGTCGTGCTGTGCCTTAAAGTCAAAGGCGCGCGTGGGATCCTCGAAAAAGGCAATGAAAGAGCCGTCACCCATCCGATAAAAAGTGTGCAAAACCGTGACGTCACGCCCGGTTTTTGTTTGGTGAATAGGCAGGACATGGGCCAACTGAAGCCCCAGAAAATCCTCATAAAACGCCCTCGTTTCGGCCGAATCGCGACAGCGATAGGCAGCGTGGTGTAGGCCTTGAATCATTTCTGTTCCCCTTTTGTTAATCAACTGATTGACGCCTCGCAAGATTAATCGCGTCGCGCGTGGCTTGCGCCGCATGGGCGCTTGCTTGCGCCCAGTCGTGCCCTGAGCTGGCGTATAAAATGGCACGCGATGAATTGATCATCATGCCAGAACCGTTGCTGTTGCAACCCGCTTGGCAGGTGGCGAGAATATCGCCGCCCTGAGCACCAATCCCAGGTACGAGCAAGGGCATTTGGTCGCCAACACACTGCCGAACGCGCGCCAACTCTTCTGGGTAGGTGGCTCCCACGACCAGGCCACACTGTCCGTGTTGGTTCCAGCGCTTGGCCACCATCTCAGCGACGGTCAAATAAAGTGGCACGCCATCAATGCTGAGGGCTTGTAAGTCTGAGCCTCCCGGGTTTGATGTCCGGCACAAGACGATGACGCCTTTGTCACCGCGATCAAGATAGGGCTGAGCTGAGTCTAAGCCCATGTAGGGATTGATGGTGACAGCATCGGCTTGGTAGCGGTCAAACGCCTCAATGGCGTATTGCTGCGCAGTTGCTCCAATATCCCCGCGTTTGGCATCGAGCATCAGCACCAAATCTGGGTACTCTTTTCTTATGTATTGACACAGCCTGTGCAGCACGGGCTCAGCCCCGACGGCTGAGAAATAGGCAATTTGTGGTTTAAAACCACAGACATAGGGCGCTGTGGCATCAATAATGTCGCGACAAAAGACAAACAAACCATCGGGTGTTGAGGCCAACTTGCTTGGCAAACGACCCATGTCTGGATCAAGGCCGACCATCAAAAGGGAATCGGTGTCTTGCCAAGCGTGTTTGAGTTTTTCTGAAAATGTCATGTTGTTGGAATGAATCTTAAAAAGATAAAGGTCAGCCAAACGGCGAGCGCAAAGGCAACCGCTAAAAAGACAGCGGCACTACCCAAGTCCTTTGCGCGACCGAGCAAAGGATGGTCTTCTAAAGACACCGCATCGGCCACGGCCTCGACGGCTGAGTTCAAGAGTTCGACGACTAGTACTAAGACAATCGAACCAAATAGCGCCAAAACTTCAATCGCTGAGCGTCCTAAATAGAAAGCAAACGGCAGCAAAATCGCTGCCACTGCAAGCTCTTGCCGAAAAGCGGCCTCATATCGCACGGCAGCCTTAAGACCCTTCCAAGAGTAGCCCAGTGCGGCACTGAGTCGGCTTAGGCCACCCTTACTTTTAAACGGAGATGGATGTGATGACACGTGGCAACTGTCGTCCAAAGAGGGGAAATTTGTTAGGCTTAGCCTATGATTGCAAAACTGGTTTGGGCCTGCGAATGGCTTATGACCCTTGAGTTGATACACCTAATCCTAACACCACAAATCAAGAGAGCGTGTGATGCCAATTTTAACGATACAAATACCAACCGGATACAGTAAAGCCCAAAAGGCGTCACTTCTAAACGGGGTTACGCAAGCCGCCATAGATAGCATTCAAGCCCCTCTGGCATCACTGCGCGCCAATCTGGTTGAGATCCCACCTGAGAACACTATTGTTTCGGGTGAAATCGGACAAACCATGGCTTTGATTTATGTGGCGCTGATTGTAGGCAGAGATGAGGCGCAAAAGGCGGCCTTGATTGCAGCGCTATCTAAGTCCGTGCAAGAAACAATCGGCATCTCGACACAACACACCCGCGTTTTACTGCATGATTTAGAAAAAACCGACCTCGGTGTGGCTGGCGGAATCAGTGCGAAGGCATCTGGCCGGTAAAATACAAATTCAAAGACCCCAAGCTTTTAAAGGCAATAGTGATGACCTCTGACGTACTGATCGAGTCAAAAGACGAGCACGGCGTGCTGACGCTGACGCTAAACCACTTGCCAACGCGCAATGCCTTAACGGGCACCGGCTTGACCGAAGCCTTGCTCGATGCTTTCGCAAGGATAGAGGCTGACGCCAGCATTAAGGCGTTGATTCTTACCGCTCAGGGCAAGGTGTTTTCTTCTGGCGGCAAAATTGACGAGATGGCGCGACAGATTCAGCCCGAAGTGACGCCGGCTGCGTTACGGCAGGAATACCGTCACGGCATTCAGCGCTTGCCATTGGCGCTCTATCAGCTCGAAATCCCCACCATTGCGGCAGTTAATGGCATGGCGATCGGTGCGGGTTGTGATTTGGCCTGCATGTGCGATATCAGGATTGCGTCGCAAACAGCGACCTTCGCTGAAAGTTTTGTGAAGGTTGGGATTATTCCCGGTGATGGTGGTGCGTGGTTTTTGCCGCGGATTGTCGGTATGGCGCGGGCTGTCGAAATGTCATTGACTGGAGAGCCGGTTGATGCTGAAACTGCATTGCAGTGGGGCTTGGTGTCGCGCGTCGTGCCAGAGCAAGACTTGCTAGCCACTGCGCAGGCCCTAGCGCATAAAATGACGGTTAATTCGCCAGACGTGATTCGCATGACCAAACGATTGCTGCGCGAAGGGCAACAAAGTTCTTTGGCTAACCTCTTGGAGTTGTCTGCCGCTTATCAGGCCATTGCCCACAAAACACCTGAGCACGCGCAAATCATCAATGACTTTATGGCGCGTAAAGCAGCCAAAGCGTCGGCGACCAAATAAAAAATCAGGTGTCAGCGGGACGCTTTTTGATAAAAATTTTGGTTTTTAAATGGGTCTGCCCCTTGAAACCTGCTGATTCATCCTTATAATTAGCACTCAACGAGGTTGAGTGCTAACAAACTCATCCTCGCTTATTTTTCATTTAACTTGTAACAGGAGTGTTTCATGGCCCTGCGTCCCCTGCACGATCGTGTGATCGTCAAACGCCTGGACAACGAGCGCAAAACTGCCTCGGGTATCGTCATCCCGGAAAGTGCCGCTGAAAAGCCAGATCAAGGTGAGATCTTGGCCGTTGGTCCCGGTAAGAAAAGCGAAGATGGCAAATTGCATCCGCTCGACGTCAAAGTCGGCGACAAAGTGCTCTTTGGTAAGTACGCCGGTCAGACTGTCAAAGTCGACGGCGACGAGGTGTTGGTTATTCGCGAAGAAGAAATTCTCGCCGTCATCAACTGATCAGAACTGAATTCACGAGGTAAATCTCATGGCTGCAAAGCAAGTACTATTTGGTGATGATGCACGCTCACGCATTGTGCGTGGAGTAAACATTCTCGCCAACGCTGTTAAAGCAACGCTCGGCCCAAAGGGCCGTAACGTGGTCCTGGAGCGTTCATTTGGCGCCCCAACCGTGACCAAAGATGGTGTTTCAGTCGCCAAAGAAATCGAACTGAAAGATCGCTTTGAGAACATCGGTGCACAGTTGGTCAAGGAAGTCGCTTCCAAGACTTCTGACACAGCCGGTGACGGTACAACCACAGCAACCGTTTTGGCCCAATCCATCGTTGTCGAAGGCCTAAAGTATGTGGCTGCTGGCATTAACCCAATGGATCTTAAGCGCGGTATCGACAAAGCAGTGATTGCTGCTGTTGCCGAGCTTAAGAAGCTGTCAAAGCCTTGCACCACCACGAAAGAAATCGCCCAAGTGGGTTCGATTTCTGCCAATAGCGATCATTCCATTGGTGAAATCATTGCCAATGCGATGGACAAAGTTGGTAAAGAAGGCGTCATCACCGTTGAAGACGGCAAGTCCCTAGAAAACGAACTCGACGTCGTTGAGGGCATGCAGTTTGACCGCGGTTATTTGTCACCTTACTTCATCAACAGCCCAGAAAAGCAAGTGTCAGCACTTGAAGATCCGTATGTTCTTATCTTTGACAAGAAGATCAGCAACATCCGCGATTTGCTGCCAATTCTTGAGCAAGTGGCCAAATCAAGCCGTCCTCTGTTGATCATTGCTGAAGATGTTGAAGGCGAAGCCTTGGCAACGCTGGTTGTGAACAACATCCGTGGCATCTTGAAGACCACCGCTGTTAAGGCGCCTGGTTTTGGTGATCGTCGCAAAGCCATGTTGGAAGACATCGCCATCTTGACCGGCGGCACCGTGATCTCGGAAGAGACAGGTCTGTCGTTGGAAAAAGCCACACTTGAAGAGCTCGGCCAAGCCAAGCGCATCGAAGTGGCGAAAGAAAACACCACGATCATTGATGGTGCCGGTGATGGCAAATCGATCGAAGCACGCGTTAAGCAAATCCGTGCCCAGATCGAAGAAGCCAGTTCGGACTACGACCGTGAAAAATTGCAAGAGCGTGTGGCCAAGTTGGCTGGCGGTGTTGCTGTGATTCGCGTGGGTGCTTCGACCGAAATCGAAATGAAAGAAAAGAAGGCCCGTGTCGAAGACGCATTGCACGCCACGCGTGCTGCCGTTGAAGAAGGCATTGTTCCTGGCGGTGGTGTCGCCTTGATCCGTGCCCGTTCGGCCATTTCAAAAGTTAAAGGCGATAACGCCGACCAAGACGCCGGTATTCAGTTGGTGTTGCGTGCGGTTGAAGAGCCACTGCGTACCATTGTTGCCAACTCTGGTGACGAGCCAAGCGTGGTTGTTGCTGCTGTTGCTGCCCAATCAGGCAACTACGGCTATAACGCAGCAACGGGCGAGTATGGTGATCTGGTTGAGCAAGGCGTTCTTGATCCAACCAAAGTCACACGCACAGCACTGCAAAACGCCGCTTCAGTCGCCAGCTTGTTGCTGACCACGGAAGTTGCGATTTGTGAACTGCCTGATGACAAGCCAGCTGGTGGTGGTATGCCAGGTGGTGACATGGGCGGTATGGGTGGTATGGGTGGTATGGGCGGTATGGGCTTCTAATAGAGCCATCTGCGCAGTTACTCTCAGTAAAAAAATAACCCTCGACGGGTAACGTCGAGGGTTATTTTTTTAATACACTAATGAATTACTTAATGCTCACGTTGAAGGCGCCCTGTGAATGCTGATTCCGATGTCTGGCCATGGTTGTGGGTGCCTGTCACTATTGTGGCTGCGGCCCTGCAAGTGGGGCGCAATGCCATACAGCGAGGACTAACCGAAGAGTTAGGCACGCTTGGCGCAACACAGGTTAGGTTTTTGTTCGGATTGCCCTTTGCCTGCTTGTTTTTTTTGTTGGCCTGGTGGCTGACCAAGGCCCCTTGGCCGTCATTGACCCCTGAATTTTTGTTATTTACTTTCATCGGCGGCAGTGCACAAATCACAGCGACTGCGCTCATGCTGGCGGCCATGCGATTGCGTGATTTTGTGGTGGTGACCGTTTGGATTAAGACCGAACCCTTGCAGATCGCCTTGTTTGGCGTGTTGGTGCTCAGTGACCCGTTAGGATATGGGACAGGTGCTGCGATTGTGGTGGCGACGCTTGGCGTGGTGTGGATGGCTTATCAGCCAAGACAAAGCGGATCAGGTGGCGAATCCGTTTATAAGCCAGTTTTGCTGGGACTTGCAGCGGCTTCAGCCTTTGCCGTGGCGGCAGTGGGTTTCAGGGGCGCGATTTTGTCTTTGCCTGATGGCAATTTTCTGGTTCGTGCGTCTTGGGCGCTGGTTTGTGGCTTGTTTTATCAGTCGCTGGTTTTGGCCATCTGGTTGACGTGGCGTGACCCAGCCACCTGGCAGCGTTGCCTGAAGGCCTGGCGCATATCGATCTGGGGTGGTTTCTTGGGGGCGGCAGGCTCTCAAGCATGGTTTATTGGTTTTGCATTAACCACAGCAGCCAATGTTCGGACATTGGCCTTGGTGGAGGTATTTTTCGCTCATTTCTTGTCAAAACGATTTTTTGATGGCCGAACCACAACTCAAGAAAAAATCGGTATGGCCTTAATTGTGGTTGGGGTGGCTGGTCTGCTGTGGCTGCAAACTTAACTCAGCCCAAAGTTCACCAATGAACAGAGAAGTTGGCTAAAGCAGTTTTAAACGGGTTTCAGCAGACTGCGCAGCGGCCGTGCCTGGGTAGTTTTTCAGGATTTTCTCAAGCGTGGCTTTGGCGTTGGTTCTTTGATTCAACTCGAACTGGCTACCCGCCACCACAAGCAGTGCGTCTGGCGCACGGGCATGGTCAGGAAATTTTTCAGCCATCAGTGACAGTACCTTAATCGCGTCTTGGTTATTTTTAAGCACGTAGTAACTGCTACCCAAATAAAATTGAGCTGTAGGCGCTAAGACGCTTTCAGGGTAAAGCGTCAAGAAAGCTGATAGAGAGGCGGCCGCGTCTTTATATTTAGCCTCTCGGTAAAGATCTAAGGCACCATCAAACGCTGACTGCTCTTTGCTGTCTTTGGCTCGTTCTTGTACAGCAGAGCCAGATTGCTGACCAGCCCCTTGGGGAGCACCCAGTTCTTCGAGTTGTGCACGAAGGCGTGTGATTTCTTGTTCAAGGCGATCAATGCGCTGTGCCAATTGCATGCTCGCGCGCTGACTGGTCTCTGTGAGCGTACGCAATTGCTGGCGTAACTCAATAATGGCTGTCCGTGCCTCACTGTCAGTAAACGCATAACTGGTGGACACTGTGGCACTCAAGGCCAAGGCAACAAGTGAAGCTTTAACAATACGAAACATGGCAGCCATTTCCATCAATTCAGGTTAAGGGCGAATGTAAACGATATCAGCTCGGCGGTTTTCCGCATAGTCTGCTTCTGTATCACCCAAAGCTTTGGGCTTTTCTTTCCCAAAACTGATGGTCTCAATTTGAACGTCTTGCGCGCCGAGTAGGGTCAAGTTTCTTCTTACGGCCTCGGCGCGTCGGTTACCGAGTGCCAAGTTGTATTCGGTGCCGCCACTGGCGTCTGTGTTGCCCTCAATCATAATTTTTTGATTGGGATTTTTTGTCAAATACTGCGCATGCGTGCTGACAAGCTCACCGTACTGACTCGAAACGGTATAGCTATTGAATTCAAAGTAAACCGAACGATTTTTAGACAAGACGCTGCTGGGGTTAAACGGATCCATCACGCCTGATCCGCTGGCACCGCCCGTGCCAGATGACCCAGCACCAGCGGCACTGTCGTCCAGTGACACGGTGCTGCAAGCGGCTAAGCCAAGTCCTAGTGTTAGTACCGTGAGCGTGTTAACGATGCGCAGTTTCATGGCTATTTCCTTTTGGGAGATTCGATCGGTATGTCAGGGGATGTGCCGTTTGGCGCTATGGTGTGTCGCCGAAAGGACCCCAAGTGGGTTCTCTGATTTCACCGTTCAATATTGACAGTGTCTGGCGCATTCGTCCATCACTTGATACACCCGCTAACATATTTCTACCGCCTTGTTTGGCGGCATACAACACTTGTCGCCCGTTCGGTGCAAAGCTAGGCGACTGATCGTTTGGTCCTTCAGTCAAAAGGGTCTCGAAGCCGCTGCTCAGATCAATCGCTGCCACACGGAACTCACCTGCTCGGCGTGTCACAACCAGTAGCGAACGACCATCAGGTGATACGCGTGGCGAGATGTTGTAGTCACCATTAAAAGAAATGCGTCGGGCTTCACCACCAGTGACAGGGATCTGGTAGATCTGGGGGCGACCACTGCGGTCACTGGTAAAGAAAATCGATTGCCCATCTGGACTAAAGACAGGTTCGGTATCAATCAGTGGCGAACGGGTAAGCCGTCGAAGGTTTGAGCCATCGTTGGCATTAATCAAGTAAATCTGTGAAAGCCCATCACGAGTCAGCACCACAGCCAAGGTTTGACCATCGGGTGACCAGGCGGGTGCTGAGTTGTTGCCTTTGAAGTTCGCCACTGGCACGCGCTTGCTGGTTGAAAGCTCGTGCACGTAGACCACAGGCTTGCCTGATTCAAAGCTCACGTAGGCGAGCTTGCGGCCATCGGGCGACCAAGCCGGCGAGATGATGGGTTCGCGTGAGCGTAATGCAATTTGTGGGTTTTGACCGTCTGCATCGGCGATCTGTAATTCATAAGTGCCGCCTTGCTTTAAGACGTAGGCAATGCGAGTGGCAAAGACGCCAGGCACGCCAGTGACTTTTTCAAAGATGCGATCGGCTATTTGATGGGCGATGCGACGCAACTCACGATCAGTCCCGGTAAACGCGACACCATCGAGTTCCTTTTGGTTAATGGTATCAGCCAGGCGGTAACGCACCTCATACTTGTTTTCACCGGTGGTGGTGACTGATCCATAGGCCACATAATCTGCACCGCGAGTGCGCCATTCGGCATAGGCCAATGGTGAATTTGCTGAAAGTTGAGCGCCGGTGGTGTTGATCAAGCGAAATTGCCCTGAGCGGGTCAGGTCTGCACGGATCACTTCAGCAATCAGACGGCCGGCCGAGTCGCCCTCAAAGTCAGCGACAGCGACGGGGAACTGTTGCGCACCGGTTCCAGAAATGTCAACCCTGAGTTGGGCCTGGGCCGACGTGGCAAATAGTAAACCCGCCGTCAAGGCCAGCAGAAAACCCCACGTTTTTCTGGCGGCTACCGTTAGGATGGATAAATTTAACGCATGTTGCATGATTCGATCTCCGATCAATCGTACATTTGGTACACAACGTCGATGTACGACGGAAAGCGCCCAGAAGAAGGGGTCGGAAAGGTTGAGCACCGACGAATGCCATTGGATACAGCGCGATCAAACGCGTCGACGTTCGAGGATCGTCGTAAGGTCATTGATTCAACTGTACCGTTAGACTTTAAATATACCCGATACTCTGCCGTGGGATTGTTAGAACCCGAACGCACAGGCGTAGAAAAAGACACGCCTGGTTTGACGCAGGCGCGCACTAAGCCGGCGTAAGCAGCGTCGCCGCCGCCACCTTGTTGGTTGCGCGTCGCTGTGCCACCAGCAATGCCGGTAGCCCCCAGCACGTCGCTTCGAAACGCGTCACGCATGGCTTTGTCTTGAGCGGCCTTTTTAGCCGCTGCCTCTTTGGCTTTTCGCTCAGCCTCAAGTTTTACTTGGCGAGCGGCCTCAGCTTTTGCTTTTTTGTCAGCTTCGATTTTGGCTTGCTTTTCAGCTTCTAATTCCGCCTGCTTCTCAGCCTCTAGCTTCGCTTGTTGCGCGGCTTGTTCTTGGGCTTTTTTGTCGGCCTCAAGTTTGGCTTGTTTTTCAGCTTCTAATTTTGCTTGCCTCTCGGCCTCTAGCTTGGCTTGTTGCGCGGCTTGTTCTCGGGCTTTTTTGTCGGCCTCGAGTTTGGCTAGTCTTTCAGCTTCGAGCTTGGCTTGTTTTTCTTTTTCTATCCGTTCTTGCGCCAAACGCAGACGCTCTTGCTCGGCGGCAAGTGCCTGTCTTTCTTGCTCGAGACGCAAGGCCAGCAGTCGCTCTTGCTCTTGTTGTACAGCCAAGCGCTCGCGTTCTTTCTCAAGCGCAATTTGAGCCTCAAGCTCAGCCACGTTGATTTCAGGTTCTGGCGCGGGCTCTGGTTTAGGCGTTGGCTCGGGTTCGGGTACCGGCTCAGGCGTGGGCTCTGGTTCAGGCTGCGGTTTAGTGACTGGCTTGGGTTCAGGTGTGGGTTCGGGCTCAGGGGTGGGCTCTGGTTCTGGTGCACTCACGATTTGTTGGGTATTGCCCTCGGTCCAAAGCTCAACTTGAACGGGGCCGGGGCTTTCCTGTTGCCAGCGCCAACTCGCAACCATCAAAACAACCAGCAGCAGGTGTAGACCCAGGGCCGCGGCTAGTGCGCGTGCTTGATCTGGGTTGAGCAGAGCGCTCAACCAAGGGTTGCGTGATCGGCTGCGGCTGCGGTTCATTACCGACCTAGCGGCGTGACGTCGACGGCTTGTTCGCCTTGCTTTTGCTCAACCAGCAAGCCGAGTCGTTTGACGCCATTGGCCCGTAGTCGGTCCATGATGGCCACAACTGACTCATAAGGCACTTTGCCATGGGCAGCAATAACCACGGGCTGATCTGGCGTCAAAGCATTTAAAACAGTTTGTGCCAATGCGTCTTTTTGAACGGGTTGAAAGGTCGCGCCCGGCTCACGTTTGCGCCATGATAATTCGCCATTTTCAGAGATTTGTATTTCAAGAGGCTCGCTGGGCACGCTAGCGGCTCGCCCTACACTGGGTAAATCAATCACCCCAGGTGTAATTAACGGCGCGGTCACCATAAAAATCACCAGCAGAACCAGCATCACATCAATGTAAGGGACAACATTGATTTCATTTTTCAGTCGCCGATGCGAGCGACCGTGGCTTGATCGCATGGAGTTCATGATCGGCTCTGACGCTGCAGGATGTTGAGAAACTCATCAACAAATGTCTCGAAACGTGTTGCCAAGCGATCCACTTCGCCGGTGTAGCGGTTGTAAGCGACCACAGCCGGAATGGCTGCAAATAAGCCAATCGCTGTGGCAATCAAGGCTTCAGCAATGCCGGGTGCGACAGCGGCGAGAGTGGCTTGTTCGACATTGGCCAGCCCTAAAAAGGCATGCATGATGCCCCAGACTGTGCCGAGTAACCCAATGTACGGACTGACCGAACCGGCCGATGCCAAGAAGCCAAGGTTGGTTTCCATGTCGTCGAGCTCGCGCTGGAAAGCCGCTTTCATGGCACGGCGAGAACCGTCAAGGGCGTTGCCCGTTTGGTGTGTCTTTAAAAATTCAGTCATGCCCGCATCGAAGATGCGTGCCAGTGCGCCTTGTTCGCTACGTCGTTTTGAGACTGTTTGGTGCAAAGAACCAAGGTCGCCACCTGACCAGAAATCATCTTCAAAGTGCTGTGTTTGAACGCGGGCACGCTTCAAAGCCGCATTTTTTGAAAATATGAAGGTCCAAGAAACGATTGAAATGACGATTAGCATCAACATGATCAATTGCACAGGCAAACTAGCCTGCAAAATCAAGGAGAGTATCGACATGTCAGGATTAGCGTCGGGCATGAGTTATCTCTTAGTTAATGTTGAAATTTGATCACGAACGATGACGGGTAGGGCTGTGGCTTTCATTGAATTCACGTCCACGCAGCCCACCCTTATATTGCCTTGAGCGATTGTGTCGTGTTCACGACGGATACGCTGAGCGAAATTTATTGAGGCACGTCCAGCATAAGTCACCAGTGTTTCAATCGTTAACGCATCATCAAGACGTGCCGGTATCATATATTGCATATCGAGTTGTGACACAACAAACACGACGCCTTGGGTCAAAGCCAGGTTTTGTTGGCCAATACTTAAGGTGCGCAACCACTCTGTTCGCCCGCGTTCCATGAACTTCAGGTAGTTGGCGTAAAAAACCACACCACCTGCGTCCGTGTCCTCATAGTAAACGCGCACCGGCCAATGATGGGCATGCTGCCAATTGTGGTCTGGGCCTAAAGCGATTGCTGGCATTTGTCAGTTACTCATTTGCTTGCTTCAGTGGCACAATGCCGCTTGAGTAGAAGCCACGGCCTGTTCTAACTTTACCAGCGCGGATTGCGTATCGCGCCGGGCCAATAACTCAACTTCGCCATTGGCCAGACCTCGATCTCCAACAGTAAGACGCACTGGCACCCCAATCAGTTCCCATTCGGCAAACATAACGCCAGGCCTAAAGTCGCGATCATCAAGAATAACGTCAACACCAACCGCCCTTAAAGCGTCGTAAAGTTCAGTCGCTGCGTGACGAACGGCTTCACTTTTGCCCCAACCGATGGCGCAAATGACGGCCTCGAAGGGCGCCATTGCCACCGGCCAGAGCATGCCGCGTTCATCGTGGTTTTGTTCGATGGCGGCACCCACAATGCGAGTCACACCAATGCCGTAGCAACCCATCTCCATGAGCGCTGGTTTGCCTGTTTCATCCAAATATGATGCCTTCATGGCCGCTGAATATTGCGTTCCCAAGTAAAACACGTGGCCGACTTCAATGCCGCGCTGCAAGCTCAATTGGCCTTCGCCCGAGGGCGCTGGGTCGCCAGCCACAACGTTGCGCACGTCGGCCACCATCATAGGTTCTGGTAGGTCTGTGCCCCAGTTAACACCTTGCAGGTGATAGGGCGCCTCATTGGCACCGCACACAAAGTCGCTCATGTTACTGACTGTTGTGTCGGCTACGATGCTGACCGATGGCGCTAGGCCCACGGGCCCCAAGTAGCCGGGCTTGCAATCAAAGTGAGCTTGTATTTCCTCTTCGGTTGCAAACCGAAAGCCAGTTTCAAAGCCGGGCAATTTACCGACCTTGATTTCGTTTAAGTCGTGATCGCCACGCAACAAAAGAAGCCAGACTTTAATGTTGCTGGCGACAGGTTCGGTCACCAACACAATAGATTTGACGGTTTGTTGCAAATCGATAGACAGTAATTCTTTGACTTGCTGGCAGGTGGCTGCATTCGGTGTGTGTACCTTCTGCATCGTTTGACTGGGTTCGCCACGACTGGCAATGAGGCATGGTGCCTGTGCCAATTCAATATTGGCAGCGTAGTCGCTGGCGGGATCGTAAACAATTTGGTCCTCGCCTATGTCAGCGATGACTTGAAACTCATGGCTTGAAGACCCACCAATGGATCCGGTGTCGGCGGCAACGGCCCGGAAGGTCAGGCCCAAACGCGAAAATATTCGGTGGTAGGCATCAAACATCCGGTGATAGCTTTGCATGGCGCCATCGACGTTGCGATCAAAAGAATAGGCGTCTTTCATGGTGAACTCACGCCCACGCATGATGCCAAAGCGAGGACGACGCTCGTCGCGGAATTTCGTTTGAATGTGATAGAAGTTAACGGGCAATTGGCGCCAACTTTTTATTTCATGACGCGCAATGTCAGTGACCACTTCTTCTGAGGTGGGCTGCAAAACAAAGTCGCGTTGGTGGCGGTCTTTGATGCGTAACAGTTCAGGACCGTACTTTTCCCAGCGACCTGACTCTTCCCAAAGTTCAGCCGGTTGCACGATCGGCATCAAAAGCTCGAGCGCGCCAGCGGCTTCCATCTCTTGGCGGATGATGGTTTCAATTTTTCGGATAACCCGTAAACCCAAAGGCATGTATGAGTAAATGCCGCCAGCTAATTTGCGGATCATGCCAGATCGCAACATCAATTGATGGCTCGCAACCTCCGCGTCATTGGGGGCTTCTTTGGTGGTGCTGATGTGAAAGGCACTGGCTCGCATGGTTTCGCAGAATTAAGTAAGGTGAATCGGTAATCAGTCCGTATAATTTGTACCAATTGTATTGAATTCGATGGGTGCGGCTATGCTAGACCGAGAAGGTTACCGCCCCAATGTCGGCATTATCCTCGTAAATCAGAAAAATGAGGTTTTCTGGGGTAAGCGCGTTAGGGAGCACGCCTGGCAGTTTCCGCAAGGGGGCATCAACGTTGGTGAGAGTCCTGCTCAGGCTATGTTTCGCGAGCTGCACGAGGAAGTCGGGCTGATGCCCGAACATGTGCGGATATTGGGAAGAACCAAAGATTGGCTCAGATACGATGTGCCTGATCATTTTATTAGGCGTGATTCGCGTGGGCATTATCGTGGGCAAAAGCAAATTTGGTTCTTATTAAGGCTGGTGGGCAAAGATGGTGATGTTTGCTTGCGGGCAACATCACACCCTGAGTTTGATGCTTGGCGCTGGAGTCCCTACTGGGTTTCACTGGATTCGGTCATTGAATTCAAGCGTGACGTTTACAAGCAAGCGCTGGCTGAGCTATCGACACTTTTGTTCCGTCAGCGGTCGAGCCGTGCCGTGTATGGCCAGCGCCGGCCCGACCCTGATGGTTTAGCCTAAGCGCTTGATCAAACTTGAGGTGTCAAAGCGCCGGCCACCCATCTTTTGCACGTCTGCATAGAATTGATCAACCAATGCGGTGACTGGCAGACGAGCGCCATTACGGTTGGCCTCGTTGATGGCAAGACCCAAGTCTTTTCTCATCCAGTCAACGGCGAATCCAAAGTCAAATTTGTTGTCCACCATGGTGTCGCCACGGTTTTCCATTTGCCAGCTTTGGGCAGCCCCTTTGCTGATGACATCGAGCACAAGCTTCATGTCTAGTCCCGCTGCCTGCCCAAAGGCGATGCCCTCGGATAGTGCTTGAACCAATCCGGCGATACAGATTTGGTTGACCATTTTGGCCAACTGGCCCGCACCGCTTTCGCCGACCAAGGTAACCGCCCGAGAAAAGTGCATGGCCACGGGCTTGATACGCTCAAAGGTCTGAGCATCGCCGCCACACATGACAGTCAACAGGCCATTCACAGCGCCTGCTTGTCCACCTGATACGGGCGCGTCAATAAAAGCCAGTCCTTTTTCGTGAGCGATGGCAGCCAATTCCTTAGCAATATCGGCTGACGCTGTGGTGTGATCGACAAAAACGCTGTTTGGCTTCATGCCCGCGAAGGCCCCCGTGTCGCCGAGCACCACGCTGCGCAAGTCGTTGTCGTTGCCGACGCAACAAAAAACAATATCAGCTTGTTCGGCTGCCTTTTGTGGCGTTGTGGCGTGTTGCCCGCCAAACTCGGCGGCCCAGGCGCGTGCTTTGGCCTCAGTTCTGTTGTAAACCGTAACGTGGTGGCCGGCTCGGGCCAAATGGCCAGCCATCGGTAACCCCATGACGCCTAAGCCAATAAAAGCGACTTTTAGGGCTGAGATTTTTTCGTATTCACGGGGTTGGATACTTGGGGTTGTCATTTTTTGTCTCCGAGACAGAGTTTTTGGCAAGATTTATTTAAGTGTACCGAAACAATCGCTGACGATTGCAAGGAATTGTTTTACGATAAGCACATGATTGATGAATTGAACCTATTGGCTAATCGTATCGAGCAGCTTGTTGAAAAGTTGCGATCGCTTTCTAGCGAGGCTCAGTCCTTGCGCCAGCAAGTGGGACAACTAGAAACCGAACGCGAATCACTCGTGGCCCAGTTGCAAGTTGAACAGGCTGACGCTTTGAAACTGAAGGCTTCATTAGGTCAAGCGGAAGTGGCGGTTGAAAAATCGCGCAACTTGGCTGAACAAGAAAAATCCTCGTTGCAAGGCACTCTTGACCTATTTCGTCGCGAAAACGAGACGATGCAGACAAATTTGGCTAGCCGTGAAACAGAAGTTAAGCGGTTGCGTGAGGTTAACGCACAAGCGCGCCAGCGCATTGAAGGCGTCCTTGAACGCTTGCCCGGCGCTGTGCAACAGGAGATGAGTTAATGGAAACTGTTCAGGCGAAGATATTGGGACGCGATTACTCGTTATCCTGTCCGCCGGAAGAGAGGTCGACGCTTGAGGCAGCCGTTAACCATGTGAGCCAACTCGCAGGCCGAATCCAAGGTACAGGTAAGGTCGCCGGTAACGAAAAAATCGCTGTCATGGCTGCCATTCAGATTGCAGCAGAGCTTTTGGTGGTGAAAGCCCCCGGTGGACCCTTGGGTGATTTGTCGGTCGGCGACTTCAAGCGTAAGATAGACGACATGAATGCAATGCTTGATGCTGCGCAAGTGACTTAAGCATTGCTCAACCAGTTGTCCCTGCAGTGCTCGTGACTTGACCATATATTCTCTGAACCAATGCTTATGGCATTCAGGTTGCGGGTTGGCAGGCGGGAATGCGTGTCCTTCGCGGACGTGCTCGAAGCCTTTCACGAAGCGACCGACTTGAACCCTAGGTTCGAGATGCCGGTCTCGACGGCACCAGCGGGGCATTTATTAGAGGTAATCAATGATTAGTGCTCGCTCCAGAGTCGCGGTGATATTTGGGGCGAGCTTGATTGCCCTCTTTTTTCTTGGCGCAACCGCACAAGCGGATGACAAAGCCAAACTCAGCCTTTCAGCGGCGGTGAGCGCTGATTATCAACAAGACCAAATCCAGCTCGTTTTCACAGCGCAGACCGAGTCGGCTGATTCGAGTGGCGCCAGTGCGCAACTTATACAGTCACTTAATGATGCTCAAAAGCGTTTGGGTAAACCGCCTGGTGTGAACATCAGCTCAGGCGCTATTCAGATTTACCCCATTTATGGTCAGAAAAATGAGCCAACGATTTGGCGCGGTCGGGCCGAGTTGGTTCTTGAGTCGCAGGATATTTTGGGGGCCAGCCAGGCTGCTGATAAGTTGACGGGGCAATTGGCACTGTCGCGAGTCACCTTTTCTTTGTCTGATCGGGCACGGCGTCATGCCCATTCGCTTTTGACAGAGCGCGCGGCACAAGCGTTTCGCGAAAAGGCCGACATGACGGCCAAAGCGTTTGGTTACGAAAAATACGAAATCATTTCGCTAGAAATGAACGACAGCGGCGAAATGGTTGGCAGTCGCCCAATGTTGATGGGCAGGATGGCCAGTGCTGACGCGATGGCGACCCCCGCGTTAAATCTGCAGCCCGGACAAGAGTCGGTTAGTGTGACTGTTTCAGGATGGGTGCTTTTGCGCTAAAGAGATAGAGCGCGATGCCGCCCACAACCATTGGGATACACAACCACTGCCCCATGCTGAGATTGGCAAATAGCAAGCCTAAAAAAGCATCAGGTTCTCGTGCGAATTCGGCAATAAACCGAAGCACACCGTAACCGATTAAAAATACCGCGCTAACCTGCCCGACAGGTCTAGGTTGCCGAGCAAACAGCCACACAATAACAAACAGCGAGATGCCCTCGAGCCCAAACTGATAAAGCTGCGAAGGGTGTCGCGCGATGCCGTCTTGAGCGGCTGGGAAAATCATGCCCCAAGGGCCGTCGGTCGGACGGCCCCAAAGCTCGCCGTTGATGAAGTTGCCCAGCCTGCCCGCGGCAAGCCCGAGCGGTACAAGCGGTGCGATTAAATCACCGAGCTCTAAAAATCGATAGTCGCGTTTTCTGGCAAATAGCCACAGGCTGAATAAAACCCCAAGTAAGCCACCGTGAAACGACATGCCACCTTCCCAAAGGTAGAAGATTTCGGTTAGGTGGTGGATGTAGTAGTCTGGTTTGTAAAAAATAACGTAGCCCAAGCGGCCACCAAGGACTGCGCTGAGCATGCTGACAAAAAGCATGTCTTCAAGGTCAGCGCTTGTGAGGCGGGTTAAGCCCTTCTTGACTCGCCATCGTCCAAGCAACCAAGCCGAACCAAAACCCACCAAATACATCAAACCGTACCAGTGCACGGCGACAGGGCCTAAGCTGATTGCAACGGGGTCGATTTGTGGGAATGAGAGCATGAATTGAACGTTTCCTTAAAATATGTTTCATAATAACCTCCGAGTTTGTGATTAATTTTTCCGGAAGACAACATGTCTAAATTCGAACGTTCCAGTCATATCACTGAAGGTGTCACTCGCGCACCAAACCGTGCCATGTATTACGGCATGGGCTATCAAGAAAAAGATTTTGCCAATCCCATGATTGGGGTGGCCAATGGGCATTCGACTATCACGCCTTGTAACAGTGGTTTGCAACCACTGACTGATGCCGCTGTTGAGGCGATTCGTCAAGCCAAGGGCAACCCTCAGGTTTTTGGTGTGCCAACCATCTCAGATGGCATGTCAATGGGCACCGAGGCGATGAAATTTTCTTTGGTTTCTCGAGAAGTGATTGCGGACTGTATCGAAACGGCTGTCCAGGGCCAGTGGATGGATGGTGTTGTTGTTGTCGGTGGTTGCGACAAAAACATGCCCGGCGGCATGATTGCCATGGCGCGGATGAATGTGCCAAGTATTTACGTCTACGGTGGCACCATCAAGCCTGGAAAACACAAGGGCAAAGACCTCAATATTGTTTCTGTTTTTGAAGCGGTTGGCGAGTTCACCATGAACCGCATGAGCCAAGAGGATTTTAAGGCCATTGAGCAAAAAGCAATTCCAGGGTCTGGGTCGTGCGGCGGTATGTATACCGCCAACACCATGAGCTCATCATTCGAGGCCATGGGCATGAGCTTGCCCTACTCCAGCACGGCTGCCAACGAAGATGGCGAGGCGTTGGAAAATGCAAAAAAAGCGGCTCAAGTTTTGGTTGAAGCGGTCCATGCCGGCGGACGCTGCCCTCGCGACATCATCACCCGTGAATCCATTGAAAACGCCGTGTCAGTCATTATGGCGGTGGGTGGTTCGACCAACGCGGTGTTGCATTTCCTCGCCATTGCGCATTCAGCCGAAGTGCCTTGGAGCATTGAAGATTTCGAACGTATTCGTCAGCGTGTGCCCGTGATTTGCGATCTCAAACCATCCGGTAAATATTTAACAGTGGACTTACATCGGGCGGGCGGTATCCCGCAAGTCATGAAAATCTTGCTCAACGCTGGTCTGCTGCACGGGGACTGCATGACGATTACGGGCCAGACAATTGCTGAGGTACTCAAAGAGGTGCCCGATCAACCACCTGCAAACCAAGATGTGATTCGCACGCTAGATAATGCGCTCTACAACCACGGGCATTTGGCTATCCTGAAAGGCAATTTGGCCACCGAAGGGGCTGTCGCCAAAATTACCGGTTTGAAAAACCCTGTCATTACGGGCCCTGCGCGTGTCTTTGATTCTGAAGACGCGGCGATGGCCGCCATCATGGATAGAAAAATTGTTGCTGGCGATGTGATCGTCATTCGCTATGAGGGCCCCAAAGGGGGTCCAGGTATGCGCGAGATGTTGGCACCGACCTCGGCGCTCATTGGCCAAGGGCTGGGAGAAAGTGTTGGGTTTATCACCGACGGTCGCTTCTCTGGTGGCACTTGGGGCATGGTGGTCGGTCACGTGGCACCAGAGGCCTTCGTTGGTGGGACGATTGCCTTGATTGAAGAGGGTGACTCAATCACCATCGACGCGCACCAGTTACTTTTACAGTTAAACGTTGATCAGTCCGAGATTGACCGCCGTCGTCAGCATTGGACTCAACCCAAGCCTCGTTACACCACAGGCGTCTTGGCAAAGTTTGCTCGCCTGGTCAGCACGGCAAGCCGAGGAGCGGTCACTGATGCGTTTGGCGATTAAAGCAGCAGCAGGTGCGCTGGCGATGTGTCTTGGCGGCCCTGTGGTCGCTAGCACTGAGCCAGCACTGACTTTTGAGCAGGGGCAAGCCCTTGCAAAAAAAATGGCATGTTTGGGTTGTCATCAAGTCAAAGCCAAGCGTGTCGGCCCAGGCTTTACTCAGGTTGCTCAGCGCTATGCTGGACAACCTGAGGCATTTGAATACCTGAGCCAGATGATTCGTCAAGGGGGGCGGGGGAAGTGGGGTGCGATTCCCATGCCAGCACAAACGCAAGTCAGTGAGCAGCAAGCCAAAGCGTTGACGCATTGGATACTTGCGCTCGAACCTTAGGCAACACAAGCGGACAAGGACATAGCAATGGCAACGGCAATATTTGGTGGGGGCTGCTTTTGGTGTACGGAAGCAGTCTTTGATGCCCTCGAAGGCGTCAGCTTGGTTGAGCCAGGTTATTGCGGCGGACATGTTGAGCGACCGACATACGAGCAGATTTGTGGCGCAGACACCGGGCATATCGAAGTCATTCGAATCGAATATGACCCGTCAGTGATTTCCTATGAGGTGTTACTGGAAATTTTCTTTGCGACTCACGATCCAACAACACCCAACCAACAGGGTAATGATGTAGGGCCGCAATATCAGTCGGCTGTTTTTTATCAAGACGATCAACAAAAAACCGCAGCCGAGGCCTTTGTGGCCAAACATGATGCCTCTGGTGTTTGGCCTGTACCGGTGTGCACCAAGATTCTGCCAGATCAAAAATTCTGGGTTGCAGAGAGTTACCACCACGATTATTTTGCGAATCATCCTCAGCAGGGGTACTGCCAATTTGTTATTGCCCCGAAGGTCAGCAAGCTCGTTAAGTTATTTGGAGAGAGGCTAAAAAACAAGTAGTACAGGGTTTAGCGATGGTGTGTACTCTGGGCGTATTGATGAAACTATTCGTTGTCTGAAGGACACAAGTCACGAAAAGGCACCTTCGATTTGACAGTCCTCGAAAACATGTGCATAATCTCGTTTCTCTGCAGTTACGTAGTTTCCGAAACGAAACAAAATAACTGTAGGCGCAGTCAGTAGCAGAGAGCAGGTTGCTTTGGTCGGTTCGATCAAGATATCCCAAAATCACTACAGATATGTGACAAACAAATTAAGTCTTCGGACATAACAAGTTTGTGACGATCTGGTGCCCTCTCAGTAAATGATTGCGAACCGCTCTTTAACAACGAAACAACCGATAAGTGTGGGCATTTGATTATTGAATGCGAA